>CAMAGG010000199.1 GCA_945833805.1 uncultured Clostridia bacterium | reverse complement strand
TTACGCTTCGCTTTAATCAGCTTATCCCTAGGAACCCGCATAACGGCTAGGCTTTTTGCCTGCCGCTATGCGGTGTGACAACGAAGATGGCGGTTTATCGACAGTCTGACCCCCGGAATTAATCTTCTGGGGGTAGTTTGTATTGATTTTCGGTAATTATTCAATCGCCGTTCGGCGCGAATTTTTCCATGATCCTCACTGCCGTGCGTATTCCGTCCACCGCCGCGGACATAATTCCTCCCGCATAGCCGCAGCCCTCGCCGCAGGGAAACAGATTATCGGCGCAGTCCGCAGCTCCTGATTCGTTTCGCGGAAGCCGCACAGGAGAACTGCTGCGGCTCTCTATCGCCGTCAGAACGCTGTCGCTGTCCGAAAATCCGGCAATTCTACGGTTGAAATATTGCAGTCCGTTTTTCATCGGCTCGCTTACGAACTTCGGGAAAAGTCTACTCAGATCCGCCGGCTCAACCCCAAGCGAATAGGTAGGATCGACCCTGCCGATGGTAAATGCGCTGCCGCCGGAAATAAACTCCCTTGTCAGAGCCGCCGGCGCTCTGCCGGACTTTCCCATCTGAAATGCGCGCTGCTCCAGCCGCTGAATGAACTCCATGCCGCCAAGTTGCCCACCGCCGAAATCCTCCGGATTTACAGACACCAGCACCGCGCTGTTCGCGTTCCTCCCGGCGCGGTCAAAATAACTCATTCCGTTGGTAACGACAGTTCCCGGCTCGCTCGCCGAAGCCACCACATACCCTCCGGGACACATACAGAAGGTGTAAACTCCCCGCTCTCCCTCGTGATAGGAAAGCTGATATTCCGCAGGAGGAAGCGCCGGGTGCTCCGCATATTTCCCGTAAAGCGCCCGGTTTATGTCAGTCTGAAGATGCTCTATTCTCGCGCCCACCGAAAAGGGCTTCGGCACAAGCTCAATTCCGCTGTCCAGCAGCATTCTGAAGGTATCGTGGGCGGAATGACCTACCGCGAGAGCCAGAGCGCCGCAGGGCATTTCCCCGCCGCTCACGGATATCTTATCCACCCGCCCTGACCTGAGGAAAATTCCGGTGAGCGGCGACAGAAAGCGTATCTCTCCGCCTAGATCCAGCACCCGCTGCCGGAGGTTTTTTACCACTCCCCGCAGCCTGTCAGTGCCGATGTGGGGCTTTGCCTGCGTCAGTATCTCCTCCGGTGCGCCGAATTCCGCAAAGCGCTCAAGAACTCTTGAACAGAGCGGATCGCCGATCCTTGTGGTGAGCTTTCCGTCGGAAAAAGTACCCGCGCCGCCCTCGCCGAACTGCACGTTAGTCGCCGGGTCAAGCGCGCCGCCTGCCCAGTAGCCCTCCACGGCGCGTATTCTGCTGTCCATGTCAGCACCCCGCTCCAGAACCACCGGCTTATATCCGAACTCACACAGGGTCAGAGCGCAGAACATTCCCGCCGGGCCAAAGCCTGCCACATAGATATCACCCCGCAGCTTCTCCGAGCCGAAATCCACCTTAAGCTCCTCCGGCTGATACAGACGGACGTTCTGCCGCTTTTCAGCAAGCCGCTTTTCCTTTGCGGGGTTCTTAAGCTCAATATACACCGAGTTTACAAAGCAGATATCCCGCCGCGCGTCTACGGAGGATTTGTACAGCCGCGCCGAGGCGGTTTCCTCCCGATCAATGGAAAGCTGGGATAATGCCTTTGCCACAGCATTATCCCGTGCCTCCTCCAGTGAAGTTTTTATCTGTGATACAATTATCGCCATTTATTCCTCGTCCACCGTTGTTTTCGTCTTTGCGCTGACGGTGATCGTATAGTTTCCAAGAGCCCAGCACTTTCTGCCGCCGGCGCCGCTGATAGTTATTGTTACCGGAACGTCCTGAGAGCCGTCGTGCAGCGACACTCCGAGAAGATTTGCCGTGACGTAGAAGTTCCCGGAGGAAAGGGCGCTGAGCTGTCCGGACGGACCAATAACACTGAGCGTCAGCTCCTGCGTGATTATCTCAACGTCCATGTTGTCCGGCTCATTTACCACCGTGATATTTGTCGCCGGGAAGTCCAGCTTGCCGTAATCAGCGATGTTCCATGTAATTCTCGCACTGTTGTTTCCGGAGAGGTTCTTATAGCCGTCCGGCAGCATGATAGGTATCGTCGAAGTGGTCTGGTTGAACTTGATGTCAGAGATATTAATAGTTCCGATATTAAGCTCGCTGAGATTGAATATGCTCTCGTCCGGCGCAGCGACCATAATGCTCTCCGGCTGGATAGAATATTCAAGACTGCTGATATCGAAATTCTGCGGTATTCCCGCGAAGGAGAAGGTAAGCGGAAGCTCTTTCTTCGGATAAACCGGAATAGTTACCAGCGCCTTGTCCGCGCTGATAGTGAGATTCTCCTTTGAGATGCCGGAGCCGTTGCTGTCATACAGCATAAGGTCTGTTTCAAGCGAAAGGCTTTCCGTCAGCGTGCTGTTTGCATCAGCCTTTGCCTCAACCCGGCTGATCTTATTCAGAAGATCGACAGATCCGGTGATCTTCACCACCGCCGGAGACGCTGTAATTGTGTCAAGATAATAGTCGTCCGTAATGCTTATTCCTGAAGCGTCGGCGGTTATCTCAAACTCACGGGTAACGATCTCCTCCACGACAAGGGTCACGATGCGGGGAGAATAATCATCGGTCGCAGCCTCCTCGTTCAGATTATCCTTGCGGTAGATGTTCACCTCGACCGGGAATGTTCCCGCGCTGCGTACCGCGGATAGATCCAGCTTCGCCGTAAAGTCCTCGGCTTCAAGGTCGTATATATCCACACTTTTTCCGGACAGCTCAAGCTTCACTATCTGATCGCTCATTCCGGTTATTTCAAGGTTGTGCTCCTTCATATACTGTGTGATCTGAGCCTCAACGCTTACTCCGGAGATAGTACGGGTGGTATCCGGGTATGCCCAGACCCTCACTGCTAACCATACTACGAGAGCCAGTATGACGCTCAGCAGCAGCGTTGTGATATTTGAACTGTCACGGCACGCTGCAAAAAACGCTTTAATATAATCCGGCAGGCTCTTACGCTTCTTTGCGCCCTCTGAATTTCCCCTGCTGCCGATGTTAGATTTGTTTTCCATTGATCCTCCTACGATCAGTCGCCGGTTTTTGCGCCGCTGCGGAATTTTCTGCCGAACAGCCCTTTCTTTGCGACGGCTGGCATTCTGTCCTGAAGAATGTGCGTGAGCCATTTCTTAGGATCCTGCTGATTAATGGAACGGGTAAGCTGCCCGCTCTCGGCAACGGAGATAATGCCGGTTTCCTCGGATACTACGATAACCAGCGCGTCAGAATTTTCGGTCATTCCGACCGCCGCGCGGTGACGAGAGCCAAGGTCAACGTCCATATACTGACCCTTTGCAGTCATCGGCAGGAAGCAGCCCGCCGCATAAACCCTGTTTCCACGAATTATCGCCGCGCCGTCATGGAGCGGAGCCTTGTTGTAGAACAGATTGCAGATAAAATCCGGGTCGGGCTTTGCGTCGATCACGGTGGACTGCTCAATGATATCGCCCAGCTTTGTCTGCCGCTCAATAACTATCAGCGCCCCCGTCCTGGTACGGCTGAGCCGCTCGCAGGCGTCGGATATACCACGGATCGCGTCCTCTCTTGCGGCGACCGTATCCAGAAAGTTAAGGTTTTTCTCCTCGGCTTCGTCCTCGCCGATACTCATTCCGGAACGGAGATTGATCTTTATCTTCTCTTTCGGATCGTATACCATTTCTGTGTACTGTCCCTTTTTCAGGAACGCAAGCTGCCCGGTTTTCTCGGACGAGATTATTGCCAGAGCGTCTGTGCTGTCAACGATATTCTTTACTGCCTCAAACCGTGCTTCCTCGTCGGAGTCGGAATTCGTCCCCTTTAAAATACAGCCCGCCGCGTATATCTTGTCGCTGCTGACAATGACTGCGGTATTGTGCATAGGCGCTTTGAAATAGAACAGATTGCAGAAAAGCTGAGTGTCCGGCTCGGCGTTGATGACCGTGGATCTTTCGATCCAGCCGTCAAGGCTCACTTTCTGCTCAATAAGAATAATTGCGCTGGTTTTAGTGCGGCTGAGCTGTTCGCAGGCGTCCGCAATTCCCTGAATGGTGCGTTCCCGCCTTTGCTCAGGCATCTGTTTCATTTTCACGACCTTTGCGTTGCCTATCTTCTCAAGCATTCGCCGCAGCTCCGGCTGGAACACGATAACCACCGCCAGAAGCCCGACCTGAATAAGGTTCTGGAACAGGAAGCTCGTTACCTTAAGCGGAGATATCGCCATGATGAGCAGCACCACAAGCAGCAGCATAATACCCTTGAAAAGCTGCGTCGCGCGGGTTTCCCTCATAAGCCGGATAACGACAAAGAACATCACTACAAGCAGCAGGAAATCAATAACGTCCCAGAAGTTTATTGATTCGATCGTTGCAATGAAATTTGCGTATATGTTATGAGGATTGAATGCGTTTCCGTCCAATGGTTTATTCCCCCTTGACTTTATATTTTGTCTATTTTTTATTATAACA
>CAMAGG010000198.1 GCA_945833805.1 uncultured Clostridia bacterium | reverse complement strand
TTACGCTGATTTGTTGTAAACTCCGCAGAAGCCACACGCGCGCCGACTTGTCTTGTGCGGTTGGATCTCATCATGATCTGCGACAGTGTGATTCCAAAAGAGGGACGAACTGTTTTCTGCGTATTGTTCCATACCCTTACAAGCTCCTCGGTGCTGAGCTTGGTGATCTCGATCAACACAGGCTCTCTCTGCTCGGCAAGCGTACCTTTAAGGAATTCCTGCGGTATAGAGGGAGTATCCCTCAGGACCTGCATCGCTCTGCCGATTATCCTGTATTCGTCGGCGTATTTCTGTATCGCCGGGGCTTTGCTGTGAGCTGAAATAAGTACCTGCAAACGCAGACGCGTAGGTGCAAATCTTTCTATGAGCGGATTTTCAGGATCGGTTATATAACCTGTCATCGGTCCTGAGTCTTTCTGCTCCTCAATATTATATATCCACACGGTGAGCTGGTAATCCTCCGGCGACTGCGGCTCACATAAGCCTATCTGTTCCTTTTTTGCGACAGGCTCCGGCGACATCTCGCTGCGCAGAAGCTCCACCAAAGATTCTCCTGCCTCAAATATGGCTGTATAATCCGTCATAACAGATTTCCACCTTTCATCGTCACTCAAATTTGCCATAGGGTGTGAATATGTTCACCTTATATTCTCCGACGAGTATTCCGTCGCGGAAAAAGTTTATCTCCGCGTAATTAAATCCGTCCTTGTACTCTATCCCAGGAATATAACATACAGCTCCGCAGGCTGCCCTGCCGATCTCCTTACCGTCATACTTCAACGTGTATGTGTACTTGGATTCGTCATCTTCATCAATGGGATATGTTCCCGCGGGATATGACACAGGGCATAACGCCGCGCCGCCGCTTGTCCTGAATGCAAGCCATATTCCTCTGCCATAAACGCTTTCAGGAATCGTCCAGTTCAGGACGGTGGCTTCCTCCGAACTCATTACCGCTCCGGTAAGAGCGTTGCCGGAAGTATTGTCTAAGGCAATAAGCGCCTTTGAAAGATCCGCTTTTGCCTGCGCCGCCGCCAGGAAGCAGTCCTCTTTCGCTTCGGTAAGCTTCCTCAGCTCCTCGGAGGTCGTCTGACTGAGCATAAGATCGTTTTTGCCCTCTTTTTCCGCGGCTGCGGCTGAAATATACTCCCGGAGCGCCGCTCCCAGCGCGTAATATAACTGTACCGCGTCATTGAGCTGAGAGGAGCAGTCCACCTCCTCCAATTCCGGCAACTTCACACCCTCCGGAACATACAGCGAACCAAACTGCGTAAGACCATTAAGCCCGGCGTCAGTTATCTTCAGAGCGTCCGTTATCATGTACACTCTGTTAAAATCAAAGTCGTCCCTCAGCGTTTCTCCGGTGATATTCTCAATTTCTGTCTTGAGGACGCTTATATCGAACAGCAGCGACTTTATATCAAAATAATAGCTGTCTGCCTCGTCCTTTGCATCCGAAGCCTCCTTTGAGTCGCACTCACCGGTCAGCGCAAGTTTTGCAAGTCTTTCCGCATTCTCTTTTCTTACGTCGTATCTGCCAATCAGTATTTTCAGCTTCTTAAGGCAGATGTCATAATCCATGAGCTTCCCCGCAAGTTCAATACCGGATTCAGCCGCTTTGGAATGATATTCCTGCGTAAGGTCGATAAGTCCGGTATAAGGCGTGGCAGTGTCCGGCTTTTCCTCCTCCGGCAGAGCTTCGCTGCTTTCCACATCGGTGCTGTCCTCAGCTTCTGATTCTTCAGAAACCTCCGCCGGCGCAGTGGAATAGCTCTTTATAGCTTCATACAGATCGTTATTCAGCTGTTTCAGATCCTCTGTATAGCCGTCTGCAATAAACGCGGCGCTCTTTCCCTCGGAATACAGGGTGAATGCGGAGGAGCTTTCCGCAGCAAATACAAGTCCTAACGCTGCCGCGCAAGCTGCTATTGCTTTTTTATTCATCTGCGCCCCTCCTTCTGAAATTACTCTGCTTCAAATCCAAGACTGGAAAAGTCGTTTATATCAAGCCCAAGCTCGTTAAAAAGATCAATTATTTCCTGCGAAGTAAGCCCCTGCCCGGACTCTCCGTCCGAAGAAGCAGTTCCTTCGACTGATGAATTTGATGAAACATCTGCGGACTTAAGCAGCAATATTCCTGAAACGCTGTCCGTCCAGTAATATACTGTAAATCCGTCATAATATGCCGCGTAACATTTTACGCTGCCGCTGTCTATTCCAAACTCGGTGGCTGCCCAGTTAGGAAGATATGCGGTTTTGACTTCGCCGACTGACCGGGCGGAAGGCGCTTTGATATCCTTTTCGGAGAATATCGTCTGAGCTGTTCCGCTTATAGGACGTGTATATGCTTCTACGACCTTTGCCGGACTGTCCGCCGTTGCAAAGCTGCATTTCATCGCGATACCAAAGCTGCTGTCCTTGAGGTAAAAGCAGTCGCTGTCAACCGTCTGCACAAGCCTTTGCATCACTTCCTTGATAGTACCCGGCTCTGCTCCGATGATACTGCGATAATCAATGTCGTCGTCAAGGAATGCGCCGGTATAAAGAACCTCTCCGGTCACTTCAGAAAGCGTTCCGTTTCCGTTCATCAGTCCATCTGCAAAGCAGCCCTCGTATTTTCTTCCGCTTGTAAAGGAACGCTCCGCTGCTCCGACAATAACTCCTTCCGCAAAGCTTCCGACAGTAACGCTGCCGTCAGCGCCGTAAAGAGTTCCGCTGCCGCTGTAAACGCCCTCCTCAAATTCTCCGGAATAAAGCTTTGCGCCGTCAGAATTATACAAAGTTCCGTTTCCGGAATACTTACCCATTTCGAACTCGCCGGAATACAGCTTCTTTCCGGATTCGTAATACAATATGCCGTTTCCGTTGTAAAGCCCTGCGGTAAACCCGCCGTTGTATTTAAGCGTGCCATTCGGGTAATACTCGAGAGCATTGCCGTTCAGAAGTCCATTGCTGAAGCTGCCGGAATATCTGACCGTTCCATCGGCATAGAGTATCTTTCCCTCGCCGTTTATTACTCCGTCGGCAAATTCTCCGTCATAATACAGAACGCCTTTGGAGGTAAGCGTTCCGCTGCCGTTCAGCTTTCCCTTATCAAAGGTTCCGCTGTACAGATCACCGTTTTCATCGGTATATTCTCCGATGCCATTATACCTGCCCCCGGAAAAATCCCCGCGGTACATCACAGCGCCGTCATCGTAGTATAGGATACCGTCGCCCTCGTATAAGCCGTCGGCGTATTCTCCGATATATTTGTTTCTTCCATTCTCGTAGTATTCCTCGCCGCTTTCTATCGCCTTTCCGTCCTTAAGACGGCCGTAGAACTTAAGCTCGGTGTGCTCCTCATCGTAATAAATGCACACCCTGCCGGAGTAGGAGGAAAGACCAACGTCATCAACCGTGAAATCCTTCACCCAGAACCAGCTTGTAAGCAGCGGGTGCAGAAAGAATATGTACAGCAGCGGGACCGCAACAAGGATAACCACAATAATCAGAACAAGGGACTTTGCAATATAGAACGCGCCCCAGTCGAAGTAATCCTCACGCTTTTCCGGCCTTGTCTTGATTATTTTCGGAAACTTCTTCGCAACTCCCGGCACAGCGCTGACAAGACGGCCCGCGCTGAAGAAGTATTTTACTCTTGAATAAACCGTCCTGAATGGTCTAAGGAACAGGTTTTTCAGCACGCGCCCCAGCATTCTGAAAACGCTGAAAATCTTATTTATCATACAGATAAGATCCTTTCCTTACAAAATTGACGCTGCCGGTCATAGCTCCTGTCCGTCATCGGAATAAACCGTGTAGGTAAGCTGTTTCTTTTCTGCGGAGATATTGCGTTCGGAAAGATACAGATAATTTCTCGAAACGCCGTCGTCTGCCGCATATTTGGCGATATCCATGAACACGTTTCTCGCGTTCACGAAATCCTGCTTCTTGAACAGGTTTACGCCAAGCTCAAATTTCATCATGAACTGTTCCTTAAGCTTTATCATCGTGTAAGGATCGCTGTCATACATGTCGTAGAGCACCCGCGCTCCCTCGGCGGTAACAAAGCTTCCAATGCAACGGTTTCTGTATTTGTTCTCAGGCAGCGACCGGAACGCGCTTTCTGTGCATACGATGTACAATCCGCTGTCAGAAAGGATCTTTTCGATCTCCTCTGACTCATTGATAGCAGTGGAAACCACCGTCGGTTCCATTCGCTTGTCATCGCCGATAAATCCGAGAAGTACCTCTCCCTCGCTTATAACTATACGAACCTCGGCGGTACGCTTGTTCTTCGAACGCTGTATTTCGTTGTACGAGTTTATCGTTTCCCGAATCCTGATCGCCGCCTGAAGCGCGCTTTCCGTGCTCTCCGGGAAGATCGCGCTCAGTCCGTTGAACAGGAAGTTATAACCTGTTCCTCCGTTCATGTCGATTATAGGCATGATATGCTCATATACGGAATTTATGTTTCTGAAAATATCCTGAGCCTCCATGCCGGAAATCGGCTGAGAGAAATCAAATCTGAGGAACAGCACCCCCATGTGCTTTTTCGCGTGCAGTGATTTTCCCACCTTTTCAATCTAGCTTTCTCCG
>CAMAGG010000197.1 GCA_945833805.1 uncultured Clostridia bacterium | reverse complement strand
GTACGGTCATCGTCGTATCCCACGACCGTCACTTCCTGAACAACGTCTGCACCCATATTGTGGATATCGACTACGGCAAGATCAAGATGTATGTCGGTAACTATGAATTCTGGTATGAGTCCTCGCAGCTCATTCAGCGCATGATAAAGCAGCAGAACAAGCGCGCCGAGGAAAAAATAAAGGAATTGCAGAACTTCATCGCGCGGTTCTCCGCGAATAAGTCCAAGTCCAAGCAGGCGACCTCCCGTCGCAAGCTTATCGACAAGCTGACGGTGGAGGAGCTGCCGGCTTCCAGCAGAAAATACCCCTACATTGCTTTTGACATGGAACGCGAGGTAGGAAAAGATATTCTTCAGGTCACCGGACTGTCCAAGACCGTGGACGGTGTAAAGGTACTGAACAATGTAAGCTTCACCGTCGGAAAGGGCGACAAGATCGCATTTGTCGGCAACAACGAGATCGCTGTGACTACCCTGTTCAAGATTCTCATGGAGGAAATGCAGCCGGACGAGGGCAGCTTCAAATGGGGCAGCACCACATCTGTAAGCTACTTCCCGAATGACAACAGCGCATTCTTTGACGACTGCCAGCTGTCGATCCTCGACTGGATGCGGCAGTACTCAAAGGACGAAACCGAGAGCTATCTGCGCGGCTTCTTAGGACGTATGCTTTTCAGCGGCGATGATGTGTTCAAGCCGGTAAATGTGCTCTCAGGCGGCGAAAAGGTTCGCTGTATGTTCTCAAGAATGATGCTGTTCCAGAGCAACGTGCTCATTCTCGACCGACCCACGAACCACCTCGACCTTGAAAGCATCACCGCGGTAAACAACGGTCTGTCGGAATTCAAGGGCAATCTGCTGTTCGCTTCTCATGACCACGAGATCCTAGAAACCGCCGCAAACCGCATTATCGAGATCACCGAAAACGGCTGCCTTGACCGCGCCGGCACATACGACGAGTTCGTTGAGTGGCGGCATGACAATGTCGGCGGCAAGCTTATGCTTTAATGGAGTTTATGTCAGATGTACTATATAATTCTTGACATGGAATGGAATCAGGCACTTGACCGCGCTCACACCGTTCAGCAGCCTGTCCTGCTGCGGGGCGAGATAATACAAATCGGCGCAGTAAAGGCAGACGAGAATTTCAACTTTGTTGACAAGCTGAAGATCAACGTTGCTCCGAAGTACTACAAAAAAATGAACCGCCATGTTGAAAAGATCACCGGAATCACCAGCGAAATGCTGGCTCAGGGCGAGAGCTTTCCAGAAGCGTTCGAGAGGCTGCGGGAATGGTGTTCGCCGGAATTCCGGTTCATCACATGGGGCTTCGACGATATTGCCATGCTTGCGGACAATCTGGAGCTGCACGGGCTTGACCGATCCTTTGGCAGTGATTATGTCAACTTGCAGCTTATCTACAAAAACCAGATCGACAACGAGCGGGTGCAGTGGTCGCTTTCCGACGCTGTGGAGCGGCTTCAGATACCCATGGACGCACAGGCACATGACGCAATGAACGACGCTTGGTTCACCTTTGAGGTCTGCCGGAAGCTGGACATGAAAAAGGGGCTTGCGGAATATTCCGGTATGTCAGCGGGTCAGCGTCCAGTTATTTCCAGGGAAATATTCCGGAATATTCCGGATATCCGGAGGATAACTACGGAGCAGCAATTTACCGAGATCCCCTGCCCCGAATGTGGAAAGGTTCTCTCCAACGGCGAATGGCTGTCGCTGGGTGTGGTGAGAAAGAACAATATATGCTCCTGCCCGGAACACGGAGAATTCCTCGTGAAGCTGGTCTGCAAGCGCGCCGCAGCGGACAGGTGGACGCTTACCCGGTCTTTGTATAAATCCGACGATGATGCCAAAGCCTCATATCAGAAAAAGCTTGAAAAGCAGCACGCCGCCATTGAAAAGCGCCGCGCTGCAAAGGACGCAAAGGAGATAACTAATGATAACGACAGTACTGTTTGACCTTGACGGAACCCTGCTTCCATTTGAGCAGGAGGATTTCGTGAACATATATTTCGGCGAGCTGTGCAAGCGGCTTGCGCCGTTAGGCTATGAGCCGAAGCACACTGTGAAATCCGTCTGGGCTGGTACAAAGTCAATGATCATGAACGACGGCAGCCGTCCCAATTCCGAAGCGTTCTGGGAAACCTTCAACGCGATGAATCCCGGACTTACGGACGCGCGGGGTGAATGCGACGATTTCTACACCCACGAGTTTGACAAGGCAAAGGCAAGCCTGAAATATGTACCGGACAGAAAGCCGCTGATCCAGAGGCTCAAAAATGCCGGGCTGAGGGTCGTTCTTGCGACAAATCCGATCTTCCCGCTTGACGGGGTACTCACTCGCCTGAAATGGGTAAATCTCCAGCCGGAGGATTTCGAGCTTATCACATATTATGACAACAGCACCTTCTGCAAGCCCAACACGGCTTATTTCACTGAAATTCTCGGAAAGATCGGAGTTCAGCCGGAAAACTGCGTTATGGTCGGCAACAACGTTTCCGAGGATATGGTAGCTGAAAAGCTTGGCATTAAGGTATTTCTTGCCAATGAATTCACAGAAAATCCTAACGGCGAGGATACCGGGCGCTTCCCGCAGGGAACGCTTGATGACGCGGCTGATTACATACTTGGTCTTAACAAATAAACATTTTAAGGGCTTCGCGATCGAAGCCCTGAATTTTGGAAAAATATATGTCAATTAAGAGTAATTACAAACACACCGTACTTGCAAGCTACGGCGGATATATCACGCAGGCGATAGTCAACAACTTTGCGCCGCTGCTGTTTCTGATATTTCAGGATACATTCAAGATCCCGCTTGAACAGATAACGCTGCTGGTCACGGTGAATTTTGTCGTACAGCTTGCCGTTGACTTGCTTTCCGCAAAATTCGTGGACAGGATAGGCTACCGCGCCGCGCTGATCGGAGCGCATATCTTCGCCTGCGCGGGAATTGCCGGGCTTGGCATTCTGCCGTTTCTCCTGCCGCCTTTTGCCGGGCTTATGACTGCGGTAATTCTGTACGCAGTTGGCGGAGGGCTGACAGAGGTACTGATAAGCCCTCTGGTGGAAAGCTGCCCCAGCGACAACAAGGCGGGAGCAATGGGGCTTCTGCACTCGTTTTACTGCTGGGGTAGCGTTGTGACAGTGCTGCTTTCAACGCTGTTTCTTTACGCATTCGGAAAAGAGAACTGGAGAGTTCTGACGCTGTTATGGGCAGTTATTCCGGCGCTGAATGCAGTATATTTCACCCGCGTACCTATCCCGGAGATCACCGGAGGAAACGACGGAATGTCGATACGGGAGCTTTGCCGCTCCAGAGTATTCTGGATAATGGCAGTGCTTATACTGTGCGCCGGCGGAAGCGAGCTTGCAATGAGCCAGTGGGCGTCTGCATTTGCGGAAAGCGCACTTGGAGTCCCTAAGGCAGTGGGCGACCTAATGGGACCATGTTTTTTCGCAGTCCTTATGGGCTTTTCGAGGGTATTCTACGCAAAAATAAGCGCGAAAATAAATATCCTGAAATATATGTCATGGTGCGGATTGCTGTGTATTTTCTCCTATATGCTGGCTTCGTTCTCGCCGATACCGCTGCTTTCGCTTATCGGGTGCGGACTTTGCGGATTTTCCGTAGGCTGTATGTGGCCTGGAACTTACAGCGCCGCTGCGGAAGCGCTTCCCCGGGGAGGTACTGCGATGTTCGCGCTGCTGGCGCTCGCCGGGGATTCCGGCTGCTCCGGAGGACCTACTCTGGTCGGCTTAATATCCGGTGCAATGGGCGGGGATCTGAAATCCGGACTTCCGTTTGCGGCGATTTTCCCGGCGGTGCTTATCCTATTCACGATCGCCGCGCGCCGGAACGCCGGAAAGAATTCCCGGTAAGCGTTACCCCTTATGGAAATATCTTTGCATTGAACTTGCCTCGATGATGGTGTATAATTAATATGATCCCCCGCACGGGGGAAATAAATCAGGAGGTAAAAATCATGTGCAATTTCTTTTCTTTCTGCGGTCTTGACAAGCTCTGCGAGCTGATCAAGTCCATCTGCGGCGGCTTTGGCTGCTAATTGAGGTTCCGCGCAGAAACAAGTTTTTCTCCGCACCGACATTACAGCGCGGCAAGCCCGCATTGACATAAGAATTCAAGCCTGTACATAGGCTGACCGCCCGGAAAACGCTCCGGGCGGTTTTTCCGATAATGCCCTGATAATAAGAACGATTTGCTTTATCTATGTATCACAGCTATCCAGAAAAATAAACTTAAGCACTTGACAAAACGGAAAAATTATGATATAATTATAATGTTTTAATGCCGCTGTGGTGAAATCGGCAGACACAAGGGACTTAAAATCCCTCGGTAGCAATACCGTACCGGTTCAAGTCCGGTCAGCGGCACCAAACATAACTCCGCAAACGTCGTAATTTCGGCGTTGGCGGAGTTGTTTTTTATGATTTTTTGTTTTGTCCGTTGTTTGACCGTTATTTTGGGATATTCAGTCTGATACTCCAATATTGCATTTCATACCGAATTTCCATTCGTTGCCCTTCTTGGTTTGGTGCATTTCGGGATCACGCTTTTTCTCTGAGATC
>CAMAGG010000196.1 GCA_945833805.1 uncultured Clostridia bacterium | reverse complement strand
CTATTTTGTCAACAAAATAGCCTGCGTTAGGGGGAACAATCCCCCTAAAACCCCTGTTCATAACCACCATATCGGGCAGAATGCCACGCTTGATTGTCAAATTAAGTCTGCTGTATAGTCGGATTATTGAGTATGCCCGTTTTCTGTTAAAAGTACATTGTAGCCGATAAGTCAAGCATACACTCAATCAAGCCAAGTTGGCGACATAGTCAATCTGTTGAGCAGACCGCATCTATGCCTCTTGCTCGCTGTCTGTGTACTTGATAATATCATCGACATCGCAATCCAGCGCTTTGCAGAGCTTGTCAATAGTTTCCGTGCTGATAGGTTTATTATGCCGCAGACGGTTGATTGTGCTGCTGCTTATGTGATGTTTGTTGATTAGCGTGTAGGTGGAAATCTCGTGCCAATCAAGGTAGTCCCAAAAAGGTTCGTAAGAAATCATAGGTAAATCCTCCTTTCCAAAAGAATAAGATGATTGCAAAACTGAAAAGAAAATTTTTTCTTTCAGATATGAAATGCCGCTTGACATATACCGATGATTGTGGTAGTATAGTGTAAAGGGCGACTATCGTGGGCGGTAATGCGATTATACCATTTCACGATTAACCTGTCAAGCTGTTTGTGGTAAAATGTTTGCATTTCCACAAATATAGTCTTTTTGATAGCATTATGAGGAGGTTTACTATGGTTGAACAAACAAAAAACACCTGCGAACAGGTGTTTGGAAAAAGATTGAGGGAACTCCGCAAGGAGAACGGCTACACGATTGAGCAGTTCGCCGATATGGTGGGCATATCCAAAAGCACCCTCGGCTATTACGAGAACGACAAGCGAATGCCGGATATTGAAATCCTTGCGAGAATTGCCAACGTGCTGAATGTGAATGCAGACTACCTTATCGGCAGAACGAACACTACAGCCCAAAAGGGCAAGATGAAAACCGTGTGCGAGTTTACGGGACTATCCGACAGTGCCGCAGAGTTTTTGGCGCAGCTTGTCAAGGATAAGGACTACGAAAAGCTGTCTGTCATCAACCACTTGTTCCAAGAGCTTTGTGAGGACTACGATTTCTGCAACGGCGAAGATGAGGTTTCAAGCGTTCTCGGCTCTCTGTTCCGCTACTTTGAGAATTTCTCAAAATTGGAGAATGCGTGGGAGGATTATGTTGACCTCGGCGATGAAGAACACAATCAGGTTTTAGCGGCAGCTTATAAGCAGTATATGCTCAATCGGGTGACGGAAGCGGTGAAAGCCAGCTTGAATGCTTATAGGGAGTATAATAAGCCGTGGGAGTGAGCGTTCTTAGAAAACTCCTTGATTTGACAGTTTATTTGTGATACAATAGATACAATCCACAATAAGGAGTTGATACGATGATCTCTGCTGCGCTTGCCATGCTTGAAACAGATGAGCAGCGAAATATATTATCTGAATTTTACGAGGAAAACAAGAACCGTTTTTATTCAATAGCGTATGCCAGATTACATAGCTCCGAAGAAGCCGAGGATGCTGTGCAAGAGACATTCCTGCGCATTGTAAAATATCCGAACAGATTTTTTACGATCGAACCTCACAAAAGACTGCCATATGCGGTTATTATAATTAGGAACATTGTTCTGCAAATACTTGAAGAAAAAGGAAAATATAAGTTTGAAGAACTGCCGGAGGATCTCCCTGACTGCAAATTATCCGTCGAGGAGGAAGCTATCGGGAAGGTGTCCTGGGAGGAACTTGTGGCATTTATCAAGACCCTGTCTGAGGCGAAAAAGCAGGCAGTGATCCTGAAAGGCGTTTATGGTCTTACTAATCGCGAAATCGCAGGTGTTCTCGGAATAAATGAAGCCGCAGTCCGCCGTAGACTCTCAGACGCATACGGCAGGATCAACGACTTTATCGGAAAGGGATAAAAATGAACGAGATACAATTCGATCAGGTTCTTGAACAGGTGTGCATGGAAGAATATTCTGTGACTGGCGAGGTACCGGTTCATCATTTTTCATTACGGCACCGGCGGAATATGAAGCGCATTCTTGCACTGCCTTGTTCTGTTTCAAAGCCGTCAAAAAGGTTGAAGCTCAACCAAAGAAAGGTGCTAATTCTGATAGCAGTAATTTTTCTTGCTGTGGTCGTGGTCACAGGCGCGGTTAGAATTTATTTTTATAGTTCTTTCAGCATGAAGGAGCACAGTGATAATACACAGCTTTTCGTTGGAAATGCTTCCGGTGTGCCGGAGGTAATTGAACAGGTATACTGTTTATCCGAGCTGCCGGAGGGGTATAAGGAGATAGAGAGAGTTTCTGATAATATAAGTGTGTGGACAATATATCAATATAGTGATGATGCAAATAAAACCATAGTGCTTACACAAACTGTGAAAAAAGAATTTGACCATCATTTCAATACAGAAGGCTACCCCTTTGAAGAAGTTGAAATTAACGGACATAAGGGATTATTCATTGATTGGAGCAATGATGACGATATTTCATGCGAAGCGGTTTGGGATAATGGAGAGTATATTTTTACGGTTGAGGGCAATCTATCCAAAATATCGTTGTTAGATTTAGCAAAAAGTGCCAAAGTTGAATGAAATCTCATTTTTTCGCTCACAGAAATTATCTTTTCAGATTGATATTATTAGAGAGGCAAATCTCTCTGAATATTTACTGAAAGGAGGATGCGCTCATGAAATGCTCAAAAATCATATCAGCGGTTCTGGCAGCAATTATGACCATCGGTATGGCTACAGTCGCATCGGCAAATGAGTTGAGTTCAGCTTTAGATACAGAGATAGTTATGCCAGCTTATGAGATAGCAAATAACCCTGTATCTCAATTATCAATAAGCGGCACAACTGCAACCTGTACGAGCAAAACAAACGGCACATCTGTAAAATCCATAACCGCCGAGCAGACCCTTGAAAAGTACTGGGGGCTGTGGATATGGAACGAGGTCGATGGTGCGAACTGGTCTAAAACAGTGAAAGCCAACAATCTCTACATGACCAACAACAAATCCGGGCTGGACAGCGGTACATATCGCACAAAAACGTCTTGACGGGTGTCAGCCCGCCTGCGCCGTTTTTGTGCGATCTGACGAAAAATCTGACTGCGCAATCGCACGACTATAATTATGCGGTATTGCCCTAAATTATCGATACGGAGTGTTTTTAATGAAAAAAAGTTTCATCATTATGTTTGGCATTATTTTCTTAACAGCCTGTTCAAATCAGAGCGATATAAGCGTGACAGACAGCCAGTATATCAGCGAAGAACCGGAGTCTATAATATCCTCAGAAACTGTTTCTCGACCCGATTTTACCGAAAACGAGTTTGAACAAATACGCTGCAATCTCGGCAAAAGCAGCGAAAACAACTCGGTCAACCTGAAATGCGAAATTCCTGCAAAGATGTGCTATGTTTCGGAAACCGACACATTGTTTTATTCCGATAACAGCGGGTTGTATCAGAAAAACGGCAGCGCTGTCATTCAATTGTCTGATGATAATGCCATGTCCCTCAACTTATACGATGGGAAGCTATACTACATGATACCCAAGGGCGGAACGATATTTGAATGCGGAAATGTGTATTGTCTGAACCTTTCCACAATGGAAAAGGAGCTTATCATCAGCGCAGATGTTTATTCGCTCTCGGTACACAGCGATAGTATATTCTATCAGACAGCGGAAATGAAGGTTCTGGACAACGGCAGCTATATGCTGGGACTGACAAGCATGGAATGTGGGCTGAACGGAGAAAATGCGGAGAAATGCTACGGAAAGGAATTTGTATATCAGAACGAAATGAGCGTATTCTTTTCCGGAGGAGAGATAAGAACGCTTGATGAAACCTCGGGAACAGAGATGTTACTGTATGAAGAACCCCAAAACGCAGGGAATATATGTATTTTCGGGAACAGTGTGTATTATATCTGCAACGATTTTGACAATATTCACTCAAACAGCGTTAAAAAGATAGACCTTTCCGATGGAGAGCTTGAGATATTTTCCCTTAAACAGAGCAGCGGCGACCCGGTTTATTTTCTGGATTACGGCTTTGAGGACGGAGTGCTTTGCCTGTATGACGGTATCTCATTTTACAGGGCTGAACCTGACGGCAAATTTACCAAATATGAA
This sequence comes from uncultured Clostridia bacterium, assembly GCA_945833805.1. GTDB lineage: Bacteria > Bacillota > Clostridia > Oscillospirales > Ruminococcaceae > CAG-115. The sequence goes on along the minus strand of CAMAGG010000196.1, from coordinate 604 downwards.
AGTAAAAATGCTTACAAATCCGTTTATACCTGCGGAAATGATATGTATGCTTTGAAAACGGACGGGAAAATTGCCCGAATTATCTTTGATGGCAACGACCACGAAAGCGGTCAATTTACCGCCGCAGAGGAGATATTATGATGAAAAAAACAGCGGTATTACTTCTTAGTTTTTTTATGCTGCTGACAGGCTGTAACACAAAAGAGCCCGAAGCCGAAGTTTTATCAGATGAGTATGATGACTTTATCACCTATGACATAAGCAATATTCCCGGCTGCTACGCCATAGCAGACGACGGAACAATGTATCTTTTTAACTACACATACAGCGATGGCGGGACAATCGAGAATATAAGGCTTAATTCATACAACATGGACGGCAGTTCAACGGTGATAGGGGAATATGACAAGCCGCCTGTATGCATGGATATGTCGGAAGGCTTGCTGTACTGCGCATATTCCGAAGCCGGTTATTATTCATTCTGTTCGCTTGATATTGAAAATCACGAAAAGACGGAATTGTTCCGTATTGAGGGCTATTCCGTCATAAAACGCATTGATGTCAGCGGAAACGATATATATGTTCTTGGAATAAGCGATGAATG
>CAMAGG010000195.1 GCA_945833805.1 uncultured Clostridia bacterium | reverse complement strand
AGTAAAGGTCGGGGACAGCATAAAAGACCCATTCAATTATGACGTTCTTGCCGCGCCGCATGACGATAATCTTTACTTCACGCCTATGTATTTCAGCAATGTGTGGAACGGCAGAAAAATGGCTCTTTTTTTGGATATGGTTTTGAAAACATCGGGCACAAGAAAGAGTCAGTCCAGTTCTGGTAAGATTGATCTAAGTGATCTGATATAGGAGGTGATCGTATGAATAATCCTTATACTGCAATGCTTATCCCGGGCATAATTTCAGACATGGCGGAGCAGCCTGTAGGATCGCGGCGGGAATATACCGATGATCCTAAGCGCTCAGCCGGAGCAAAGAGATTCAAGAAGAACAAGAAGAAAAGCCGCATTGCTGCGGCTTCAAAGAGGAGGAACAGGAAGAGAACATGAGGTGATTTCATGACAGCGAAAGAGATAAATGAACTTTTCGGGGTAACTGAGAGCTACCAACTTCCAGATATACTGATGAAGCTTCTGTTTTCCAACCGAATCGATGATATATTTGAGCGATATTCAAAACAACAGGGCGATCTATCCTATGATGGTTTCACTGATTACTTTCAGGAAGAACACAGTAACCGCAAGGCTATGATGCAGGATTTTACTCCGAAAGAACTGGCGGCTCTTGTAGCGCGTATTGCCGGAACAAATGCTCGCTCTTGCCTTGATATCTGTTCGGGAACAGGCGGGTTGACTATCGCACTTCATAATTTAGCACCGAGCTGCGTCTTTTTCTGCGAAGAGCTTTCAAAACGCGCTCTGCCCCTCTTACTCTTTAATCTTGCGGTCAGGAATATCCCTGCGTATGTCACGAATAAGGACATTCTTTCCGGAGATGTTTTCGGAGTATATCGGATAATACCCGGTGATAGGTTCGGAACGGTCGTTACTGCGGAGCAGGTGCCGGAAACCGCCGTTGATGTTTGCATAACAAATCCGCCATATTCGCTGAAGTACGAATTCGACGAGAAAAAAGCGGACGAACGGTTTAGAGAATATGGCTACCCTCCGAAGCAGTTTGCGGATTTTGCCTTTATCCTGCACGGAATGAACCGGCTGAAAGAAAACGGTCATATTGTGGCAATACTTCCTCACGGTGTTCTGTTTAGAGGAAACCGTGAAGCGATTATCCGCAGTAAAATGGTTGAGAAGGGAAATATTCACGCAGTCATCGGGTTACCTGAAAACCTGTTCCTAAACACCGGTATTCCAGTTGCGGTCATGGTTTTTGGGAAAGAACCGGCTGAACGGGTCGTTTTTATTGACGGCTCTAAAGGGTTCAAAAAAGTCGGGAAGATAAATCAGCTTCAAGCCGAAGATGTTGAAAAAATACTCTCCGCACTGGTTTCCCAAAGCGATATTTCAAAGTATTCGCACATTGCCACACGAAAGGAAATTGAGGATAACGGCGGAAATCTGAATATTTCGCGGTATGTAGATACTTACGAACCACCGCCTCCGATAGACATTATAGCGGTCACCAAGGAACTGCTTGAGATACGGCGGGAACGCGCTGTTCTTGAAGAAAAGATTTGCAAAATGATTTCCGACATGGTTGCGGTTGATGAACAGACAGCTGACGAACTGGAGAAAGTCCGGAAGATGTTTGCGGCTTTTAATTTGCTCCCTGACGGGCGTGATGTGAACTCTCACCGTTCAGAGGAAACGGCTGAGACTTGCGGTGTAAAGAAAATATCACTGGAGGATCTACTATGAACAAGCGTTATGGTTGGGTCAGACTGCCGGAGATTGCGAAAATAGAACGCTGTCGGACAGGTGTAATATATCCAGAGTTGACTATATACATACAAGTTTCTGCTTGCGCTAAGAACTCAACCGAGAAATGGCATATCACCGAAGCCGCCGGGGAACTTCCCGGAAAGTATGCGGCAGTTATTCCGACTATACCAGTTCTGCCTTGGTATCTAAAAGAAGCGCTTGAATATTCTGCGGACGAGTTTTTCTGCCGGTATATCGGAAGCAACATCAATATTCAGATGGAACTTTTCGATTTATATTTACTGCCGTTCCACAGCGATTTGAACGAGCAGGCGCATGTTGTTAATACCCTCAAACCGATAAAAGATGATATTGAATACACAAAGCAAGAAATTGAAAAGGTTAAGAATATCAAAAAGTGGTTTATGGGCAAATTGATGATATAAACTGAACGGTTTCAAAGGAATTTACTGTACATCACCTTTGGAGGAACATGTGAGATATCTGCTGTTATTCGACAAGCTGACAGCAAAAAAGCCCACGCATTACTGCGAGGTACATAGATGCGGGGTGACTAAGCATATATCAAAGAAAAAGTGCTGGAAATGCAGGAAGCTTAAGCCGATGAATTCAATATATGCGGAGGAGATAAAAAGGGGGAAGTAAGATGCAGGCACATACAAGGGAGCTTTTCCGGGAAATATTCGGCAGGCTGAAGCCGCCTCCAACGCTTACCTTGTCACAGTGGGCGGATAAATACAGGCGGCTTTCTTCGGAAAGCTCCGCCGAACCGGGACGCTGGAGAACGGACAAGGCGCCGTATCAGCGAGAGATCATGGACGCAGTGACGGATCTCACAGTCAGCAAGGTAGTGGTGAAGTCTGCTGCTCAGGTAGGAAAGACAGACGCTCTTATACTGAACCCTATCGGATACTACATACACAACGATCCGTCACCGATAATGGTGCTTCAGCCGACTTTACAGATGGCTGAGACCTTTTCAAAGGACAGGTTATCACCGATGATAAGAGATACCCCGGTTCTGTCGAACAAGATCAACGAAAAGAGCCGAACAAGCGGAAACACGATACTCCAGAAGATATTCCCCGGCGGTCATGTGACTATGGTCGGAGCGAACTCGGCGGCTTCGCTGGCGTCCCGTCCTATCCGCATACTGCTTGCTGACGAGGTTGACCGATATCCGATAACTGCCGGAAACGAGGGAGATCCGCTACTGCTTGCTATGAAGCGCCTGACTACATTCTGGAATAAGCGTATAGTGTGTGTATCAACTCCGACTATAAAGGGAATGAGCCGGATTGAGCTGGAATATGAGAACAGCACACAGGAGGAATGGAATGTTCCTTGTCCGCACTGCGGAGAATTTCAGCCGCTTTTATGGTCGCAGGTTCAGTTCAACAAGGAAAATCTTGACGAGATCAATTATATCTGCGATAAATGCGGCACTGTCTGCTCAGAGTCGGAATGGAAAGGGCAATATATCAAAGGAAAGTTTGTGGCGGCATTCCCGCGTCGCAAGGTTAGGGGCTTTCACCTGAACACTCTGGCGTCCATGTTCGTGGACTGGAGGGAGATAGTGGAGAAGTTCCTTGAAGCGAACGAAAAGGCGAAGCAGGGGAATATAGAACCTTTGAAAACATGGACTAACACCGAAATGGGCGAAACATGGGAGGAAAAGGGCGAACAGCTTGATTACGAAGAACTTTACAAGCGCCGGGAGAAATACGGCTGTGAAGTCCCGAACGAAGTGCTTATGCTCACCGCCGGGGTGGATACCCAGGACAACCGCTTTGAAATCGAGGTAGTAGGCTGGGGAGTAGGAAAAGAGAGCTGGGGTATAAAGTACCATGTCATGTACGGCGATCTTAAAAAGCCGGAGATCTGGAACGAGCTCGGGGAATTTCTTTCACAGGAGTTCCACAAAGCGGACGGCACTCCGATGAGAATACGCTGTACCTGCATGGACTCCGGCGGACATTTTACCAATGAAGTATACCGCTTCTGCAAGGCGCGGCTTTCGCAGGCGGTATATGCTATAAAGGGCTACGGCGGAACGAATTACCCTTATATCAACCGCCCGACTACCTCTAACCGCGTGAAAGTTCAACTGTTCAAGATCGGAGTAGACACAGGAAAGACGGTTTTGTTTCAGCGACTTCAGGTGACGGACGAGGGCCCGAATTTCTGCCACTTTCCGCGGGATAAAGGCGCGGGATATACCTTGGAGTACTTCCGCGGTCTTACAGCGGAGCAGGCTGTCATGACCTACGTCAAAGGAAAGGCGATAGTGGAATGGAAGCTGCGTGATCCCTCTTATCGGAGGAACGAGCCGCTTGATTTACGGAATTATGCTACCGCGGCGCTGGAGATCGTGAACCCGACACTTAAAGAGCCGGGTAAGAAATCCAGATCTGCGAAAAGAGGACGGCGGACAGTATCCGGCGGCATTGAATAGCGCTTTGCATTTGATTTCAAAAAAAGCATAAATCAAATAGTTGTTTCCCGCCTACGGTCGTCCGTGGGCGGTTTTTTTCTGCGCTGTTTCCAATACCGAAAACGGCGTTTTTTTTATTGCGCAAAACCGCATTTTTCAGCCATTTTTCCGCACCTCGGCGCACATACGGTATTTTATAATTTTAATGGATAACCAGATAAAAAGGAGGGCTTGCATGAGCGCAATAAGCCTTGATACGGCAAAAAAGAAACTAGAAACATGGCTTGAAGCGGAAGAAGCGCTTTCGTCAAGCCAGAGCTACACTGTCGGGACGCTTACCCTTACAAGGGCGGATCTCGGACAGGTTCGTAAAAATATTGAATTCTGGGAGAAGAAGGTCACAGAGCTTGAGCGGCGGGGCGGCAGAAACCGCATTTATAACGTAATTCCCATGGATTGAGGTGAACAGCGTGAACGTATTAGACAAGGTAATCGCCGCGGTGTCGCCTCAAACGGCGGTAAAACGGGCGGTAGCGCGGGTACAGCTTGA
>CAMAGG010000194.1 GCA_945833805.1 uncultured Clostridia bacterium | reverse complement strand
CCGGAACGAACGGAAACGAGAAGCGGATTCTTGAGATCGCCGAACTTCTTGCCGTTGATCTCCTCCATCTTCTTAACGCCTTCCATAGCCTGAGCCATGATCTCGTCGTTGATCTTGCGGCCGTCCTCATAGTACTGAGTGCAAGCCTCTGTCGTGATCGTGAAGCCCTGCGGAACGGGAAGACCGATGCTAGTCATCTCGGCAAGGTTTGCACCCTTACCGCCGAGGAGATTACGCATGGTCATGTCGCCTTCGCTGAACATATAGACCCACTTGTTTGCCATTGGTATATACCTCCTGAATTTGTATTATCGCTGAACCGCCCGTGCACGAGCTTTTATCAGCGTTTTTGATAATTCGCTGGCAGAAAGTTCCATTTGTCGGAGCATACCCTGCCATTTCTTCTATTATAACAGATATTCTTCAAAATTGCTAGATGTTTTTTAAATTTTTTCTGAAAAATTTTGCATTCTGATCAATCAGTTTGTCATTCCACAGTAATTCCCTCTTTCGATATAGTCACGACAGTATGTGAAAGGCTCGCGGAGCGCTGAGCCTGTGACGGTTCCTGCCCGCCTGCTGCATGAAGATCCCGGAACGCCAGCCACTCCCTCAGCCTGTCCGCAGCCGCAGGCGATGAAGCGGTGAAGCTGTCCTTTCCGAAGACGACTCTTGCGGAGCCGCCGTTTGCGATGATTTGCTTTGCGAGGGCAAGAGCCTGCTCCGCGCAGCTGCCGTCCGCTCCCGGCTCCAGTATTATATCGGTGCTCTCGGCGGCAGTGCTTTCGTCCTTTCTGACAAGCAGGGAGTGCTTTTTCGTAGAGAGCTTGTAATTTATCCTGTGTGGAGAATCGCCGGGCACATAGTCACGGTGCTCATATCCCGGCATACCTCCGGAAAGCAGCGACTGCTCCACCTCCTCGTCGTCATCGGAGGGGAATAGGCTGTGAGGCACCTCCGGGCCGGTATAATCCGCTATCCGCGGCAGCACCGCCGCAGCGCACTGCTCCGGACGCTCCGGAGATGAATAGTTGATCAGCCCAAGAAAATCACGCAAGATTATTTCATCAATATACAGCTTATTCAGACCGCATTCCAAAGCTTTCAGAGTTATCCTCACCGTGCCGCTCCGCCCGATGACCGAACAGCGCGCCGTAAATCTCTGTCCCATGAAGCTGCCGTTTATAGTGATAAATGGCAGCAGACAGAAGCCGTGTCCGGTGAATTTAAGTTCAGCAGTCACCATATCCCCAATTGCGTACACCCCTGAAAAGCCAGAGCAGCTAACCGTGAAATGCTTTCTTGAGATAACGTAGATCACCACCGAGGCAGCGACCGCCGCGAGGATTGAATATATCAGAATCCAGCCGTATTCGCCGTTTATGAATACCAGAAACACACCCGCAAAAGCAAGCGCTTCAATATATCCCCGCATTATTTCTTCAGCCTCCTCCTGCGTTTTTTCAGCGCCTTAAGGTATTTTAACAGCTTCGGGTCGCATTCCGTGGTTTTTCCCGGAGAATAGAACAGCTCGTCGGCAGCAGAACATATTCTCTCCGCCTCCTGCGGCATAGACAGCCGCGCCGACAGGATATCCCTCACCTCTCCGCAGGAAAGATTGTTCTCCTCCATACCGGAAAGCCTTGCCGCCAGCCGCCTTGTGTAAACATATACCCCGCGTATCTTTCCGGCTTTGCTCCTTATAGGATAGGTGATATTGAACCACAGCCAGCTCAGCGGTTTTCTGAACACGAATATCAGCAGCGCCGCAGCGGCAGCCCCTATAAGAATAAATATCCCCGCCGGAACCGTCTCCGCCTCTTCTCCGGCTTGTACCGCATACCGCGTTCCGTCAAAGTCTATCCACCCACCGCCAGGGAAATAGATCTGGGTGTAGGCATGAGCCTGCGCATCGGTTACGTTGTACAGCCCGGTCTGCTCGTCATAGGCGCTTTCCGGAATAGCATAGCCCTCGCAGTACCTCGCCGGGATACCCGCAGCGCGGGCAAGCAGCGTCATTGCGTCCGCATAATCGCTGCAAATTCCCCGGCGACTCTCAAACAGGAAATATTCCGTGCTGCGTTCCTCCGGAACGAACTCCAGATCGTACACAAATCCTGCTTCGCCGAACCACTGCTCAATAGCCCGTGCCTTGTCGTAATCCGAAACTATGCCCTCAGTTATCTCATCGGCAAGCTGCTGTATCCTAGGAGTTATTCCGGTATTTCCGACCGCCCTCATGTACCGCTCTGCGTCCTCTATCTCATCAAGCAGCGCATATCCCTCGTCCCACGAAAGAATCCAGCTGTCCATAGCGTCGTTTATAAGCGCCTCAAAGCTGTCATTATCCAGCCTGCGCAGAAACTCCGCATTCTCGCTGTTTGTGTAATGCCGAAGGGAATATGTAGCGTTCACCGGGAAAGCGAATTCCGTGAATATCTCCCCCCGCGGATTAAGATAATTCCTGCCGCATTTCTCCGGGAGATACGCCTTGATTGTACCATTCGGGTGCATTACGACCCGCGTTGCCGAGCCGTCCTGTATTGATATCGTCATAAAAGACTTTCGAGGCTCCTCGGCGGTAATTCCCTCAAGAATTGCCCGGCTTTCCTCCGAAAGCGCCTCCTCGTTTTCCTTCAGTATCTGGATCAGCTTAGCCGCGCTGCGATAATCAGCGTCGGTTTCCCAGTTGGAATACCCCGTGTCGAAATCATAGCCATCTGCGGAACAAATAACCCAGCCGCTTTCTCCGCGTATGTCAAATCCCCAGCTCATCAGAATTCCGGGACTGTCGGTTTCCACCGTGAACAGCAGCTTGTCCTTCGGATTATTCATTCCGTAATTCACAGATGAGTGATTTGTGAAATTGGTCAGCCCGGAATTGTAAAACCCACCGGTGTTCTTCGGCACAAAGCTGTCAAGATAGCTTTGCAGCGGAGTTTCAGTATTCTTCGGAAGAACAGCCACGATCAGCGTCAGCAGCGCCGCAACCGCGCAGGATATCGCCACTCTCCGGCGCCGCGTGCCTTTTTCCTCAAATGACGCCATATTGTCCGGCGGACAGGGTATAGAAAGATTAGCGGAAGCAAAAATAAAGCACCCGGTCATTATCAGCATGAAATAAACCGGCAGCTCCCTTGACGTTCTGGACGAAAGTATCATCGGAATGAACATCAGCAGCATGAGGAAGCAGGGTCTGGGGCTTATAACCGAGAAATAACAGCCGATGAACCCTATAACCAGCGCAAATACGAACACCGCCGCCGAAGCGTAGATCAGATCAAACTCTGCCGACGCGCTGAACAGAAAGTTCACAAAACTGGAATCTGCCGTGGGATACCATGCTGACGCAGCCGACCCCGCCAGCCATGCGGCAACGATCAGCGAAAAAATGCAGAGAGTCGTCGCAAGCGGGCGAAATCTCAGCTTGTAGAACAGCATGAATATTCCCGCGGTCAGCGCAGACATTGCCAGCACACTCGGCAGGAACTGACTGCGGCATATCGTATACATCAGAGCCGTGCACACCGACAGCAGGTAAAGTATTATCGGCAGCGGCGCCGCCCCGTCAAATTTTGCTCTTGCTTTTACTCTTTTTATTTTTTTCATTATTATTTAAAATAGGAATACAGGCGGCACAGCATCATACCGTTGTAAAGCTTGCGGTTCTTGTCCGCCTTCTGTCCGAAAATGTCCTCAAATTCCTCGTCCGGAGTGATAACATATAACTGCGCGCCGGAAAGCGGCAGCAGCCGTTCTCCCATAGTGCGGTAGATCTCCCTAGCCTGCTCCACCTCAAGCATTCGCTCGCCGTAAGGCGGGTTTGTGATTATCTTGAGTTCTTCCGTCGGGGGAGCGTAGTCCCTTATATCCCGGCGCTGAGCCTTGAGATTTATCAGCGGCGAAGCCTTTTTCGCGTTGGAAAGCGTAAGACTCACGCACTCTCCGTCGCTGTCATAGCCGTAAGCCCTGAACTGAGTGTCCCGTTTTATCAGGTCGGCGGCTTCCTCCCGGGCAGCTCTCCAAGCCTTGTCCGGAACAAGTCCCAGCCGCTCCGCCGCAAAGCTGCGATTCAGCCCCGGCGCGATATTCAGCGCTTTCAGCCCGGCTTCTATCAGCAGAGTTCCCGAACCGCAGAACGGGTCGCAGACCGTGTCATTCTCACGCACCCTCGCAAGGTCGATTATCCCTGCGGCAAGGGTCTCCTTTATCGGAGCCGCATTGGAATCCCGGCGGTAGCCCCGCTTGTGAAGTCCCGCTCCGCTGGTGTCCAGCATCAGCGTGACCTCGTCCTTCATGATAGAGAAGCGTATCTGTGCGGCAGCTCCGGTTTCCGGCATGGTCTGCAAGCCGTAGGCATTGCAGAGGTTCACCGCCATTGCCTTTTTCACTATCTTCTGGCATGCGGGTATGCTTTTCAGCGTTGAATTCAGCGAATGCCCGGTGTTCGGGAATGCGTCGTATCTCCCGATATATTCCGACAGCGGCAGAGCCTTTATCCCCTCGAAAAGCTCGTCAAAGGTCTTGGCGCGGAATTTCCCCAGAACTATGCAGACTCTCTCGGCTGTTGAAAGAAATATATTCGCTTTTGCGCAAAGCTCCGGCGCTCCGGTGAATGTCACCCGACCATCCGAAACCGTGATGTCCTCCCCGCCTATCTTCTTTACCTCAAAGGAGAGGGTTTTTTCTATCCCGAAATGGCAGGGGGCAGTGTATGTGTAACTGGTCATGTTTTGTCCTTTCTGAAAATTATATTTCATATATATTGTAACATATAATTGCAATAATGTCCAAT
>CAMAGG010000193.1 GCA_945833805.1 uncultured Clostridia bacterium | reverse complement strand
AAGGGCACCTCTAAAAACCATAGTGCCTCAGATGCGCAGTCAGATTTTTCGTCAGATTGTACAAATTGAGCGCAGGCGGGCTGGCGCCCGTCAAGTGAAATTTGTGCAATATGGCGTAAAATATGCAAGCAGATGAGGTGCTAAAGCATTAGCCGGTGGTTTTTAGAGGTGACCTGAAGCTTTTTCTGTGATTATCTTCCCTTGCTGCGCTTTATCGCCAGAATGATCAATACCGCAGCTATCAGTGCAGCGCCTGACGATGTAATTATTACTCCTGTGATCAGGTTGTTTTTATTGCGGAGGCTTTCTTCCTCCGCTTTCAGCCGTTCTTCTTCGGCTAGGCGTTCTTCCTCTGCTTTGCGCTCCTCTTCGGCTAGGCGTTCTTCCTCTGCTTTGCGCTCCTCTTCGGCCAGGCGTTCTTCTTCAGCTTTACGTTCTTCCTCAGCCTTTATGCGTTCCTCCTCGGCTTTCTGAATTGCCTCGGCTTCCTGAACAGCATAGGTCTTTACGTTCTCAAAGAAATCTCCGCCTTCTGTATCAACTCCGACAGTGGTCTTGTATAATCCGAATTTGCACGGAGAATACAAATTGATCTGCTTTGCCTGTTTTATCTGGTTATTGGAGCCGAATAGCCAGTTTTTAAGACCGGGGAAGATCATTTGCGACTGATGACAGAGATAACCCTGCTGTGACATCTCAAATGCAGTTCTCCCACCGAAGTTTTCAAGCGGGATATCCCAATCCAGCGTGATCTGGTTTTCTTCATAGGAATGAAGATAAACCTTGCTCGGCTCCCATACGCCGTATTCCTGCGCGCTTTCAGTGCGGAATTTCTCGTCCATGCAGCGTTCCGAGGCGTCCATAAGCGCTAATGCCGCGAGGCAGTGAGTGCCGTGCCCATACTCGCCGTTTATGTCATGAGAAACTGCCACAAGCGGCTTAAACCGGCGTATCTGGTCTACCATAAAACCGGAAACGTCCTCAAATGAATAACCGCTGTACTCGTAAGCCGCAATCGCCTGATCATAGGTTTCGGAATAAAGATCCGGGAACTCGGAGATAACCGGGTAATTCCTGACGCCGACCGTCCACAGACCGTCAAGCTGTTCGTGCGGGCGGTCGTAGGTGTCGAAGTGATTTGTAACATAGACCACCTGAACATTAAGCCCCAGCTCCCCCGCATAATACGGCAGGATCCCGGCGAAAAACAGGTGCTCGTCATCGGCGTGTCCGGAAAACAGCATCAGATCTGCCTTTTCACAGGGCGGCTCCCACACCTGAACCCAGTCGGGGAGCTCTCCGTCGGAAAACGCATATATTTCCGCAATAGAGGTTCTGTTATCAAAGCTCAAAGTCAGATCTTCTGGAAGCTGTCCGAACAGCTTTTTTACATCAACGAACTCGTGCAGAAAACGATTTTCCCCGCATTCCACAGCGTTTTCTCCGCTGACAAGCGTCCATGGATCAGGAAGCTTGTTGAACACGATATAAAGCGAAGCGATCCCGTTGTCGTTATGGAGTGAAACGCTTCCGCAGTCTGCGGTGGTAAACGTCCGCTCATTCCCGTCATTCATAAGAAATTCCGAACTGAATCCCTCGACTGAAAACGTTGTGTCTTTGTATTCTGCAGAGAGGCTCTCCGTTTGCGCAGACGCACTGACCATACACGCCGTCGCGAGCGCCGTAATCGCCGCCAGAAATGCAGAAATAATTCTGATCGCTCGAACATTATTCATCTTCTTGATTATCCAGTCCCTTTTCCGCGCGGATCTCAGGTATTCTTACAGCGAGATACTCACATCTTTCCTTAATAAATCCTGCAATTCCATTACGGTTGGTTTCGTCAAATTCCTTTTGGAAACTGCTCAGCTTATAAAACCTTGTCGGATCCTTTTCATAGTGTTCGCTGACAAGCTCCTGCAGCTCGTCAAGCTCTGTTTCCGAAAAATCCTGAAGCCAGTCAAGGCACTGATCGCAATAGTCGATGTATTTCTTGTAATACTCGTCAACAGCCATTAACTTCTGGACAAGCGGACGATCCTCTTCTGTAAGATATCCCGTGATCGGCGAAAGTATGTCCTGTTTAGAACCTGCTCCGGGACGCTCGCCGGATTCCGTCTGCAAAAACGTTTCGTTCATATCCCATGGAATAATACTGAAAGTCCCGTCGTTCATATACAGATAGAAATTGTGACAGGTTTCTCCTGCGTAATTGTCCCAATTATGTATGACTGCGTCTGCGGCAAGGGTTTTCAGTACCATATCAACGTCGATTATCTCTTCAATTCTGCCCTTTTCGCCGAGCGGAGTTTCATCAAGGATCTCTATCAGCTGTTTTAAGTCGGATTTGCTTTCGTCAGAGCCTTTTTCCTGTTCAAAAGCGTCCATGCTCATACCCGGTGTAAGCGTCGAGTTTGACTCGGATTTATAGAGATTATGCTTGTGGCTGTCGAAAACACGCTCAAGATAACTGCTGTCAACTGCCTCTATTCCCGAATAAAATCCGTGCAGCGTTCCATTTACGTAAACATTGAAGAACGTAACATACGGAGCGTCAACTCCCACTGATCTCATCGCTTCCATTCCAACGTACTGCCGTAAGGTAGATGGGTCGCAGGCGCTGTTTTCAAGAGCGATCTCGTCCAGTCCCAAAAAATTACCGCCGTCAACAAACTTGTCAAATTTTATTTTGTAAGGCAGTCTGGTTTTGTAAATCACGCCAAATTCAAGAGAAGACACTCCGCGCGGATGAATTCCTGCGTCATTCATTGTCACTCCGTCAATTGTGATATTTGCGTGTCTTGGAGTCTTGGAATAGGGATCGTTGACCATCGCATTCCATTCTGCCGGGTCAATTTCTATGTTCAGCTCGTGAACCTTTTTCTCTTTAAAAAAAGCCACATAATCCGGTTCTGTCGGTTCAGCCGGATTTTCGGCAGGGGATTCTGATTCGCTCGGGGTATCTGATGTGCTTGCTTCACTTTGTGTATTTGTTTCGCCCGATGTACTTGATGAAGTCGTTTCCGATTCGTAAGAAATCTCTTGGCTGACCTCCGGCTGTACGCTGCTTTTTTCATCAGCACCGGAACACCCGGTCAGCGACAACACCAAAGCGCACGCAAGTATTTTATTAAAACAGAATTTCCCTTTCACTCATTTCACCTCAATTATTTATAATGTCAACCCTATGGTACTATGTCGAAAAATGAAACCGCCGCATTGATTAGCCTTGTTTCTTTTCGTGCGATCGGCGGTTTCCGAAAACCCAGTCACGCTGTATGCCGAAACTGATGAAGAACAGAACTGTATCTACCACAGCCTTTATAAGAGTTTCCCAGCCGCTGTGCCGCACGGAAAACAGAGCTGAAAGTCCCGTGACCGAGGCGCTTGAAATACAGGTCTGGCACAAACACAGCAGATAGTAACGACCCATTGTTCCGGGAACGCTCCCGCTGCTGCGAAACACCCTGTTGCGATTGATAAAGTAATTCACCAGCGAGGATATCACCCTTGCCCCGAAGGTCGCCGTGAACACACGAAGCTTTTCGTCCATGCCGGAGGGCAGACAGAGGTTTATCACCGTGAACATCGTCATGTCTATCACCGAAGCAAGGCAGGAGGAAAGCAGGAATTTCAGTATCACTGCGTATATTTTTATGCTGTCCCGGAGCGGTCGGAAATGGGTTTCGCCGTTGTTGTTTATATAAATTGTGCTGATAGGAAGTTCCACAAAGGGGAAACCCTCCCGGTTCAGTTCCAGCAGAGCATTGGTTTCATATTCAAACCGTTCTCCCGAAACCCTGCAAAGTGTTGCCAGATATTCCCGCGGGAATGCCCGCAGACCTGTCTGAGTGTCAGTTATTTTAATTCCGCACAGCGCCCGGAACACAAAGGACGTCACTGTGTTGCCAAAACGGCTTTTCGGGGGAATGTCCGGCAGGGTAAAATCCCTTGCCCCGAAGACCGCAGTATTACGCTGCTGCATTTCAGCAGCAATACGCACAATGTCCTCCGGTGAATGCTGACCGTCGTCGTCCGCGCAAACTACGCCGGACTGATCGGGACGGTTCTTCAAAAAGTACTCGAATCCTGTTTTCAGCGCTCTGCCCTTTCCACGGTTGACATCATGGTGGATCAGCGTGCATTCCGGCAGACGCTCTGCCTGCTGGAAGAAGCGCTGACAGTCATCTCTGCTTCCGTCGTCTATTACTAAGATATCTCTGAACCCTGCACTGATTAGCCCTGACAAAACCAATGCCAGCCGCTCTCCCGGATTATATGACGGCAGTATTACCGTGACCTGCCCGACGGTGATCTCAGACTCATTTATAGGAAGTCTGTCATAAAGATTCCCCGTACTCTGTTTCAAAATAAACACACTCCAAACCAGTTAATTTTAAATGAAAATTTACAAAATCAGACGCTCACATACTATTCAAGATAACATTATAATCCTTTTTTCGAGGAATTTCAATAGATGATATAAATTTGTTACCAAACTGTAATATATTCTTTTGGGATAACTTTGACTTTTTGAATCAGTTATCACCGCAATAATTTGTATATATTATAACGTTGATGTCGTTTTTTGTCAATATATTTCGGAACGTATTCCGGCAAGAGATGATGTAGCCGGAAACTCTGCAAGATTAAATCTTGGGACACGCTGATTAAAGCGAAGCGTATCAAATCTAGTTTTGCACAAAATATAACAGATGCTACAAATGAAATGTTACTTATTGCGCAAAACTCGCCGCGTGAGTATGCGGGTTTGAACGGGGCGAATTTGATTTAATCAGCGTTTCCC
>CAMAGG010000192.1 GCA_945833805.1 uncultured Clostridia bacterium | reverse complement strand
TTAGCTCCAAACAGCAACCGTCTACATGATATATCTATCATACAAATTACAATTTGAAAACGGGACGCTGTTCATACAGCGCCCCGGATAACCTATTCCTCAAATCCCGCAGCTTCACGGAAGGATTTTTCAAGCTCCGCCGCTTTATCCAGCAACAGGATCGCCTTTTCCGGCTCGCCCCTGCGAAAATCCTCCGTCATCTCGCTGTAAATATTATACAGTGAAATAAACGACATATTCCCCGCTGAGCCTTTCATCGTATGAACGCAGTCAAACGCTTCCTCCCACTTTTTCTCGCGGCATAGCTGCTCCAGCTTTGAAAAAGCGTTCGTCCTGAAATAGATGTTCATGCAGGTCGCAAAAAGCCCGGTGTTAGTGCCATAGCGCCTCTTTGCGTCCTCCGGATCTAAACCCAGCTCCACCATTCTTTCGTAATCAACCATTGCGCCCCCTTAATCCCCGCTGTCCTGAGAGATATCCTCGCTGTCCTCGGATTCCTCGGCGGAATTGCCAATGTTGGTGGTAAGCCACTCGCTGTTGAGCCTGCACAGCAGCCGCGCGTCAACATACGCCTGAGCCAGTGTGAGTATAGTCTGACCCTGATAATTTCCGGAATGGGTCTGCTCTACTACCAGAGCCACGTCCGGCACTTCCTCGTCCACCAGACACAGCGGCAGTATAAGCGACATTGAATTGCGCTTGGGATAGTAGGACGGAATAGCCGTCTTGTAATCTCTGCTGACCCGCTTCTTCGCAAGCTCTATCGCGTCCTTAAGCCGGTTCTGGATCCTTATGAACAGCCGGCTGTTGTCGGATACGATCTCCTTGAGCCGCTCGTAAAGCTCACGCCTTCTGGAAAAATCCCCGGTATCCCGAAGTTCCTCGGCGATGCCCCGCGCCTCCGGGCAGTCGTTGAACTGATCGTTCAGAAACTGGAGCGGCAGGCGGCTGATGTTGTCGATTATGATATGGTCAAAATCGGTGAGAAGCTGACGCGATGTGTCAAAGAAGAGCTGCTCCCCGCGCTCAAAATACAACGGCGGCTGAGGCAGCGGGCTGAAATAATACACCACCTGCTTTCCGAGAGGTCCGGAAGCAGCCGTGCAGAACCCCGCGAATTTCCACTCTGTTTCGCTGTTCGGGTCATTCGGCTGGAAGCACGCGTAAATATCGTCGTAATGCTTGTCAACAAGTCCGGTATTGAAGCAGGCGAACTGTCTGTCACCAGAAATGCACACCTTATCCTCCCGTACAAGACGATAGAATGTGTACTTGATGTACTGGATCAGTATATGGTAATCCTTATGCTGAGAGCCGGCAAAATCCCAGTTCTCGTGGATCGCCTTATCCGCAAGCTCGGTCAGGAACGCGCTCCAGCTTCCCAGAAACGCGAAATTCTCCAGTCTGCGCCCCGGCTCGATGCTGCGCTGCGACGGGTCGCGGCTTACTGTATCCACGAAATTCAGGAACCACGGCTTTCCCTCGTATGTAGAGGGCTTCAGCGTCAATTCCACCGGAGTTCCGTCAGAACGGCGGTAGCGGCAGGGGAAAATTATCTTGCCGTCGTACAGGCGGATCTTCTGCTCGCTTTTCGCCCGGATGAAATCCTCGGAAAGATCTGCGCGAAGCTCCGAAGTATCCCTGCGGATCCCTGATCTCTCAAGGAACTGAACCAGTATCATCAGCGGCTTAGGCGGCAGATTGCAGAAATCCTCCAAAGCCCCCGACGGGATAACCGACAGATCCACTGCCGGCTGAACAGGCTCTGCGGCTCTGAACTCCCTGAACTGCTTAGGCTCACGCTCCTCCCGGTAATCGCTGCGCATTGCCGCGGGTCTGTAATATCCCGCAGAGGGGCGGCTGTAACTGTATCCCGGCTGATAATCCGGCGACCGCCTGAGGGTTACCATGATCTGAGGTACTCCGCCAAGAACTACGTCCTCAAGATCAAGGAACTCAATATGCGCAAGCAGCTCCTTCATCTTATAAAATCCGTATTTTGCCCTGTCGATATGGTTGTCTGACAAAAGCTTGCTCACCGCCGCCATGTGCTGCGGAACGTCAAAGGGGAAATTCGCGGTAAGCAGCCGATAGATCTCCTCCTTGTCCTCGCGGCTTACGGTCACAGCCGGAGTTAGCGGGCGGCTGTGCTCCACGGGGACGCTGCCTGAGATACTGGTTTTCTCAAAGGAAAAATAGAGGCTTTTTCCCCGCGGACTGATATTCTTCGTGATAATTCCGTTTACCTGAAATCCGTCCGCGCAATAGCCTATCTTAAACACATATCTGTCGCCGAGGAAATCAAGCTTTCCTTCGTCCTTTGCCCGTGCAAAGCTGTCATAGATCTCCTGCTTCATTTCCTGAACAGTCAGACCGCAGCCCATGACCTTTGTCAGAGCGTACAGCGACTGCTGCGACATTTCAATGATGTCGTCATTAAGTATGATAGTCTTGCTTCCGAAAAAGCTGTCAGCCGGGTGTCCGAACTGCTCCGACGCTCCGATATAGTGTCTGACTATAACATAGGAATCCTCGTTATATTTCGGCGTGCCGAACAGCTCCGGTGCCTCCCGGATAAGCTCATGGAAATCTGAAACGCCCAGCTTTTCCCTTGTGTAACCATTGGTGGAAAGCCACTCCTCCACCCTCGAAATACGATAAACTCCCTCGTCAGGGAACTGCTTTGAAATGCAGCTTCCCAGTTCTTCAATCAAATCTTTGTTTAACACATTAAATCCTTTCCAGTATAATCCGATTATTGATCAGTCGTTTGCCGATTCTTCGGATTCTTCTGTTTCCTCGGTGATGTCCTCAAGATCCGGAATATAATCATAATCCTCAACATAAATATAGCGGACGAGATCGGCAAGCTCTTCTTTGGAATAATCCTGCTGAAACAGCCCCTCAACGTCAAGCCTGAATCCGGCAAGCCGGGTTTCCGCACTGAACCGATAGTTCATCACCGGTATTTCAAGCTCCTTGTACACGTCCATAATGCTCCTGCATTCCGCCGCAAATTCTGTGGGATCGGAATAGTTTCCGTCAAGCACGGCGGTTATTTCTATACAGTCCCCGGCGGAAAGCGTTTCCATACTCTTTGTCTTTCTGTCCGGATTAAGGTCGGCGGTGACAGTGAGCGTCATTATATCCGCCGAATGCCGAAGCTCTTTATAGCTTGCATCGTAGATCTCCGCAGCAACAACGCGGTCGTTGTACTCCTCTCTGCCGGAGATATCGCTTTTATTAAGCGCCGCCGCCATAATGCAGCAGCCTGCCACTATTACCGCGGTAATACACACGCACGGAATATTTATCCGCAGCTTTTTTCCGGATACGAACCAGCTAAGAAGCAGCTCCCCGCCGACAAGCGCCGCCGCGACGGGCGACAGCTTCGCGATAAGCAGATAGTCCGGCTCAGCGGAGATCATCACGCAGACAAGCGCCACGCCCATAAATATCAGCGTCAGCGCAAGCGACAGAAATCCCGCTCCCTTGCGGACAGTACCCACCGCTGCCTTACCCCAGTTTACCGTGCGGCGTTTCCTGTGCAGCGGTTCCCGGCTGCTGATATTGTTCTTTTGCAGTACCTCGTCCAGCGCCGCCAGAATTTCTCTGTCACGGCGGGTCATCTCGTCCTGCTCCCGTGCCGCCCGCTCAATGAGATCCTCCTGCGCAGTATCACCGGAAATCTCCTGAGTCTCTCCCTGCACGGAGGTCTGCTCTTGTTCAGCGGCTAACCGCTCCTGAAACTGAACAGCTGAAAGCTCCCCGCTGAACTCCTGAGCAGCGTCCGCCGCCTCATTTTCGATCAATTGCTCTTTTGTAGGAACAGCCATTTTTCCTCCTTTCCCGTTTTTTATTGATTCTTGATTTTTCCTCGTCCACTCAGATATTGCCCAAAACCTGCACAGATGATCCGGGGGGATATCGCTCTGAGTGGGTCTTATAACTATGCGAACGCTATATATGACAAGCGTCCTTACAAAATATTATATCAAATAATTATCAGCCTGTCAACGGAGAATTGTTCGCAGAATAGCTGATTCTGCCGATTTTGGTCGTCTGAAATTTTCCAACATAGAACAAAATCCCCTGCCCCGGTAAAAAGCCGGAGCGGGGGACTATTGCCTTAATTTCAGAGTTCCTTGATAATGGTTCCCATAAGACCGGGAACTGCACTGATCGCATTGGACTCATCGGTATCAATGTGCATCGCGTCAGCGAAAGAGGGGCTGACTCTGATAACCACATCGCCGAGGATCGCATTTCTTCCGTTGGTGTTGGTCTTTACCCACACGATATCCTTGTTCTTGACGCCAAGCTTTTCAGCGGTTTCAGGGGTGAGGTGAATGTGGCGCTTTGCAACGATCACGCCCTCCTTGATGGTAACCTCTCCGGCAGGTCCTCTCAGTGTGCAGCCGGGAGTTCCGGAAATATCGCCGCTCTCGCGGATATCAATTCCAAGACCGATAGAACGCGCGTCGGTAGCGGAAAGCTCGACCTGATCAGCAGGACGAACCGGTCCTAAAATGCTGACATTCGCAAGCTCTTTCTTAGGGCCTACGACAGTTACGCGCTGCTCGCTCGCGAACTGTCCGGGCTGGGAAAGATCCTTCTTCTTTGTAAGCTCTGCACCCTTGCCGAAAAGTATCTCCAGAGTTTCCTGAGTCACATGAACATGTCTTGCCGAGGTTTCGATAAGTACTTCGTTATCTGCCATTTTTATGTCCTCCGAATAGTATGTATTTGCAACGGTTTTTCCGTTCTGTATAGATTATACAACTTTTTTTCAGAAAATGCAACACGTTTTTTCTTTTCCCTACAAAAATATACCCCGGAGA
>CAMAGG010000191.1 GCA_945833805.1 uncultured Clostridia bacterium | reverse complement strand
GCTCGTTTGAACGGGGCGATTTTGTTTTAATCAGCGTCTCCCTAGAATCTGACGGTTTCTCGCCACCCTGAAAAGGCTTTTTCAAGCTGACCCCCAGAAGATTAATTCCGGGGGTCATTTTATGTTTGAGAAAGGATTTGTGCTGATAGTCGGTGAAAGCAACGCAGGAGCGCTTTTAAGCGGCGGCTCACTGCCGGAATGCGAGATAGTTTCCGCGGCAGCCGCAAGGGAAGTTGACTGCCCGGAATGCGCTGTTATCATCGGCGAGGGAGCTGAATTTCCGGTGGTAAAGCGCGCCGCCGGGGTCATCATAAGCGGCGACAGCGGAGGAATAATTCCCACGGAACGGCTCTCCGGGGTTCAGGTGATAACCTGCGGACGCTGCGCCAAAAACACCGTGTGCGTAACATCAAGCGCCGGGGAAAACCTAACTCTTGCGCTAAACCGCGGCGTTTCAACGCTGAGTGGCTTCTGCGAGCCTATGGAGCTTCCGGTGAAGCCTCCGGAGGAGGCGTCGGAATATGATTGCATGGCGGCATTCGCGGCGGCGGCGCTGCTCGGAATGATAGGGTGATATCACCTGCTTCACTGAAAAGAAAAGGGACTGCCGCAGCTCATGCAGCAGTCCTTTGTGATTCAGTATTCCTTGTTTTCCCTGATAAGCTCTCTGAGGTAAGCAAAGGTCGCGTCCTCACCCTTTTCGGCAAGCATTCTCAGCAGCTTTTCCAGCATATCCGAGGTTTCCGGGTGGATAGAACGTCCGTTTTTGCGGTTGGTGAAATAATCCAGCGGGTCGGAGTCCTTGTATTTTTCGCCGCGGTAGATCTTGCTTGCTGCAACTCTGTCGCAGAACATCTCCGCCAGAAACCGCAGCGGCATTTTCACCGGCTTGTATATCTTTTCCACCGGGTCAACGTCGATCCAGTATTCAAAATGATGACGATTGCGCCCCTTGTGGTGCATCCACGCGAGGGAATATCCTATGTCCTCACGTTCCGCTTCGTTGGGGCTTCGGCTGCCCTGATAGTATTTCACACCGGGGATAAACTCCGCCGGGGAGTACTTGGACAGGTCATGGCGCAGTCCCTGCCGGAGAATTCCGGCTTTGGCGCAGTGTGCTATGACCTTATGGCGGTGACGGGTTATTGTACGGAAGTGTCCAACGAGGGATCTCAGCGACATTTATGAAAACTCCTTGTCCTGTGCGAACCCCCTGCCGGGAATGCACAGATTTATTTTTTCTCGCTGTAATAGCTGTTGAATATCGGGCGTAATCTCTTATACATCGGAATGGAGATTATCGCCGCGATAAGCCCCTTTGCGAATGTGAACGGCAGATTGAAGATAAGCAGGCACTCAATAAGAGTATCCGCGCCGGGGAGTATCGCGCTGTACATACCGATAATGGCTTCCATAGGCATAACTGCGGTGTACAGAGGGTACACGATAAAGTAATTGGAAACTACGCCCATGAGCGCCATAGCTACCGCTCCGGCAAGGCAGGCGATAATTACACCCTTGTAGCTTGTTTTCTTTGCGATAAATCCTGCGGGAATAACCAGACAGCTGCTAAGGATAAAGTTTGACAGCTCTCCCACGCAGCCGGTCCCTGAACTGAAGCAACCTATGAGATTTTTTACAAAGCAGACAGCCACACCGGAAACCGGCCCCATTGTAAGGGAAGCCAGAAACGCAGGAGCGTCTGAAAAGTCAAAGGTGATGAATGCCGGGATAAACGGCAGCGGAAAGCTGAGGAACTTCAGCAGCACCGCCGAGAGCGCAGCCAGAAGCGCGGTGAATACCAGCTTTCTCAC
Organism: uncultured Clostridia bacterium; assembly: GCA_945833805.1. Lineage (GTDB taxonomy): Bacteria > Bacillota > Clostridia > Oscillospirales > Ruminococcaceae > CAG-115. Next base: position 3,064 of record CAMAGG010000191.1, on the reverse strand, counting down.
ATCGAAAAGGGATTTCTGCTTTGCTGTGTTTGTGTTGTTCATGTTTTCCTCCTTGTTCTGGGTAAAGGTGAGGAAACAGAAAGCCCCTGCACGCACAAATGGCTGTACAGGGGCGCAAATATGCACGCAGGACTGCGAGATCACATTTGTTTTCTGATTCTTTCATCCGGACTATACCGTCGGTACCGGAATTGCACCGGTTCAACCCAAAAGGCTCGCGGACTTTCACCGCCGGTGGAGAATTTCACTCCGCCCCGAAACAGATAAATAAAATGTTATTCAGCGTATCACGCTGTAATAATATTATATACCCGACAATATGTTTTTGTCAATAGGTAAAGAAAAATTTTGGTTGCATAATCAGATATTTTGTGATATACTGTAAGGAGTGATCAATATCTGAAAGGAACATACAGCTATGGAAAAAGTACAATGGAAGCCGGGAACGCTTCTTTCGCCCGTTCCGGTAGTTCTGGTATCCTGCGGAACAATGGAGAAGCCCGCCGCCCTTACTATCGGCTGGACGGGAATTGTCTGCTCCGACCCGGCAAAGACATATATTTCGGTCAGACCGGAGAGAAATTCATACCACATAATAAAGGAAAGCGGCGAGTTTGTTATCAACATGATGCCCTCCACCTCGGTACGGGCAGTGGATTATTGCGGCATCAAATCCGGCAGGACAGAGGATAAGCTTGCCAAGATGAAGCTCACCGCAATGGAGAGCAATACCATTTCCGCGCCGCAGATCGCTCAGGCTCCTATCTCGATCGAATGCCGCGTGACTGATGTTCTGCCGCAGGGCTCTCATGATATGTTCATCGCGGAGATCACCTCGGTCAACATCGACAAGACGCTTATAGACGAAAAGGGGAAGCTCCACATTGAAAAGGCAGGGCTTATGGCTTATGCCCACGGAACATATTTCACCCTCGGAAAGAAGATAGGCAGCTTCGGATTTTCAGTCAAGCCCAAGCGCGCCAAAAGCTCCGGTAAAAAAGGCAAGAGGAAAAAGTAATTATGATGAGAATAGGCAATGAATGGGACGCGCTTCTTGCCGACGAGATAAAAAAGGACTACTATCTGCGGCTGCGCGAGTTCCTGAAAAAGGAGTATTCCACCCGTACGATCTATCCTCCGATGAACGATATTTTCAATGCGCTGCGGCGCACCTCGTACAGCGATGTAAAGGCGGTGATCCTCGGTCAGGACCCCTACCACGGAGCGGGTCAGGCGCACGGAATGTGCTTTTCGGTGAAGAAAGGAACTCCACCGCCGCCATCTCTCCAGAACATATTTAAGGAGCTTAAATCCGATCTTGGAATTGATCCGCCGAACCACGGGGAGCTTACCGCGTGGGCGGACAGCGGAGTGCTTCTGCTGAACACGGTGCTGACCGTGCGGGAGGGCGCTGCAAACAGCCACAAGGGTATGGGCTGGGAGCAGTTCACCGACAGGATAATCCAGCTGCTGAACCAGAGGGAGCAGCCTATGGTGTTCCTGCTTTGGGGAGGAAATGCGCGGGCAAAGGCGGGGCTTATAACAAATCCAAGTCATCTTGTGCTGCAATGCGCGCACCCCAGTCCTCTTTCCGCCTACAACGGATTTTTCGGCTGCCGGCACTTCTCCAAAACCAACGAGTTCCTGAAGCAGCACGGTATTGAACCGATCAACTGGAATCTGGACTGAAACTTACATATCACAACTGGATCATCAGCGGCAAAGGAGGCATTGAATGTATTCTGACGACGAGCTTTTTGACGTGCTTACCGAAAGCGGAGAAAGAACCGAGAAGCGCAAGCGCCGGGGAGATATCCACCGTGACGGCGACTGGCACGCCAGCGTTCATATCTGGATAGCGCGGCGGCGCATTGACGGCATGGAATTCCTGCTGCAAAAGCGCGCGGAAAGCAAGGACTCCTTTCCGGGGTGCTATGACGCGGCATCGACCGGGCATATCGACGCAGGCGAGGACGCGATAACCGCCGCTATTCGAGAGCTTCGTGAGGAGGTTGGAGTGAGGGCAAGACCGTCGGAGCTTGTGCTGCTGTTCCGAAAGGCTGTGAAGGAGGACAATGTTTTCCATGAAAAGCGCTTTCTGAACAACGAGGTGAAATGGGTGTTCCTGTATAAAGGAGCGCTTTCTGACGCGAATATCAGTTTTGAGCAGGAAGAAATATCCGAGGTGTGCTGGCAGGGCGCCGTTGAATTAAAATCAGCGCTGGAGCGCAAAGATCCCCTGTACTGCATTGATGTTCAGGAATTCCGCGAGGTGCTGCGCTGCGCAGAGGATATTCTGCCGTAATTATTGAAAGGAGCTAATACAATGCCGTTTATCAACACAAAGTATTCACAGGAGATCACTCCGGAGCAGGAGGAAAAGCTTAAGACCGAGCTGGGAAAGGCTATCACCATTCTCGGAAAGTCAGAAGACTGGCTCATGCTGTGCTTTGAGCAGAACTGCACGCTGTATTTTGAGGGCGTGAAGTCAGAGAAGATAGCCTTCGTGGACGTAAGCCTTTACGGCGGCGCCGCGGCTACTGCCTGCGAGAGAATGACCGCAGAGATCTGCCGCATTTTCCGTAATGTGCTGGGGATCCCCGCAAACAAAATATATGTAAAGTACAGTGCCACAGACAACTGGGGCTGGAACGGCGGAAACTTCTGAAAAAAGGGCGGAATTTGACCTCCGCCCTTATATATATCAATAGTGAAAAAGCTCCCGCTCATATCTCTCAATAGAATACTCGAATGCGTCAAGACTGTCGATGTTGGTAGAGCCGTCGTCCAGTCTGACGTCCTTGTGTATGTTTCGTTCGTCCCAGACGGCGGTTTTCAGCGCTTCTATAAGGTGCGGGCATTCCGCGCTTATATGAAGCCTGCCGGTGGAGATAAGGCGGTTCACAATGTTTATCCGGGTGCTTACCTGCTTTTTCAGCGCGTTTTTTACCTCAATATTCACGGCGCTGCGGAAGCTCTTTATCAGAAGCTGCTCAGCGCTGTCGCAGCAGGCTGTATTCAGCGTTGGGAAGCGGCTTTTCTCTCCGGAAATAAATTCCCGGAA
>CAMAGG010000190.1 GCA_945833805.1 uncultured Clostridia bacterium | reverse complement strand
CGCATACTCACGCGGCTGAATTTGATACGCTTCGCTTTAATCAGCGTGTCCTTAATAAACTAACATCTGCGCTGCTGCACCTCACAAAATCAGGCGAAAAGCCTGCTTTTGGTGCGGATTTCTGAAATATCACGGCTTCTCAAAACTCTGCAATGATACTTTTTTGACAAGCTGGCGGGTAGTAATACCCGTTCTTCTTTGTATAATTTTTACTAAAGTATGATTGCTATTTAACTAATAATATGCAATATATCTAAAACGTATAGAGGCTATGCTAATTTAACATTTTACAAGCCTGTACAGAAATGATATAATAAAATTGATAAAAACCAATAGATTGTTATGCTTTTTTCTGTTGGTTTTTCACAACATTTTCACAAATGGAGGTACATTTCAAATGGCTAGATTTACTTTACCGAGAGACGTTTATCATGGAAAGGGCTCTCTTGAGAACCTCAAGTCCCTTAAGGGCAAGAAGGCTGTCATCGTTGTCGGCGGCGGCTCTATGAAGCGCTTCGGCTTCCTCGACAGAGCAGAGGCTTATCTTAAGGAAGCAGGAATGGAGGTCATGATCATTGACGGTGTTGAGCCGGATCCCTCTGTTACAACCGTAATGAACGGCGCTGCCAAGATGCTGGAATTCAATCCTGACTGGATCGTTGCAATGGGCGGCGGCTCTCCTATCGACGCTGCAAAGGCAATGTGGATCAAGTACGAGTATCCCGAATGTACCTTTGAGGATATGTGTAAGGTATTCGGTATCCCTGAGCTGAGAAAGAAAGCGCACTTCTGCGCAATTCCTTCCACCTCCGGTACTGCTACCGAGGTTACTGCGTTCTCCATCATCACCGATTATGATAAGGGTATCAAGTATCCTATCGCTGACTTCGAGATCACTCCTGATGTAGCTATAGTTGATTCTGACCTTGCTGAAACAATGCCCCAGAAGCTGACAGCGCACACCGGTATGGACGCTATGACCCACGCTGTTGAGGCTTATGTATCCACCGCTAACTGCGACTACACAGACGCTCTCGCGATCCATGCGATTGAGATGATTCAGGCTGACCTCGTTGATTCCTACAACGGCGACATGGCTGCCCGTGCAAGAATGCACAACGCACAGTGCCTCGCTGGTATGGCATTCTCCAACGCACTGCTCGGTATCGTACACTCCATGGCTCATAAGACCGGCGCGATCTTTGCTGACTACGGCGCACATATCATTCACGGTGCTGCAAATGCAATGTACCTGCCTAAGGTTATCGCATTCAACGCTAAGGATCCGACCGCTAAGAAGCGCTATGGCGTGATTGCTGACTACATGAAGCTTGGCGGCGCGAACGATGACGAGAAGGTTGCTAACCTCATCAAGTACCTCCGCAAGATGAACGACGATTTGAAGATCCCGCACTGCATCAAGAACTATGGTGCAGACAGCTATCCAACAGAGCAGGGCTTCGTTCCTGAGAACGTATTCCTTGAAAGACTGCACGATATCGCAGTAAATGCTATCGGCGACGCTTGCACCGGCTCTAACCCCCGTCAGCCTTCTGTTGAGGAGATGGAGAAGCTGCTCAAGTGCTGCTATTATGACACTGAGGTTGACTTCTGATCTTAGTCGAAGACTACATAAGAAAGCCCTCCGGATTCGGGGGGCTTTTAGGTTCTATAATATGCTTCACTTAGGTAGGGACTTTTTCAACAAACTGAGGGACTCTCAATTATGAAAGTCCCTGGGTTAGTATTAGGTCTTATTGTCCTCGGAGAGAACCATCGGAGCTGTTCCGTCCTCGATCATTTCCAGCATATACGGAACGATCTTCGGGTCTAGCTGCGTGCCTGCAACGCGTTTAAGCTCCTTGATAATTACGTCTGACGGAAGCGTATCCCGGTAGCAGCGTTTGCTAGACATCGCGTCATAGGTATCTGCAACGCCGATAATTCTCGCAATAAGCGGGATATCCTCACCGGAAAGTCCCGCGCAGTAGCCCTTTCCGTCGTAGCGCTCGTGGTGGTATTTCGCCCCCTTGGCTATTTCCGGAATGGCGGTATAATCCTTGAGGATCTCTGCTCCGATCACCGGGTGCTGCTGAATTACCTGTCGCTCCTCGTCCGTTAGTTTTCCCGGCTTGTTTAGAATGCTGTCTGGAATACCGATCTTGCCGATATCGTGCATCAGCGCCACATAATAAATGTGCTCCTGTTCGTCCTTATCCATATCCATGCGTCGTGCAAGCTCTCTTGAATAATTCGCAACCCGAAGCGAATGTCCGTTCGTGTATTTATCCTTTGCGTCTATCGTACCTGCGAAAGTCTTGAGCGACTGGTCGATGATCTCCTTGTATTCCATCTGGCGGCGCTTCATTCTGCTGATCCTTGCGTAAAGAACCAGTATCGTTATCCCGACAGTAACGGCAAGCGCTCCTACTATTATCAGTGCAATAAACCAGGGGTGTTCGCTGATAGTTTTGTCCTTTTGGATGCTGACGGTGTATATGTGGTTTTCCTCCGGCTGGTCGGTGAGGAATATCCGCATAGTGAATGTATAATTGCCACCGGGGAGGTTTGTGTAGCTGATCGTTGAGCTTTTCCCGGTGCTTATCACCGTTTCCTCATCGTCAAAACCTTCCAGTTTGTAGGCTATGGAAAAGCGGGTTGTGTCGGTATATGAAAGGGCAGCAAAATCAACGTTTATACGGTGCGCCCCCATTTCTATTTCAAGATTTTCCGGGTGGTCGAATACTACTCCGTCAACGGAAATGCTGTTCACAATCGCTTTGGGCAGAATGCTTTCCGGCTGTGTGAACCCGAAAATGCTTACGCCGCTGCTGGTTGAGATGTAAAGCTGACCGTCGGGGGAGAGCCAGTGCCATGTATTAGCGTAAAGCGAGCCGGTAAGACCGTTTTCAAAGCCGAAGCACAATGAAGATGCTCCATTGTCTGCAATTACGTCCTCGCGGTTTACGGAGATAATACCGCTGTTCTGGAGCAAATACAGTCTGTCGCCCCTCAGATAAATGTCAAAAATGTTGCCAGATAGCTTGTCAAGGTTTCTGAGCTTGGTGAAGCTGCTGCCGTCATAATAAAACAATCCGCTGCTGGTGCTGACAAAATAGCAGCCTTTTTCGGAGTCCGGGGTAATTCTGAGAATAATTCCATTATCAAGACCCTCAGCGTAGCCGTGTACTGTAACGGAATCATTTTTAATCTCATAAATTCCGCCTCCGTCGCTTCCGGCAAGAATAGAGCCGCTTTCCGTTTCAGCCATACACAATATAGCCGGGTAGTCAAAGTCTGTGAAGCTTTTGATTTCACCGTTTGGTGAGATAATGCTAAGTCCGTTCTGCATTCCCACAGCTATCGAGCCGTCTGACATCTCAAGAAGTACTCTGGCGCTTCTGTCCGCAAGACCGTCCTCAGTGTTGTACTCGGTTATGCTTCCGGTGTCCGGATCATAGCATATAACGGGGAAGTCGGAATAAGACGCTATCCATACATTCCCCTTGCTGTCGCCGATGATGTGGCGAACTCTCTGTCCGTTTAGAATTCCAGTAAGCTCGTTTGTGACAGGCTGCCAGCTTTCTGAGCAAATAATGAGCCCCTTGTCGGTTCCCATGTAGTAATTTCCGCCTTGTCCGACGATAGTGTTCAGCGCTTTCCCGGAGATACCGGCGGTATTGTTGGGAGAGGAGAAGCAGCCGGAGGTGTATTTTATCACTCCGTTTGTGGAGGAAGCGAGCCATATATTGCCCTCATAGTCGAGGCAAGAACCTTCAATTGAAGAAGCGTTTTCGTTCTCGCCGAATTCAATAAACCCGTTATCCCTGAAAAGCCCGAACCCCCGCAGTCCGTTCACCGCAATTCCGCCGTCTGAAAGCCTTTCAAGGTTGTCGTGGGTGAATACGTTTCCGGTTTCGTGATAGGTTATCTCAATATCGTCTTTGGTAAAGCCTTTGCCCTTGCAATAGACCTCCGCAAGGATATTGCTGTCAGAGCCGCACCAGATCTCGCCGTTGTTTCCGCTGGTCAGGCTGTAAATGTTCTCGCCGCCGCTGAAAATCACGCTGCTGACAAGTATTGTAACGAGCGTTCCGTCAGGATTTATTACGCAGCAGCCGGAATTAGTCGTGCACCAGATCCGTCCGAAATTGTCTATTGCCGTGGAATAGACGGTCTGTCCGACAAGCTCCGGAGTTTCAAAAACCGACATAACCCCGTCTGAGATCTTGGCAAGACCAGAGGAGGTGGAAACATAAATATCTCCGTTTTCGGCTTCCGTGAAATACCTTATTGTAAGAAAGCTGTCCTCCGGCTGACCCTCAGGGCGGACAAAGGATTCGTTTTCCATATAGAACACGCCCATGTCGTTCGATCCTATCCACAATCTGCCGCTTGAGTCCACATATAGCGAACGTACAGTCGAGGAAAGAAGCGCACCTTCCTCGCTGAAATTACGGAAATCTGTGCCGTCATATCTTATCAGTCCGGCATAGCTTCCTATCCAGATATATCCGTCCGGAGTCTGAACAACATCGTTTGCCTCACCGGTGGGAAGTCCGCTGCGGTCGTTGTATACTTTTATAACATAGGACTGAGTGGTTTCAGCGGCAGCTGTTACTGACGCTGCCGTAAACATTAGTCCAATCGAGATAAGGATTGAAAAAAGCTTTTTCATCATATATCACCATTTTTTTCATCTTGAGGGCAACAAGGTAATGTATTACAAATTCCCAGATATAATTATATACCAAAAAACGGTTATTTGTCAATACCAATTAAATATGTAGTCAGTATATGAAACAGTATGCTGTGCTTTTGTCCGGAAGACAGTGTGCCGGGACAGTAGATGGTAACTTAAGGCAACACCGCATAATTATTGTCGTTCGATTGCGCCGTCAGATTTTTC
>CAMAGG010000189.1 GCA_945833805.1 uncultured Clostridia bacterium | reverse complement strand
TATTATCGACGCTCCCGGTCAGTTTGACTTTATCGGCGGTATGTACGAGGGAATACGCGCGGCTGAATCGGTAATCATCACCGTAAACGGCAAGGACGGCGTATGCCCCGGCACTATCAAGGCTTATAACCTCGATGCAGGTCAGAACAAGGCGCGTATGCTCGCCGTAACCTGCATGGAGGTGGAGAATTCCGATTTCTACAAGGTACATACCCAGCTGAAAACCGTTTTCGGTCCGTCGGTTTGCCCGATCGTAGTTCCTTATGATAAAAACGGCCCGGTCGAGGCATACATAAATCTTCTTACGATGAAGGCTTACAAATACGATAACAAGGGCGTTCCCACCGAAGTTCCCATGCCAGCTTCTGAGAACAGGATCGCCGGTCTGCGGGCTTCTATGGCGGAGGCTGTCGCTGAAACCAACGAGGAATTTATGGAGAAGTTCTTCTCCGGCGAGGAATTCACCCATGACGAGCTTGTAAAGGGAATTCACGACGGAGTTGCGAGCGGCGCGATCACTCCGCTGGTATGCTGCGCGAACGATACACTTTCCGGCGTGGATATGCTGCTTGATGCGGTTGTTTCCATGCTGCCGTCACCAAATGAGCGCAAACTGGAATCGCTTGACGGGGCGGTGCTGGATTACGACGAGAACAAGCCCCTCAAGGCATTTGTGTTTAAGACAGTAGCTGACCCGTTCGTGGGCAAGATAAGCGTTATCAAGGTTGTTCAGGGCAAGCTCACCGCCGGAGTTTCCGCAGTGAACGCCACTACCGGGGAATCACTCCGTTTCGGCAAGCTGCTGAAGCTTGTCGGAAAGAAGCAGGAGGAGGTCGCTGAGGCTCTTGCCGGAGATATCGTTGCAGTCACCAAGCTTGAAGCCGCGACCAATGACACGATCTGCGCACCGGAGGCGGTTGCTGCATTATCTTCCACCGTATTCCCGGAGGCTTGCTATTTCCGCGCGGTAACCCTAAACGGAAACGGCGACGAGGGAAAGCTGTCCTCGGCTATCAGACGCCTGCTTGAAGAAGATCCCACGCTGAAATATATCCATAATCACGAAACCCACCAGCGCATTATAGGCGGTCTTGGCGAGCAGCATCTTGATGTTGCCGCAGCGAAGCTGAAAGCAAAGTTCGGCATGGACGTTGTTATGTCCGAGCCGAAGATCGCGTACCGCGAAGCAATACGCAAAAAGGTGACTATCGAGAGCAAATACAAGAAGCAGTCCGGCGGACACGGACAGTACGGTCATGTAAAGATAGAGTTCGAGCCGTATGACGGCGAGCCGCTGCTGTTTGAGGAAAAGATATTCGGCGGAAGCGTTCCGAAGAACTTCTTCCCGGCGGTAGAAAAGGGCTTGCAGGAAGCTGCGGAGCATGGCTCTGTCGGCGGATTCCCTGTGGTAAGGCTGAAGGCAACGCTTATCGACGGAAGCTACCACCCGGTAGACAGCTCCGAAATGGCGTTCAAGACGGCGGCTTCAATGGCGTTCAAGGACTGCATGAAGGAGGCTCAGCCCTATCTGCTTGAGCCGGTTCAGAGTCTAAAGATACTCCTGCCGGACGACAAGCAGGGTGATGTGATGAGCGTGCTTTCAAAGCGCAGAGGTTCGGTGCTTGGAATGAATTCCGTAGGCGACGGTATGACTGAGCTTACCGCGGAAGCTCCCGAAGCGGAGCTGTCGGATTTCGCACTTGTACTGCGTCAGATCACTCAGGGTCTTGGCGAATTTACTGCGGAATTTGCACGTTATGATATGCTTCCTCCCGGAACTGATATAAAGTCTTAAATAGTACAAAGCCGCTTTTGATACGTCAGAAGCGGCTTTGTAATAAAGATCATCAAATCAATGTTTGAGCCGTCGGGATTTCCGGCGGCTCGTTTGTATTTATTGCTGACGCTAAATAACAATCAGATCATGTATCCTGATCGGCGGATTTCTTGCGCTTTGCTTCTTCTTCCTCGTCCCTGTAACAGTCGGTGAGGAAGCCGAGATTAATCTCGTATTTAGATTCAAGGGAATTCTTCATTTCTGCGTCATTAACATATTTGTTCACCAGCGCAGTGCTCTTTTCAACTGCGTTGAGCGTACCTGCGCCCGCAACGCAGCCTCCGGGGCAAGCCATGCCCTCAAGCAGATAACCGTTATATTTTCCCGCTTTCGCCAACATGAGCAGCTTCTTGCAGTCTTGGAGTCCCTGCGCGGCAACTATCTTTACATCGCGCTCCGGGTCAAGCTCCTTGATTACGTCCTGAACTGCCTTTGCAACTCCGCCGCTTACTGCAAAGCCTCTGCCACTGCCGGTTCCCTGATTTAACTCAACCTTTTCATCGTCGGTGATGTCCTCAAAGCGAACTCCCTTGGCTTCAAACATTCCCATAAGCTCTTCAAACGTCAGGACAAAGTCAACATCGCTTCGTATAGTTCTTCTGGACGCTTCAAGCTTTTTAGCGGCGCAGGGTCCGATAAATGCTATGCAGGCGTCTGGGTTATCCTTTTTGATCATTCGTGCCGTAAGTACCATAGGAGTAAGCGCCATTGAGATGTAAGGCGCAAGGTCTGGGAAAAGCTTCTTAGCCATAACGCTCCATGCAGGGCAGCAGGAGGTCGCCATGAACGGCTGATGTTCGGGGACTTCCCTCATGAAGTCCTTAGCCTCTTCAATAGCGCAGAGATCTGCTCCGACGGCAACTTCTGCAACATCTGCAAATCCAAGCTTCTTCATAGCCGCCGTGAGCTTTTCGGGAGAAGCGTTCGGTCCGAACTGACCCACGAAAGCGGGGGCAACGATTGCGATGACCTTTTTGCCTTTTTTCATCGCAGTGATAAGCTGGAATATCTGCCCCTTGTCCACTATCGCGCCGAACGGACAGTTCACAAGACACATACCGCAGGATACACACTTGTCGTAGTCGATCCTAGCCTTTCCTTCCTCGTCAGTTGTGATCGCGCCCATTCCGCAGGCTTTCGCGCAGGGTCTTTCCATTTTGTTGATCGCGTTGTAGGGGCATACGCTCTGGCACCTTCCGCATTTAATACATTTAGACTGATCTATGTGCGATTTACCGTGCTTTACGGTGATAGCGCCCTTAGGGCATACCTCTTGACAGGGGTGGGCAAGGCAGCCCTGACAGCAGTCAGTAACAGTGAAATGCGTTTCGGGACAGCCATTGCAGGCAAAATTGATGATGTTTACAAGAGGCGGGTCATAGTACTTTTCCGCGATAGCGCTTTCCTCTATTCCTTTAGAAACTGCTTCGTGCTCATCGATCGAGCGGAGCGGAAGTCCGATAGCAAGACGGAGTCTTTCCTCAACGATCGCTCTTTCAAGGAAAATAGAATCTCGGTATACCGCAACCTTTCCCGGAACTATTTTATAGGGAAGCTCTGTGATCTTCCCTTTGTAATCCCCGCCCTCATAAGCAAGCTTTGCAACCTCGGTAAAGACCTTTCTTCTGATATCTGTTACCGATGAATAGATTCCTCTCATTTTCATGAACCTTTTTTTCCTCCTGAAGGCAAAACCATGGATCTGATGAGTTTACAAGAACTGTATATGGATCATTTTATGACATAATTTTCTTGGCTTTGTCCTTATTATTTCAATTATTATTTTACCGTCATTTTTTCTTTTTGTCAAGGCTTTGCATATATAAATTTTATATCATACAATTTCATTTAGCTATATATGTTTTGCCACGGAAATGATTTCTAAAGGTGACCTCTAAAATTAATGTATGATTGTTGAAAATAAATGTGCTTAAATCTAAAATCTTTGGTTTTTTTTGTGCCAAATGGTTTTTGACGTTCGGATATTTGCGTTTCGCGCCGCCTGAGTTGACAGGTGTTTAAAATATATGATATAATTAATTCACAAATATTGTAAATTGTGTGATTTGCTTTACCGTGTTAAGGATTGTATCAGCATTACAATAAAGCGATATATTTTCTGATTTATTTTTCCTTCCGGCGGTGATGAATATGGATCATATTGGTGTAAAGAAAAGGCAGAGAATAACCGGAGGACAGACAGGCGGTCTGCGGAGCAGGGAAAAGCTACTGCGCGCCGAGGTTTCTGCCGCAGCGGTCTTTGGAAGCGCTGAAAAAGCAGATCCCGTTCAGCTTCTGACGCAGAATTACATGCAGACCTTTGACGCAGTGGGCAAAGCCAGAGCCGCTGAGCTTTCTGAAAGGAAATCAGGTGAGTCTGGCAAGGAAGAAAGCTCTGGAACGAGATCTTCCACCGGAAATAAAGCTACGGAGAAATCCCCGGAAGACGATACTATTTCCGGGCTTCGCAAAAAACACGATTTCCCGGAATACAGCCACTCTGAGCGGCAGCTGTCTGAGGGGAATTTCTGCGACAGGTTCTCATCAAATGCTTTTCGGGGAGGTAAACTCGCGGGAGCGGTGCTTGAGGGTCAGGCGAAGAATATGTTCATTACCTGCGTTCAGCGGGCAAGGACGGTTCGTCCTCCGTTCAATGACAAGCAGAGGAAAATACTGGGTTCCTCTGCCGTAGAGAGAGGTATCGACGGAGAGCCTGCTTCTGTTGTGTTCAACCGGGACATCAGGAGCGCGGTGGGTATCGCGGTTGACGCTGTTCATGGGGCTTCAAGGGTTTTGGAAATATTCAAAGACATTGCGAACGGCACGGGAGATCTTCAGGATAATCCACTGGAAATACGCGGTGTAGGTACGATCAGGACAGTATATCCCTTTCTTTCGACTGAATCGGATAAAACGCTGATACAACAGTATAAGAGCCGTATTAAAACCCTTGAGAATGATAATTCCGACGAAGCCGTTCAGGAAAAGCAGAGTATTGGTTCTGCGCTGAAAAAGGCAGAGGCAGTCCTTGAAAGAAAAGAAACCGAAAAGCGTAAATTCCTTACAAAGCTTTCTGAAATGCAGAATAACGCGAAGGAAGCAGAAAAGCTGTTTTCTTCGGAGGGTTTTGCGGAAACAGTTCAGGAGGAA
>CAMAGG010000188.1 GCA_945833805.1 uncultured Clostridia bacterium | reverse complement strand
ACCCTGATGAAACAATTATTGAATTCGCAAAGCAGTACCCAGGAAAGTTCCAGATCGTGAACGATCCCATTGAGGCTGCGGCGGACGCTGACGTGCTTTACACCGACGTATGGGCTTCCATGGGTCAGGAGGGCGAAGCCGAAAAGAGAAAGATCGCGTTCAAGGGCTACCAGATAAACGACGCTGTCATGGCTTCCGCAAAATCCGACGCAATGGTTATGCACTGCCTGCCCGCTCACCGCGAGGAGGAGATCACCGCCAAGGTATTCGAGCAGCACGCAAACGAGATTTTCGACGAAGCGGAAAACAGACTTCACGCGCAGAAGGCTGTCATGGTTCGTCTTATGGCTCCTGACTCCTGATTTGCAAAATCATAAAAAAACACCGGGAAGATGCAAATTCCCGGTGATTTTTTGTATGTATAATTACAGACCTGCCCTCATATTATGTACAGAAAAAATTATTCTGGAGGTAAAAAATGACAGAGTATCTGCCTGAGGGCTTTTTGATCAACACTGCGGAAAACCGCAGCAGCCTGATGTCCTATTTTTCGCTGAACGAATGCATGACAACCGGGAAGATCCTTGAAGCTCCCTGCATTGTCTGCGACAGCCGGCACAATCTGATAATAGATCTGGGCTGCATGAAAGGAATAATCCCACGGGAGGAGGGCGCTATCGGTATAACCGAGGGAACGACAAAGGATATAGCGCTGATATCCCGTGTGAACAAGCCTGTTTCGTTCATTGTGACTGATTTCCGGAGAAAGGAGGACGGGGAGCTTTTTGCAGTGCTGTCCCGCAAAGCGGCGCAGGAAAAGTGTATGGGGGAATATCTGAGCGGACTTACGCCGGGGGATATTATTCAGGCTAAAGTGACTCATCTGGAACCGTTCGGCTGCTTTGTGGATATCGGCTGCGGCATTCCCTCACTTATTCCGATAGACATGATATCCGTTTCGCGGATAACCCACCCCAGCGACCGTTTCCACGTTGGACAAAACATCTACGCCGTGGTGAAATCCCTTGATAACAGCAGGATCTGCCTTACTCACAAGGAACTTCTCGGCACTTGGGAAGAAAACGCGTCAATGTACGAGGTCGGCGAAACCGTCACCGGAATAGTCCGTTCGATTGAAGAATACGGTATATTTGTGGAGCTTGCGCCGAATCTTGCAGGTCTAGCTGAATTCCGCAGCAACGTCACGGTGAACAGCTGTGCCAGCGTATACATAAAGGCTATCATTCCCGAAAAGATGAAAATAAAGCTCATCATCGTGAGCAGTTCGGAGAACGCATACTGCGATAATGAGCTGAAATATTTCAGGACCTCCGGTCACATTGACCGCTGGCTGTATTCCGGTGAAAATTCGAGCAAGGTAATTCAGACTATTTTTTGATCTTGCTCCAGTATTCCTTTGCGGAGCGTTCCAGCTTGTTCTCGCCATATTCGTAGTATACCTTGTCCTTTATTGCGTCCGGAAGATACTGCTGCTTTACCCAGTGATCGGGGTAATCATGCGGATAGAGGTAGTTCTGCCCTTTTACCGCCGCCCCCTCTCCGTCGCAGTGAACATTCTGGAGCTGCCGCGGGAAATCGTACACTTCTCCATTCTGGACATCGGCAATGGCTGCATTTATCGCTTTGTAAGCGCTGTTGGACTTCGGGGCGGTCGCAAGAAGAATTACCGCTTCGCCGAGGGGTATTCTCGCCTCCGGCAGACCAAGCTGCATTGCGCTGTCAACACACGCTTTGACGATCGGCACTGCCTGCGGGTAAGCAAGACCTATATCCTCGCTTGCAATAACCAAAAGCCGCCGGGAGAGCGAAATTATATGTCCGGCTTCCATAAGCCTTGCCGCATAATGAAGCGCCGCGTTTTCATCAGAGCCGCGGATAGATTTCTGAAGCGCGGAAAGCAGGTCATAATGCTGATCGCCGTCCCGGTCGTACCGCATATTGCTGCGCTGGGTGAGTTCTTTTGCAAGGTCAGGAGTAATTCTGCCGTCATCGCAGGTTAAAGCGCAAAGCTCCACCGTATTCAACGACTTACGGACATCTCCTCCGCAGCCGTGACAGATGTACTTCACAGCTTCATCGTCAAGGATATATTCGACCCCGGTCTCCTCCGTCATACAGGCAAATCCGCGCCGAACCGCTTTTTCCAGCTCTGCTGGCTGAACCGGCTTGAACTCAAAAACAGTGCTGCGGGACAGAATTGCGTTGTAAACATAGAAATACGGATTTTCCGTTGTGGAGGCGATCAGCGTGATACTTCCGTCCTCAATGTATTCCAGAAGGCTCTGCTGCTGCTTTTTATTGAGGTACTGTATCTCATCAAGGTACAGCAGAATTCCGTTAGTACCCAGAAAAGTGTCCACCTCGGAAACTATGCTTTTGATGTCCCCTGTTGAGGCGGAAGTTCCATTCAGCTTGTGAAGCCGCATATTTGCAGAATTCGCAATGATCCGTGCGACTGTGGTTTTCCCCACTCCGGACGGGCCGTAGAAAATCATGTTAGGAATTCGTCCGCTCTCAATTATTCTGGAGAGCGGGCGGCTTTTTCCTATCAGATGTGACTGCCCCACCACATCTGATAGTGCGGCGGGGCGTATCTTGTCAGCTAAGGGCATATCACAGTCCTCTGTGTTCTCTGAGAAGCGCCTTGATCTTCTCATGGGGGTCGATCACATTGCTGATAGCGGTGTCATGGTTGATCGAAGCGATGAAGTAAGCAAGGTACTTCGCAACATCGACTTCCTTGAACCACGGGCGGGATAACAGCTCAGGTGTGCGATAGGAGAGGTTGGTGCCGAATACGCCGTGGATAAGCCCCTTTTCATAAGCCTCGTCAAACTTATCAAGACCCTTTGTGAATATAGGATAGGTCGCATAGGCGAACATTCTCTTTGCCTTGCGGTCTTTCAGCTCCTTTGCGATATCCAGCATGGACTCACCGGAGGAGATGATGTCGTCCGCAACGAAAACGTCCTTGCCCTCAACGGAAGCGCCAAGATATTCATGAGCAACAATGGGATTTCTTCCGTCAACGATAGTGGAATAATCGCGGCGCTTGTAGAACATTCCCATATCTACCTCCATTACGGAAGCATAGAACATATTACGCTGAAGAGCGCCTTCGTCCGGGCTTACCACCATGAAGTGATCCTTGTCTATGACGAGGTCAGGGAAATCCTTGAACATCGCCTTGAGTACCTGATAAGACGGCATAACGTTATCAAATCCCATCAGCGGAACAGCGTTGCATACTCTGGGGTCATGAGCGTCAACCGTTACCAGATTTGAAACTCCCATCCTCTGAAGCTCCTGTAATGCAACTGCGCAGTCGAGGGATTCGCGGTAGCTTCTCCTGTGCTGGCGTCCGCCGTAGAGAAGCGGCATGATAACATTGATACGGTGCGGCTTGCCGCTTGCTGCCTGAATTATGCGCATCAGATCCATATAATGGTCGTCCGGGGACATACAGTTTTCCTGATCAAACAGCTGATACTTGCAGCTGTAATTTCCTACGTCAACCAGAATGAACAGATCCTTGCCTCTTACGGTGCTTTTGATAAGCCCCTTTGCGTCGCCGGACTGGAAACGCGGACACTGGCACTCGATCATAAAATCATCATGCGGCATTCCGTTTCTGTCAGCCCATCTTTCAAGATAGCTGTTGATCTTTGCGCCTAGCTCCTGAGTTCCGTTCATGCAAATAAGCCCAAGAGGCGCCACGCACTGGTAATTCTGGTATAAAACCTCGGTATTCTTTACAGTTGTCATTGTTTCTTCTTCCCTCATCTATTTCTGATTATTTTTTACAAAAACAGCATTTTATCTCCCCTGCCCCGAAAACAAGGGAGATAGCGATATTATTCGTAAAGTGGATACTTTGCACAGATTTCGTTGACCATTCCGCGAACCTTTTCCTTGTTGCTCTCGAAATCCTTTGCGGTAAGGTAGATGCACTCGCCGATAACGCGCATATCATCTTCCTTAAGACCTCTTGTGGTAACTGCGGGAGTGCCTATTCTTACGCCGGAGGTGAAAGCAGGCTTCTGCGGGTCGTTCGGGATCGCATTCTTGTTTACTGTGATATAGCACTCGTCAAGGTTGGTTTCAAGCTCCTTGCCGGTGATATTAAACGGACGGAGGTCAACCAGCATCAGATGATTGTCAGTACCGCCGGAAACAAGCTGGAAGCCCTTTTCAAGCAGAGTGTCAGCAAGTACCTTTGCATTCTTCACGATCTGCTCGCCGTAAGCCTTGAATTCAGGCTTGAGTGCCTCGCCGAAGCATACTGCCTTTGCCGCGATAACGTGCATGAGAGGTCCGCCCTGAGTGCCGGGGAAAATAGCGGAGTTTATCTTCTTGGCAAGATACTCGTTGTTGGTGAGGATAAGGCCGCCGCGGGGACCGCGAAGCGTCTTATGCGTTGTAGTAGTTACAATATCTGCATAGGGAACAGGGCTCATGTGCTGACCTGCCGCAACAAGACCTGCAATATGAGCCATATCTACCATGAGATATGCTCCGACAGCTCTTGCGATCTCTGAGAGCTTCACAAAGTCGATAGCTCTCGGATATGCAGACGCTCCGGCAACGATGAGCTTTGGCTTGCACTTGTTTGCCTGCTTGTAAAGCTCCTCATAGTCGATAAAGCCATCATCGTTCGTGCCATAGGAAACGAAGTTGAAATACTTTCCGGAGATGTTTACCGGAGATCCATGTGTGAGGTGTCCGCCGTGCGCCAGCGACATACCCATAACGGTATCGCCGGGCTGAAGCAATGCAACATATACAGCGGTATTAGCCTGCGCGCCGGAGTGCGCCTGAACATTTGCGAACTTTGCGCCGAACAGCTTCTTTGCACGCTCGATCGCAATATTCTCAACTATATCCACGTCCTCGCAGCCGCCGTAATAACGCTTTCCGGGATAACCCTCGGCGTACTTGTTGGTGAGAACGCTGCCCATTGCCGCCATTACTGCCGGAGAAACG
>CAMAGG010000187.1 GCA_945833805.1 uncultured Clostridia bacterium | reverse complement strand
GTTTGAGTTTCAATTTCAAACCCCTCCACTCGCAGGTCATCTGCGGGTGGATTTTGTGCGTTAAAAATACCCCGAAAGGCGGCATATTATATGTCAGTATTTGATATCTTCAAGAAGCTTGAAACCGAGAGAAAACCAGAACCTCAGGGCGCTGTGGAATATATAATCTGCGGACTTGGCAATCCCGGAACACAATACGAGGGAACCCGCCACAATATAGGCTTCATGACGATCGACACCCTCTGCGATAAGTATAAGCTGGACTGCAAAAGGCTGAAATTCAAATCTCTCACCTGTGACGCAATGATCTCAGGAAAGCGCTGTCTGATTATGAAGCCCACCACCTTTATGAACAACAGCGGCGAGGCAGTTACCGAGGCAATGAGCTTCTATAAGATACCGCCGGAGCGCACTATAATCATTTTTGACGATATTTCCCTTGAACCGGGAAAGCTGCGTATTCGCCGAAAGGGAAGCGACGGAGGTCATAACGGAATAAAAAGCATAATCTACCTTTCCGGCTCGGATATGTTCCCTCGCATAAAAATGGGAGTAGGAGCAAAGCCGCACCCGGATTACAGCCTTGCGGACTGGGTGCTGGGTCACTTCAAAAAGGAACAGGCTGAGGTGCTGGAAACCGCTATGGATAACGCAGTGACCTCGATCGAACTTATGGTTGACGAAAAGATCAACGAAGCGATGAACAAGTTTAATTCCTGAGGAAACAACGATGGACTTCTTTACTAATGCGGCTGGGCTTATACCTGAATACAAAAAGCTTTCCCGCTACCTTGACGAGCATAACCCCCTGCCTGCCCTTGTGACAGGCGTTTCGCATATACACAAGGCTCATTTCATCGGCGCGCTTCTCCAAAGGCAGGAAATGCTGCCGGTGCTGGTGGTTGCCGAAAGCGAAGCGGAATCCCAAAGGTTATGCAACGACATAAACTCAATGTACGGACAGGGAACAGCTATACTTTATCCCGCAAAGGAACTTATCCTCGGCGACTATGAAGCGGCTTCCCGCGAATATGAGCACAAGCGTATTTTCGCACTTTCCGCAATGCTTTCCGGCGGCTGCCGTGCTGTGATATGCTCATCTGAGGCGGCGGCGCAGCTTACTATCCCTCCTGAGGAACTGAAACAGCGGACTATAACTCTTAAACAGGATATGGACGTGGCTCAGGAGGAGCTTATAAAAAGGCTGATCGCCGCCGGTTATTCCCGCTGCGACATGATCGAGGGTGCAGGTCAATTTTCGGTTCGCGGCGGAATTGTGGATATTTTCCCGCCAAACAGCGCAGCTCCGTGCAGGATAGAGCTGTGGGGCGACACGATCGACAGCATATCTTATTTTGACCTTGACAGCCAGCGCCGTACTGAGCCGCTGGACGAGATCGGCATTTCACCGGCAGGAGAAGTACTGTTTGACTCGGAGGAAGTGCTCTGCGAGCGTATTGAAGCGCTTACAAAGAATCTCCGGGGCAAAAACGCTGACGGGGTTCGTGAAAAGCTGAATGCGGACATTGCGAAGATCCGCGGCGGAATAAGCCTTAGCAGCCTCGACAGATATTTCCCGCTGTGCTACCCGCAGGAAGCTACTGTGTTCGATTATGCAAATGCGGTGTTTGTCTGCGAGAATGTTTCCGTCAGGGAAAGCTACCGCGGAGCAGCGCTTCAGCATACCGAGGATCTGAAGATACTCACCGAGGAAAAGAAGCTCTGCAAAGGGCTTGACCGCTATATGCTCACAAAAAACGAGCTTTATTCAGAGCTTGAGAACCGCACGGCGGTGTATTTCGATACCTTTATCCGGGGCGGCGACCTGAAACTGGGTCTTATGCTGGACGTACAGACGGCTATCCAGACCTCGCCGTGGAGCGGTGAATTATCCGTGCTGAAATCAGAACTGGACAATTACCTCAGTATGGGATTTTCCTGCCTTATCTTTTCGGGAACGGAAAAGGGCGCTCATACCCTCGCAGGAGATTTACAGGACGACGGATATAAGGCGGACTATTCCTCGAATCCCGAAAAGCCGACGCCCGGCAGGGTCATTGTAACTCCCGGAACGCTTAGCGCAGGAATAGAGTACGCTGTAAGCAGGCTTGCGGTATTCACGCATACGGCTGTTCATGCCGAAAGAAAGCGCCCGCCCAAGAAGAAAAAGGGCGAGGAAATACGCTCTCTCGCGGATATCTCAGTCGGGGATCTGGTGGTGCATTATTCCCACGGTATCGGCATTTTCGACGGAGTTCACAAGCTTGAAACCGACGGAGTGGCAAAGGATTATATCAAGATACGCTATGCAGGGGCAGATGTGCTGCATATTCCGGTAACGCAGCTTGACCTGGTTTCGCGGTATATCGGAACCGGCGACAGCAGCACAGTGAAGCTGAATAAGCTTAATTCCGATCAGTGGCAGAAGTCAAAGGCAAAGGCAAAAGCCGCAGCAAAGGAAATGGCTTCCGAGCTTATCGAGCTGTATTCCCGCCGAATGAGGAGCAAAGGCTACGAGTTCCCACCGGACGACCAGCTTCAGGAGGACTTTGAAGCGCACTTTAACTATATTGAAACCAACTCTCAGCTTCGCTGTATTGACGAGATAAAGGCGGATATGATGAAGCCAGTGCCAATGGAGCGCTTACTTTGCGGAGATGTCGGCTTCGGAAAGACAGAGGTCGCTCTGCGAGCTGCGTTCAAATGCGCTGAAAACGGCAAGCAGTGCGCAATTCTTGTTCCGACGACCGTGCTTGCATGGCAGCATTTCCAGACCTGCTGCAACCGAATGGAGGGCTTCCCGATAAACGTCGCGCTGCTGTCGCGGCACAAGACCCCGGGGGAGCAGCGGGAGATACTGCGCAGGCTCAAGAATGGAAGCATTGATATTCTGATAGGCACACATCGTATCATTCAGAACGACATAAAGTTCAAGGATCTCGGACTTGTCATAATAGACGAGGAGCAGCGCTTCGGAGTTGCCCACAAGGAGAAATTCAAGGAATTGTTCTCCGGCGTGGATATTCTGACCCTTTCCGCAACGCCTATCCCGCGTACTCTCAATATGGCGATGAGCGGTATCCGCGATATGAGCGTAATTGACGAGCCGCCGCAGGACAGACAGCCGATCACCACCTATGTAATGGAGCATGACTGGGGAGTGATCACGCAGGCAATACAAAAGGAACTTCGCCGAAGCGGTCAGGTGTACTATATCCACAACCGTATCGAGTCGATATATAGCTGCGCTGAAAAGATACGTTCTCTAATTCCGGAGGCGCGTATCGGAGTGGCACACGGGAAAATGAACGAGGAGCAGATACTTGAAGTCTGGCGGCAGCTTCTTGACGGCGACCTTGACGTACTTGTATGTACGACGATCATTGAAACCGGCGTGGACGTTCCGAATGTTAATACACTGATAATTGAAAATTCCGACTACATGGGACTTGCGCAGCTGCACCAGCTTCGCGGACGCGTCGGACGGACAAACAAGCGGGCATACGCTTACTTTACATTCCAGCGCGGCAAGGTGTTGTCGGAGATTTCTCAGAAGCGGCTTGACGCTATCCGGGAGTTCACCCAGTTCGGCAGCGGTTTCCGTATCGCTCTGCGGGATCTGGAGATACGCGGCGCAGGAAGTATTCTCGGCGCAAGTCAGTCCGGACACCTTGCAAATGTCGGATATGATATGTATTTGCAGCTTCTGGACGAGGCTGTACGGGAAGAGCGCGGAGAAAAGGACGTTCATAAGGAGGAATGCCTTGTGGATATCAGGATAGACGCATATATCCCGGAGGATTATATTTCAAATCAGGCGCAGCGGGTGGATTGCTACCGCAAGATAGCGAGAATACAGACGGAGGAGGACAGTATCGACGTCACCGACGAGTTGATAGACCGCTACGGCGACCCGCCGAAATCCGTTCTCGGACTTATTGAAGTTGCAAGGCTCCGCAATATGGCGAGCGGTTCAAATATCGTGGAGATAAGTCAGGTGAAGAACGAAATGATATTCTACCTGTCAAAATTCGACATGAAGAAAATAGCTGCCCTGTCTGATGTATACGGAAACCGGCTTCGGCTGGAACCAACTGGCAGGGAGCATATCCGCGTTACTCTTGACAAAACCGAAAAGCCGCTTGACGTAATGAGAACAGTGATCACCACAATGGATAAAGCATAAATTCAGCCCCAGAGCTTTGATACTCCGGGGCTTTGCTATCATATTTTCTTCTGATCAGGGAAAACTGTGCTGTCAATGTTTTCGGTGATCTGAGCAATGTTCTTTACAAGGAAGTCAACCATAATGCTGGCGACCTTTGCGGCAGTCTCAATGGAAACCTCCTTTCCGGACTTGTTCCATTCCTGAAACAGATTAAGGAAACCTCCGTTAATGAATGAAGAAAGCAGCATAACGTATTTTTCGTTGGAAGTAATGCTGAACCGTCCCAGAATTTTATCAGTGGACGCTTTCAGCACGTTTTTCATCCTGGAAATAAGCACGCCGCGGAAATCACTTTTCATCAGATGAAAATAAAAACCGTAGTCCTCGGTGATAAGTCGGTTCAGCTCAATAAACAGCGTATAGGTGCTGTCAACAAGACTGGCGGTATCAAAGTGTTCGATCACTTCACTAAGCGATTCAACAATTTCCGATTCAGTTTCATCAAGAATATCTGTGATATTGCTGTAATGTGTGTAGAAGGTGCGTCGGTTCACATTTGCGAGCGTTGTAAGCTCGCTTATGGTAATGGAGGCTAAGTCCTTGTTCTCCATTATCTTGAACAGTGCAGTTCGGATAGCTTTCTTTGTGCGGATAACTCGTTTGTCTGTGTTGTTTCTTGTTGTCACTGCCATATAAATTGTTCCTTTCTGCGCCGAGCGTTATTTTCTCAGATGTGTATATCTCAGATGTGTATATTATATCTTTTTTTGTCATAATTGTCAACAGATTATCGGGTTTTGTCTATTATTTTTATATGTCAATATTAAATAGCTGAAAAGCTTTTTTGATATATCTG
>CAMAGG010000186.1 GCA_945833805.1 uncultured Clostridia bacterium | reverse complement strand
GAAAATCATATACCATTTCAAAATCACCGCAAGAAATGGCTTTTGACATCAATTGATATGCATTTTCAATCACTGCCGAATCGGTAACTAGAGTTTGTGCTGAAAATATGCTTTTAATCTCACAAAGAACTTTTTGCATATCGTTCATCTGCAAATGATTTTGATTCACTTGATATGATATCAACTGTTCTCCTTTGCCCAGATTGGAATGAAGTTCAGCTTTAATCAAGGACAAAACTCCACTGAAGAGGTCACGAATGCTGCTTTCTTCGGAACTCGAACATTTCCCGCCTTGATTAACAACTTCTTTCCTGCACTCCTCATCAAGGCTATTTATAAAAGTATCTTCCTGTACAGTGACATCGTTTTTATACGCTTCTTTAACATATCTGGCAATTTTATCAAATGGCTTATTGTATTTGAGGTAGTATTCAAATTGAGATGACTCAAAGACTGCTTCAACGTGGTCTGCAAAGAACTTTGAGAGCCAGCTATTAATATTATCTTGTCTTTTTTTCTCAGCCGTGTTTGAAATATCATTTTTTGCCTTATCGTAAACAAAGCACGATAAAACACTGAATATTAAATCGCTTACAACCTTAATGATTTCGTCCATTTTATCTCCAATCCAATCATTTTGAATAGTCTCGGCAATTCCTTTAACAAAATCGGTTAATTGCCATTAAGTTAATTATACTGTATTTCGGAATATTATTCAACCTCTTTTTGCAAGATGTCGAAACTCAACGTGATGTGAATAAAAATTGTATAATTGCCTAAAATTCGCAATGGTTTCTTGTCCGATTTCACTATGGCGTTACTAGGATTTGGCGGATCCCAGCCCCTTAAGATTTGAGCTCCTCCAAAACGCCAACCTCATATCCCTACCGACACACCCTCGCCCTCGGACTCATCTTCGTCCAAATTATTGTCCTCAACATGGGTTTCAGATTCCTCACTTTTGCCGTCAAAACCGCTCAAACGACGGGGCATTGTGCTATCCATCCTCGACGAATCCCGACTTAAATCGGGCGAATCGCCGCCTTTTTGGCTTTCGTCCAGTTCTTCGCCACGTATATTTTAGCTCAATCTCAGTTTTTAGTAGGCTTAATGCGGGCTGCTCCCAAATCTTTAGCCTTTGAGCCTATGTCAAAGATATTCCTTTGTGTAATCAATATCGTGACCGAAATATTGGTGTAAAAGCCCTTAAAGAAATCACCCTAACATATTACACATTCAACAAATTTCCCAAACACATGCTTTCCAATGACTTTAAGCCTAATTCCCGGAGCAAACAGCATTTCTTGTTCATGCATATCGGAAACAAGGTCTACATATACACAAGGAGTTCCCTTTGGCACATAAATCGTAAACAGTAAGCGTTCCCTCAAATTTGCATAGTCACGGGTTTTAACAGCTTCTATAGATAATGTTGTACTAAAAAATCCCTTATCTAAAAGCATAGAATCTCTTTTCAAAGATTTTGAATTGCCCCACTCCAACATATGTTCTATTAAACGTCTGGGTATGAATCTGTAAACAACAATATCATTTGGAACGGGGTGAAGTCCTATTTCATAAACCCCATTATCAAACATTTCTTTTGTAAAAAAACCTTCACTAAAGTCGTATGAATCAATATCATCAAATCTAGTAATGTTATTAAAAAAATTATGTACACCTTGAGTATAATATCTAAAAAATTCTTCGACAGGTGTCTTCGGCTCATAATTTTGATTTTGAAGTTCTGGCAACCAATTCCCATAGTTTTTTCTACCCCAAGTCTCTGCGCTCTTGAGAGTAAACCTTTTAAATGATTTATAATCAATATCCATTACTTAACCTCCATGCGTATATGATAATATTATACCATATATTTCTCCAAATGTCAATATGTTTTGTTTGGCAGCTAAAATAACCACATTATGTAGTATCACTTGCAAAATCTCACGTTTCATTCTATAATAGAACAAAAAGGAGTTTTCATTATGAACAGATATTCTAATATAATCAAGCAAGAGGCAATAAACCTTTACAGAACAGGCACTCCCGCTGCTGAAATTTCCATATTGCTTTGAAACTCAAAGAGCACCGTATATAAATGGATTAAAGAACAAAATATTGTTCCTCCCGATCTCAAAAAAATCAAAGTTAATCCGGCTTGAAAACAAAATCAAGCGGCTTGAGGGAACCATCGAAATCCTGCAAAGCGTTAATTGCAGCGTTAATTCTCCGCTTGACAAGAAACTAAACGCGTTAGAACGACTGTACGGATAATACAGCGTGCACATGATTTTCGAGGCTTTGAAAGTGCCTCATGGAACCTTTTACAACTTCATTCTGCGAAACAAACGTGATAACACTTGGAATTCAACGAGACAAGAGGAGCTACGCATAAAAATACAAGAAATCTATGATGAAAACAATCAAATCTTCAGAGTTGCCAAAATTGCAGCCGTGCTAAAGGATCAGGACTATCGAACAAGCGATAAAACCGTCAGGAAACTGATGCGAGATATGGGTCTGATAAGTATTCGTCAGGACGCCAAGTCGATTTATGATAAGGAACAGCGCCAATTTTAAAAACGTCTTAATCAACAGTTTAATGTTTCTGTGCCAAACGAGGTTTGGGTCAGCGATGTTACATATTTTCGCTGGAACGAGAAGAACATTTATATCTGTACCATTATTGATTTGTATGCGCAAGTGATTGTTGATTACAAAGTCGGACTTAAAAACAGCACTCAATTGATAAAAAGTACATTTAAGGCAGCCCATGAGCTTAGGCATCCAACGGATGGCTTGATATTTCATATAGATCCTGGCAGTAACTACCGTTCCAAATCATTTGGCGATTATCTTAAATCGTTAAGTGTGACACAATCATTTTCACGAGCACATCTGCCGTATGATAATTCTGTTATGGAATTATTCTTTTCCTCGTTAAAGCGAGAAGAACTTTACAGAACGAAATACCGTTCCGAGAAAGAACTCAGAACGGCGATCGACAACTATATGCTATTTTACAATAAGAAACGTCCTCACGCCCAAAATGGTTACAAAACGCCTTTAAGGAAAGAGACTGAGTACCGCGAACGTCAAAAGTGACACTCAGAAAATGGACATCGCTTTATCATTTCCTAGTATTATGCGGATTTACACTATTTCAAATCGGACTCTGGTGGTTCGGATTCCGCCCTTTTTCATGTTTAGTGTCCAATTTTGAGCTGTTTTGGATTTGGTGTCCATTTTGAAATCCAGATGGAGCATCGTATCCGCCAAAGCACCCCGCGCCATAAACAAATCGTATCCGCCAAAGCACCCCGCGCCATAAACAAATCACCCTCTGCCGTAGAAAGCAGAGGGTGAAAACTATTTGCAGAAATCGGGCAGATTAGCCCAGGGCATGAAACTGTCGAGTTGCTCCGGATCAGGCTTTTCGCCCAGCTTGGGCAGCTCGGTCAGCAGGTGAAGCAGGTACCCGTAAACATTGAGGTTATTGAGTTTTGTCGACTCAATGACCGAATACCACATCATGCTTGCGTCAGCGCCCTTGTTGGTATCGGAGAAAAGCCAGTTCTTTCGACCCATGATGAATGGCTTAACAGCACGCTCGGCACGGTTATTTGTGAGTTCCAGCCTGCCGTCAAGCAGGAACGCTTCAAGCTCTTTTTTGTTGTTCAGCGAGTAATTCACAGCCTTGTCGAGGTTCGAGCCGCCTACCGCCGAAATACTTCCGAGAAGCTCCTAGTAACGCTCCAGAATCGGCTTGACGCGTTTAAGACGCTGTTCATAAACCTCATCTTCGGGCAGACCTTCAAGGCGCTTGTCCTCGGCGAAAATTTGTTCCACCGGTTCGTTATTTTTGTGGTTTTCGCAAGAAAATCGCAGACGACTGTCTGCGAAACAAAAATAACGGAATTTCCGCGTAAGCGGAAATCGGCGAGAGCCTGAGCTGCTTTTGAATTTTTATCCTCAATTCCTTTGGGCAGACACTCCACCCACTTGCGCCTAGCATGCGACCAGCAGCCCAGCCGTGTGGCATTTACAGCCGCATTGTAAGCCGCATAGCCGTCCGTCTGGAGGTAGCCGGAATAACCGCCGAGGACCTCTTCAACCACTTTTGCAGAGCGCGTCGGGCGGTAGAGATACAGCGCCATCTTGCGCTCGGAATCCTTTCTGGAACAGAACACCCAGCACCGGGATTGCCCATCGTCCTGCTCACCATCGCGCTTCAGAACCCGCAGAACAGTTTCGTCTGCGTGAATGACAGGTTCTTTCAGAAGCAGCTTCATCATTAGCTCAAACAGCGGTTTTATCCAGTTGGAGCTTCGGATTATCCAGTTCGCCATGGTCGTCCTGTTAAGGTCAATGCCCTGCGCTTTCCAGTATTGTTCCTGCCTGTAAAGAGGCGTTCCCATCTGGTATTTCTGTTGGATCACATACGCGATTGTTCCTGCGCTCACCATGCTTTTCTTTATGACCGGAACAGGCATTTCCGGCTTTATAATGCTTATGTTATCCGGGTCTTTTTTCTCGCAGGACTTGCATTTGTATTTCTTCTGGTAATAATCCAAAACCGAAATCTGTGCAGGGATAATATTCAGCTTGCTGCAGACGAATTCTTCACCTATACAGACCATTTCCTCGCCGCATTCCGGGCACATTTTGTCGTCCAGGTCGATTACAATTTTTTTGTGTTCAACGCTGTCGGGAAGTTCCTCGCAGGAAAGTCTTTTTCTCCTCGGGTGGGACTTAACGTTGACCGTTTCAATGGTAGGCTCCTCAGCCTTTGCAGAGTACTCCTGCTCGGCTTCATTGAACAGCGAAAGCTGCTCTGAACCGTCAATATTACTGAGCTGCTCACTGGATTTGCCGAACATCGCTTTTCTGCCTTTTACAAGCATTTCGTTGAGGTTTGAGAGCATTATGTTCTGCTTGTCCACAGTAGCTTTTAGTTCGGTATTTTCAGCCTGTAATTTATGTATAAATTCGAGTGCTTCTTCGAGATTATCCGGTAATTTTTCTGTCATTTGAAGCACCCTCTTTCTGCGTTTTTTCT
>CAMAGG010000185.1 GCA_945833805.1 uncultured Clostridia bacterium | reverse complement strand
AAACAAAATCGCCCCGTTCAAACGTACATACTCACGCGGCTGATTTTGTTACGCTTCGCTTTAATCAGTTTATCCCTAACCCATTGATTTGCTTGTATGTCAGTATGCGCTAACTTATTTTGAAAGATGACAACAAATGATTAAGAAAGCCGGAGCAGAATTTTTATTGAGGTAGAACGGGGCGAATGATTCTCTTCTATAAAAACAAAGTCACCCACACATTTTCGCGTGAGTGACTTGAATTTTTATTTACAAGCTGTGTAACTGTAAATTACCATGTGCGGGACTTCATTTCCTTGAACTGACCAACGGTAGTGGTATGAGCGTTCAGGCCGCCGTCTACTGTAACGATCTGACCGGTGAAGTATTCGCTCTCGTCAGAAGCCAGATATACGCACATATTTGCGATATCAGCAGGATTTCCGTAGCGGTTTACCATGATGTTGTTCAGGAAGATGTCCTTAAGTACCTGAGGAACATGAGCCTCGTTATCCGGAGTTACGATAAGACCGGGACGAACACAGTTGCAGCGGATATTCTCCTTGCCGTACTGTAATGCGGTGTATTCAGTCAGCTTATCGATTCCAGCCTTTGCGCAAGCGTAAGCGGTAGAGCCGAGGTCGCCGCTGCAAGAAGCCATAGAACCGATGTTGATGATAGAACCGCCCTTATTATCCTTCAGGTAAGGAATAACGCTCTTGATAGCATAGAATGTGCCGCGGATATCGCTCTGGAAAATAGCGTCCCACATTTCGAGGGTCAGCTCGTCAACGCGTCCGTCTTTCAGCGCAACATTGGCGGCATTGTTTACTAAAATATCGATCTTGCCGTATTTGTCAACGGTATCCTTAAGTAAGGCGTCAATGCTGTTGGTATCGGTGATGTCCATGAAGTGGTAGAATGCTTCTCCGCCCTCGCTGGTGATGCTGTCAACAACAGCCTGTCCCTTTGCTTCGCGGCGTCCGCAAACTACTACCTTTGCGCCTTCTGCCGCAAAGAGCTTTGCGATTCCAACACCAATTCCGCTTGTTGAACCGGTTACAATTGCAACCTTACCCTTTAATCTGTCCATTGAAAATGTCCTCCTTGAATTTTAATATGTTTCAGGCGTCAGCAGATCCGTCCTGCATTTTGTGTAAAGCAAAGCCATGATTTAACTGAACCGCCAATAATTAACCGAAAATTTTGATTCCCATTTTTCGCAGATACTGAGAAGTATCTGGCAAAGAAACCCTTACAAGAGGTAAAATATCAGCTTTCTGACTATATTATAGCACAGAAAATGAAAAAGTTCAAGTACTTTTGTACAAATATGTTCAAGTGAGAAATATTTTCCTCTTAACAGAAATCTGTGACCGCAGGCGACCGAAAAGGGTCTGCTAAACAAAGCAGACCCTGAGATATTGACCAGGCTGTCGATAAACCGTCATCTTCGTCGCCACCCTGAAAAGGTGACTTTTTTCAACAAGCTGATATTGACTTATCTTTCTTCGCGGAAATAAGGATTTCCGAGGGAATTCGGCGGCTGGTTTTCTTTCTTTTTGCGCAGTGTGATGAAAATAAGCACGATAACTGTCGCCACATAGGGCAGCATTTCAAGAAACTGCGAGGGGATCTGAATTCCCCAGCCCTGCATTTTAAAGTTAAGACCCTTGAGCATTCCGAAAAGATATGCCGCAAGAATTGCCTTGAGGGGGTTCCATGTGCTGAAAATAATGAGTGCGACAGCGATCCAGCCAGCCCCGGCGGTAACGTTGTCCTGCCATGTTGTGAGGAACACCACCGACAGATAAGCGCCGCCCATTCCGCAGAGGAAGCCGCCCATAAGGATATGAACATATTTGTAAAGTGTAACGTTTATTCCGGAAGCGTCAGCAGCGGCAGGATTTTCACCGACTGCGCGCATATTCAGTCCCCATTTGGTCTTTTTCATATAGATGTAAGCGAGCACCGCGATGATGATTGCGAGCTGAACGTAGAAGCTCTGTTCGAACAGAGCCTTTCCGATGATCGGGATATCGCTGAGCACAGGAATTGCATACGGCGCAAAGGCGTCGGATACGCTCTGTGGGATAATGTTTCCTGAAACGGATTTGCCGATAAATCCGGCGACGCCCGTGCCGAAGATCGTCAGCACAAGTCCGGTCACGACCTGATTTCCCCGGAATGTAACAGTTATGACGGCATATATCAGCGCTCCTGCCATTCCCGCAGCGCCTGCGGAAAGAACGGCGAGCAGGGGATTTCCTGTTGCGCAGGCTGTGGAAAATCCGACCGCTGCGCCCATAAGCATCATTCCCTCTATTCCGAGGTTCATATTGCCAACGCGTTCGCAGATTATTCCGCCCACTATCGCAAAGAGAATATGCGTTCCCATCTGGACAGAGGTCTGAAGAAACAGTGAGATCTCGTTAAGAATATCCATTACTCTGCCTCCTTTGCGTTTTTATGGAAAGATACCTTGTAATTAATAAAGAATTCGCTCGCCAGCACAAAGAATATGATTATTCCCTGAAGCACTTCTGTTATCGACGACGGAATGCCCATTACCTGAAGCGATTTTCCGCTCTGGAGGAGCATTGAAAAGGCAAAGGAAACGATCACCATTATCGGCGGGTTCAGCTTTGCGAGCCACGCGGTTATGACAGCGGTAAATCCAAGACCTCCGCTCATGCTGTCGGTAATGGATTTTTCCACTGCGGAGGCCTGCATAAAGCCTGCCATTCCACAAAGTCCTCCGGAGATCATGACGGCGATGAACATTATTTTTATCGTGTTCATTCCGGCGTAGCGGGCGGTGGTTTCGCTCTCGCCGAGTACATCTATCTGGTAGCCGAGCTTGGTGCGTTTCATAAGGATAGTGATAAGAACAACCAGCACCAGCGTGATGATCCAGCCGGCATGAATGCCGAATACTTTAGGGAGTATCGCGTTGTCGCTGAAACGGGCGATCTTTGCCGAGCCGAGGGACGCAGGATCCTTCCACGGGCCGTACTGGAGATAGGAGATGAACGAAACCGCAATGTAGTTCATCATCAGCGTCACCAGAGTTTCCGAGGCGGCGAATTTCGCTTTGAGAAGCGCAGGTATAAGCGCCCAGATCCCGCCGAATACGAATGCGAACAGTCCCATCATCGTCAGCAGCAGCGGCGCGGGAAGATCGGGAAATCCGAAAGCGGCAAGAGCCGCGCCGAATGCGCCCATATAAAGCTGACCCTCGGCGCCTATGTTCCAGAATTTCATTCGGAATGCAACGCCTATTCCAAGAGAAAGCGTTGTCAGAAGGATAGTTTTGTTTATCGTTTCCGAGAAACGCGTGAAGGAGGAGGTCGCGGTAGTAACTATTTTGGAGAATATATCCAGCGGATTATACCCCATCAGCGACATTACTATGCCGGACAGAACAAGCGAAATGACGATAGCGGAAATGCGTATCAGCGTGTCGGCAAGCCGGGACATTCCCGCGCGTTTTGAAACCTGAATCCTCATCATACGGCGTCGCCCTCCTCTCTTTTGTGACCGAGCATCATAAGTCCGATGTCCTCTTTGGTTACTGTTTCCGGATCAACGATGTCGATAATTTCGCCGTCATGGATAACCATAAGCCGGTCGGAAATACTCTTGAGCACGTCAAGGTCTTCACCGATGAACAGCACCGCAACGCCCTTTTTCTTCTGCTCGTTCAGAATGTGGTAGATATTGTAGGAGGCGCCGATATCAAGTCCGCGCACGGGGTAAGCGGTGATGAGCACCCGTGGATCAAGCCAGATCTCACGTCCGAGAAGCACTTTCTGAATGTTACCGCCGGAGAGCTTTTTCACCTGATGATTGACAGAGGGGGTCGAAATATCAAAATCCCGGACTATCTGCTGCGCCAGAGATCTTGCGAATTTACGGTCTAAAAACGGACCGGGGTTTCTGTTATAGGATTTCAGGATAACGTTGTCGGTGACGCTCATGCCTGCGACAAGTCCCATTCCCAGACGATCCTCCGGAACAAAGCTCATGCTGATTCCTTTTTTCAGTATTGCATGGGGAGAAAGACCGAGAATGCTGCTTCCGTCAAAGGTAATATCGCCGGCGGTTGATTTCTGGAGTCCCGCGATAACTTCACAAAGCTCTTTCTGACCGCTTCCTGCAATTCCCGCAACGCCGAGTATCTCGCCGCCGAATACATCGAATGACATATCGTTGATAACCGGCAGATCATCGTTGTTTTTTACCAGAAGATTTTTTACCGAAAGCAGCGGCTTTTCCGAAAGCTGAGCCTTCGGGCGCTCTATTTCCAGTGATACAGCGCCGCCCACCATCATTTCGGTAAGCTCCTGCGGTGTGGTTTCAGAGGTTTTTACGGTGGCAATGCTCTCGCCCTTTCGGAGAACAGTTACCCGGTCGGAAATGCTCAGTACCTCCGCCATTTTGTGGGTAATTATGATAATGGAGCAGCCATTTGCCTTCATTTTGCGGAGTATGTCGAACAGGGAATCTATCTCCTGCGGGGTAAGTACCGCCGTAGGCTCGTCCAGAATAAGCACTTCTGCGCCGCGGTAGAGGATCTTCATTATTTCCACCGCCTGCTTTTCGCTGACGGACATATCGTAGACCTTTTTGCCCGGCTGTATCGAAAGACCATACTTTTCGTTCAGTTCAGTGATCTTTGCCTCCATTTTTTTGCGCTGGGTGATGACGCTCTTCTGCTGTCCCATGACGATGTTTTCAGCCGCCGTGAACACGTCAATCAGCTTGAAGTGCTGGTGTACCATGCCTATTCCGGCAGCGATCGCGTCTTTCGGGGATCTGAACGAAACAGGCTTCCCGTTGATATAGATTAAACCGCTGTCCGGAGTGTAAATTCCGCTCAGCATATTAACGAGGGTGCTTTTTCCTGAGCCGTTCTCGCCCAGAAGCGCCAGTATCTCGCCCTTGTTTACGTCGATCGAAACATTGTTGTTTGCCTTAACCGAACCGAAGAATTTGCAGATATTCTTCAGCCTTATGTATGGTTCGCTCATTCAGACCTCCTTGTTTTCCGAAGTCCCGTTGTTTTTTTGGATCTGCCTTTTCAAAGAGCGGCATTTCTGCTGCTTTTTGAAAAAACAAATCGGGCAATACAGCGGTCGTG
>CAMAGG010000184.1 GCA_945833805.1 uncultured Clostridia bacterium | reverse complement strand
AGTTGTTGACTTCCTCATGTATAAACTGTCGTACTGTGTTTTCGCCCTCTGAATAAGCGGTAAGCGAAAGAGTTTTCTCTACAAGCTGACGAACAGCCTGGTTGAACGGAATACATTTAGAGTTGGCGTATATATCTATCTGTTCAGCCATTTCGGGAGTGAGATATATTGAGCGTCTAACATTATCACTCATCGAATGCTCCTTTCAAGACGGTGATGAAAAAATTCACCAAAAATATATTCTTTAATCAAATGCACCGCCTTTGGCGGTGCGGTGTTAGGTAGCGTGGTTCACCACGCTATTCCTGCCAAATGAGATTTGGGGGTTGCTTGGGTCACAGAAGTTCTATAAAGATGATTGCTGAAAAAAGATAATTCGGTCAGAAACGGGACATGATGTCTCGTTTTACATTTCCGGCTGTTCGTCGTTGCTTTCTTCTGCGGTAATATCTTCACGAGCTTCTCTTGCCCAAGTGGGGATACATTCTTCACGCATTGCGCCGAGAAAATTATCGCTGTGTATAGCAGCCGCCTCTCTGTCGTACAGGAATACTCCGATTATCTGACTACCACACTTTTTAGGGTCGCAGCCGGTGCCGAGTTGCGCGAGGAAAAGTTGATTTTCGGGGATACGCATATCCGGTTTCAGATATTCGGGACGAAGAATCATTACCCGCCCTGCATAGTCCGATATATTTGAACGGTCAACAAAGACATCTCCGTACAACGCAGCGTTAGCAAGCTCCACAATATCGTCCTCTCGCTCGCTTATATATGCCTCAAATTCATCGTCATTGCCGTAGCCGAAATCATCACGGTATTTATCCGCCATTTCGGTGATTATTCTATCCATGCCGGGCAAGGTAATATCATAACCGTTTTCGCCAAGCAGTTCCTTAAAATGTTCCTCGACATTCTGCTGCTCAACCATATTCCACACTCCATCGCATTCCTCGTCGGTAAGTTCAAATCTCATTGCCTCACCGTTAACGATTCGGATAATAGAGCCTACCTGCGGTTTGAGTTCCTCAAATGCGGAATGTTCATTTACATCTGACAAGGCTCGTGAAAGCAAGTCGCGATATGCCGATATTCTATTATTTTCCGAATCGGTTGAGGTATAATAGTGTCCCCACACCGGAGAAAGACCGCCGTTATGGTCGCTGTTGTACCATGTTACATAATGGCTCGGCATATTCTTGTTCTGTCCGAGAAGAAATTCAGCGGTAGGGGTTTTGACTGTCTGAATAATTCGATAACCCTCTACTTCCTGCTGATTATCCTTATTTCTCTCGTGAAAAGTAAACCGCACTTCTTCTGCAACGCTGTCTAAAAGAACAGGGTGAGTTGTTCCGAGCGTACTGTCGGCGATCTTTTTCATTGCCTCAGCGTTGGGATAATCGGCAAGGAATTTGCTTGCCCACTCTTTATTTGACTTGTCGATACGACCGTCCCATTCAAGGCTGTTGACGCGGAGGGCAAGCATAAGCATTGCTCTTTCAAAGCCATATTTTTCGGTGACTTCTGCGGTGATTTTTTTCACGTCAAGGTAATTGTTGCGGAAATGATCGCCGATAGAACGGCGAATAAATAAACCGCATTCCTCATTCATTTTCATGCTTGCGCGGTACTGTTCAATCTCGCCGTTTCCTTTTGCGTATGCAAGAGTATTCTTGTAAATATCCATTGTAATCCTTTCGTAGCAAACGAAAACGAGACATCATGTCCCGTTTTACATTTCCGGCTGTTCGTCGTTGCCCTCTGTCGGTTCTTCAGCGTGTGGGTCGTACCCGAAAACCTCTGCGGCGAACTCATACGCTTCTTCGGTACATTCCTCCGGCGAATACCCGTCAACGAATTTTCCGTTCTTATATATGCTTCTGCCGAGGTTGCAGCCATAGTTCTCGTCAGCCCAGCGGTGTTCAAATTCAAGAGAGGGGAACATCTCTGCGAGCTTGTCCACAATAGGAATAGGACTAGCCCAAGCAGTACAGAACGAAAGCGTTTTCTCATCGGCAGGTGTAGGATAAAAAGCGTTCCATTTCGTTCCCCAGTGCTTTATTGACCACTCATACCAAGTCGGGTCGCCGTGGTTCAAAATGTTGTGAGCAAGCTTGTCGCCCTGCTGTGCTTCCTCGGCGTTGGGGGCAGGCATATAGCAGTTAAGCAGATGAGAGTTTTCCTGATTGTAGTATTTGCAGAGCGCTTTATACAGCTCTCCAAATTCCTCGTCGCTGAGTTTTTCAAAACCCATTTCATAGTCCGGTGTATTGGGATTTACCATCGTGAGGTAGTGGTTGATATGGTCGCGGATTCTGAATGAACCGTCATTTGTCACCATTAGCTCCTCCGGCATAGGAATGAGCTTGTTGAAATCAAAACAGGGAATTCCTTCTTCGGTCATTGTTGTAACCGCGTCCATCATTCGTTTTACCTCGTCTTTGTCGCCGGTTGTCTGAATGATGTTATATACATAGTTTGGCATTTGGTCTCCTTTCAATTAAGAGAACGGAACATGATGTCTCATTCTCAGGGTTCGGGTTGGTTATCTTCTTCCTCTGAACGGTCGAGAAACTCATCAATAGTGGATTGTGTTCCGAAAAAACAGGTATCATCTTCGGTTAGTGCAATACCGTTTTCCGCACCGTCAATAGGTTTCTGTACGATAACCGTGCCAAAGTGATTGACAGTGATATGGTCTTTCAACTCACAGGCTATACCATTACAACTGTCTCTCAGGTCATAGGCATACAAGCCGTCGGGGATTGTGCTGCGGTCGATACGATAGTTTGAAAACAGGGCGTTCTGACCGAGAACCTCGAATTCTTCATAATCGCCCTCGCTTGCAGGAACGGGAATCATAGTATTTTCCTCCTTTTTGTCGCCGTCAAGAACAACGGTTATGTTGTGCGTGTTTGCGTAGTCGGTAATTGCGCTGCGAACATTATCCCAATATGGTACATTCAGGTCATCATAACGGTTAATGACGAGCAGAGCGATTTTACGAATGTCCTCGTCGGTAATCTCGTGATTGCTGAACATCAGTTCTTCGCACTCAAAGTAAATGATGATATTGGTCTTTGTAATTTCAAGCAGATGGGAGTTATAGATTTCGCTTTCCTCATCGTCCGAAAGCGTAAACAGATAATCCGTGCCGCGAATATGGCGCTGAATAACCATATCGGAGTTTTTCTCCGTGCCTTCCGCAAAGCCCATCATGATATACGCCCGCCATTCATCGGCGTCAACTCCGAACAGACCGTTCCAATCGTCTATCCTTGACTCGTCCTCTATCAGCGATTCCGAATCGTCTGAATAAAGAGCATATAGGTTAGCGGTGGTTTTAAGAATAAACCTCGCGACCGCCTTGTCTTGAATGGGCAGCATACCTTCCCATTTATAGCCGTATTTTTTCATATCTTCCTGTGTGCAGGAAGGGTCGGGCATTCTTATTTGGAGCTTAGCACTCAATAGTAATCGCCTCCGCAGAATTTATTCGAAATGAGACATGATGTCTCGTTTTCGTATGAATCAAGCAACATATCCTCGATTGTACGCCATGAGTTGATATAGTCATTCAGTGTTGTGGTTTTCCCAAACAGCGTCATTTCTTCTTCAGTAATGACAACACCGCAATCCGCGCCGTCAATCGGCTTGCAGATTATGAAAGTTCCATCCCGTCCGTGGCGGATAAAGTTGCGTATCTCGCAGATTTCACCGTCTCCGATAGGGTCGCGTATATCGTAAGCATAGTATCCGTCGGGGACAGAATGCCTGTCGATAAGGGATTCCGTATAAATGGCTTTCTGTCCCATAATCTCGCACAGCTGATATTCAGCAGCATAAGCGTCAACAGCGTCCAAAATGCTCACCTCATATCTCATGCTCGTTGTCCTCGGAATCGTCGCCGTTGTCGTGTTCGTGTTCCTCAATTTTGTGAAAGGAATCGACTTCGGGGCATATTCCAAGCATTCTGCCGTTGTCAAAGGTGCAATGCAGAGTTCCGGCAGCGTCAACGCAATTTACCGTACCCTTAGTCCCATCGGGAATGGGGCGCGGGTCATCATCGTTCATGTGAACAATCATTATCCGCGTTCCCGCAGGATAATGCTCTTTGTAGTATTTAGCAAGATGTCTGTCCATTTTATCCTCCACATAAAAAGGCAGCCCTAAAGCTGCCACAAGAATTATTACATTTCCATTTCTGCGCTTTCGCCCTCGTCCTCGCCATTGTCATCAACGATTTGGTTGTCGTTGCTGTCGCTGCCGAATTCAAGCTGTGCGTTTAGGTACGCCTGTTTTTCGACCAGTTCTTTCAGCTCGGCAGCGTATTCAAACGGGCGGTCATAGAGGGACTGAGCGTTTGCAAGCTGCTTTTCGGCTTTTTCGATAGCCGCCGCAAATTCCTCCGGCTGCTTTTCAAGCCTTTGGAGCATATTGTCAATTCGGGTGATAGCGCCTGTTCCGCTGTTGTTGTAGTCTGACCTGTAAAGGTTCGCGCCCTTGACAAGTATGCTGCAATTGTACTGATCCGAACGGCGCAGTCCTATTTCAAAGCCGTGATACTTGGCAAAGTAAATCGGCTCCCCACCGCGGAAAGCCTCGCTGACCATATATGCGTGAGCCTGCTTTTCAATTTCAGCAGCAGCTATTTCTTTTTCAGCAATCATTTGCCCGTTCATTTCTATGCGGAAACAATCTTCTACATAGGGATTGCTGTTCAGCGTTTGAATATCGGAAATGGCATTGTCGCGCTGTCTTGTATAGCTTTGAATGTTCTTGGGATACACCTCCTGAATATCGTGGGCAAGCTGTCTGTGGTGAGAGAGGTAGTCGGTTTCAAGCAGCGAAAGCCGTGCGACCTCGTTGTCAACCGTTAGCTTTTCGGCTATCAGCGGATTGTCTGTTGTGGCTGCTTTCATTTCTGAAAA
Organism: uncultured Clostridia bacterium; assembly: GCA_945833805.1. GTDB lineage: Bacteria > Bacillota > Clostridia > Oscillospirales > Ruminococcaceae > CAG-115. The sequence continues at coordinate 201 of CAMAGG010000184.1, read as the reverse complement.
AGTAAGAGCAACCTCGTCGATGTCCTTGCAGCTGCGGGATACGGGCTTGCCCGACAGCACCTTTGATGAGGTTTCCTGTTTCTTTTCAAGCAGCTGCCAACGGTAGGTGTCGAAAGTGCCTTTGGTAGCGTAGTAGATTACGGTTACTTCGGGATTGTTGTTACCCTGCCTTATTCCGCGGCCATTTCGCTGCTCGATGTC
>CAMAGG010000183.1 GCA_945833805.1 uncultured Clostridia bacterium | reverse complement strand
AGCTTTCCGCTGAAAAACCGGTATTCGGAACAGCTGCATATATCCGCTCTGTACAGTTGTTGGAAAAAACACCCTTGCTGTCGCGGATTCCGAAGCAAACAGAGTAGTCACATACGAGTACAGCGGCGGCTCATGTATAAGCAATGACCTCAGCGTAAAGTTTACAAACGGTCAGAAGCTGACTATGGTCTGCGGAATAATTGATTCTGATGAGTGCCTGATATCTTATTTCAACACTGATAACTATGATATATGTTACGGCGTTCTGAACAGAAAAAGCGGGGAAGTGCTGCCGCTCGGTCTGTCTACCGGACAGGTACCCTGCACCTCCGGCGGAAATATCATCATCAACGATTACAGTTCATTCACTATCTCTATATTCGATCCTGAATTACCCGATGTAAAAAAAGTGCTTGCAGCTCCCTCAGGTACTGAATTGATCGCCCCGGCTGAAAACAGTGAAAATCTGTATTTTTACAGCAGCAGCGGGGACGGAGAGGGCAATGTGATTCTGAAACTGTACAGCTATAATATCGAAAGCTGTCGGCTGACTGCAGAGATGGAAACAGAGCTGCCCGGCGAATATATGTTCATTCAATCGGCGGACGAATACAACGGGGTAGTGCTTCTGGAAGCTGTTTCCGACACCAGCAGCCGAATTATTATCTGGGAGCCGGAAAACATCGGGAGCCAACACGGCTATACAGCGATTTCCGGAGCCGACTACTCCACAGCGAATATCGCCCTTGCGCAGAAAATAAGCGAAAAATATTCCATTGACGTATATTACGGCAAGGAGGGCGTCCGGCACTTTGACAATTACGCGGTGGTATCAGAAACCGATGAAAAGCTCATCAATAACGCGCTCACCGCGCTTGACGGCTTTTTCGGAAAGTTCCCCACGGGATTTTTCGACGAGCTGACGAGTAAAACTGTGGAATATGATACGATAAAAATATATCTCACAGGGCAGATCGTTCCTGATCTCAGCGATAAGGAATCAATAAGCGACGCTGCGGCTTTTGTAACCGCGGAATACAATGAGCAGCTTATGGTGCTTGACATCACCATGACGGATCTGGAAAAGACAGCGGCGCACGAATTCATGCACATCATTGAAAACGCGATGTTCGATATGTATTATGATGAAAACGGAGAGTGGCGGGATCTGGAACAGTTCAGAAGGTGGGATATGTTAAATCCGGAGGGCTTCAGCTATTATTACACCTACACGGACGATAACGGATCGACCCTCGGATATGACGCGGTAGATTACAACGGAGCGATGTACTATGACGGCAGCGGAATTGATATCAATACGATCTATTTCGTTGACGGCTATTCTATGACTTACCCCAACGAGGACAGGGCGCGGATATTTGAGAATATCGCGACTTGCAGCGCAGCTACTCTACCGGCATATTTCAACGGCAGCGCAATGCAGCTTAAATCGGCGTATCTCTGCGCCTGCATCAGGGAATGCTTCGACTGCATAACCGATGATACGGTGCTGTTCTGGGAAAACAGCGTCAACCCGGAATACACACTGGATTATTTCCGTGAGAATTACGACATAGAAGCGTATTGGGAGGGAGTCGCTGCCGGATAAAGACTGACCCGTATAGGTTGTAAGAACTCAGCAATGAAGTTCTTCTGCCGATACGGGTCTTTTGCTATGACCGGAAATAACGCTGATGAATTATCTGTGAAAGGGGAGCGCTCAGTCTATGTGGAAGACCCAGTTTTCCTTGCGGGGCTTTGCCGCGGGAATTTCCCCGGCGGGATAGCCAAGAATGCAATGCCCTATGCCCTCGAAATCGCCCTCAATTCCAAGAGAGTTCAGCAGTTCCTTTCCCTCTGCGGTCTGGAATTCCTCCTTTGCGCGGTGAATCCAGCAGCTCCCAAGTCCTACCGCATTTGCCGCATTCAGCAGATTCGCCATAACAAGGCTTCCGTCATAAATATATGTCGGAACAGACTTGTCAGCAAGCACTATCAGAACCACCGGTGCGCCGTAAAACGGATCGCCGCTTCCGCCCATGATCTCTGCGTTCAGCTTTGAAAGCCTGTCGCGGGTCGCCTTGTCGGTGACTGAAATTATTATAGGCGACTGACGGTTCATTCCGGTTGGCGCGTAGGTTCCAGCCTTTATCACCTCGTCGATAAGCTCCTGCGGTGGCATTTCCGGCTTATAAGCCTTGACGCTCCTGCGGGAAAGGATTGTGTTTAATGTTTCGTTCATGTTTATTCTCCTTTCAGGACAATATGATCAAGCAGGCTCTTCGCGAACCACTTTACCTCCGGTCTGTCCGCTATCTCCCACAGCCGGGAGGTGCAGCATACAACACCCTCGCGTTGATACAGAAGTCCCAGCCGCTTGCGGCGCTCCGGGTTGTCGATCACCCAAACCTCCGGCTCGATATCAGTACCGTCAAGGTCGGCACAGCGGCTGTGGGTGATTATCTCATACCACTGGGGTGTGGTGAAGCTGTCGCAGGGGAATTCTTTCAACAGATCGGATTTATTGTCTATCAGCAGTCCCAGAGTTCCGGTGGGAACAGGCTTACCCATGCTCTCGGAAATACTTCTGAACATTCCGTAACACCAGAAATCTGTGCAGTATTCTCCGGGGAGCGACTCCTCGCCGAGCGCCGGGATATACAACGCGCCTCCCCGCTTAGCCTGCTCAAAGTCCTGCGTAACAGCAATGCTCCTGCCGCCGCAGGATATCTCATTTTCAGTGATCTTCACGTCGATATCCGGGTAGATATACAGTGTGTAGCTGTTCTCCGCCGTCCCTTCCACCGACAGGTGAAGCACAGCCTTTACCGGACGATCGCATTTAATGCTGAACGAAATGCTCCTTGCCATGTAAATGCGCCCGTTTTTATCAAAGATCTCCGAAGATCCGCTTGAAACTATATATCCGTCAACAATAAGCTCCCACTCTACTGATTTCCCAGAGAAATCCGGGTCGGTGCTTGACACCTGAATCCCGCAGTCTATTTCCTGTCCTGCCTTAAAAACAAATCCGTTCAGCAGCGCCAGAACCACGCTCTCTCCGCAGAACTGCCGCCATTCCTCCGGGGAAACAAGCCCCTTGGATTTCATGTGTGCATTCAGAATTCCGACAGTCGCAACTCCCTGACCGGGGAAATCCTGAATATCCAGAAGCTGAAATCCGCTCATCATGGAGCTGCGCAGCGCGGTTTCGATATCCCTGCGATAGCAGTCCACGGCAAGCGCTCCGGAAGCGTGGAAGAAATCCCGCCAGCGGTGCAGCATTCCCGCCTCCTCAAGACCTTTTTTATAAGCGGAATATGCTTCGTGGCGGACAGGTCCGGTGTAGTCCTCTATCTCGTCAAAATCCGGATAGATCGCATACTGCCCTACCTCGTGGGATATCACCGGAACGTGAACTGAGATATTGTCCCACGACTCTGCCTTGACCTTTTTCATCTCAGTGCCGTACTGGATCATTATTTCGCCGTTTTCGTCAGTTATCTGTGCTCCGCCGAGAGCCGCTGCTTCGTCTATCAGCGGGTCGTAATTATGTAAGCTGTTCGGATAGTTTGTCTGGATATGACCCTGAGGTGCGTCGCACATAGCATAGCTGCCGCGTATCAGCCTGTCCTTTCCAAGACGTACTCCGCTGAAGAAGTCCTCCTGCTCCAGCACGCAGGGAACAAACTGGAAGTTATTAGAGCCGCCGGCATAAAGCTTGTCCGGATACTGTGACTTATACCCAGAGATCAGCTCGTTGAGCCGCTCCTTGCTGCCCCATAGCTCGTTGCCCATGCTCATCATCACAAAGCTGGGGTGATGTCCGAACTCCCGCAGTATCCGCCAGCCCTCCTTACGCAGAAATTCATGCTCCTCGCCGAACTCCTCAGGAATAGTCCCCCAGAAAGGAAGCTCCGGCTGCATATAAATTCCGAGGATATCCGCGGCTTCAAAAGCAGCCTCCGGCGGGCAGCATGTGTGATATCTGATGTGATTAATTCCGTACTGCATCAGGGTTTCCATGTATTTCAGCCATGATTGCGTGTCGGTCGGCATGAATCCGGTTTCCGGAAATACCATTCCGTCGTGCTTGCCGCGCAGGAAGGTCTGTCTGCCGTTTACAAGCAGAGTCCTGTCGTCTGATGAAAGCCTGCGCATACCAAAAGTGATGGTGCGCTTGTCCCCGGCAATGTCGATTTCAAGCTTCAGCATCTCAGGAGAGGTATCGCTCCAGAGGGGAGCCTTTTCAGACAGAACGATATCGCATTCAAGCGGTGTTTCTTCTGTGAAATTTGCAGCTGCACTGCCGTATTCGATGTTGTCGTCATACACTCTGAGCGCCGCTTTGCCGAACAGCGCGCCAACGATCTCCGCACGAACATGGACTGAATTATTCTCCGGATCGGGAATTATGCAGACAGCTTCCGGATAGGCGCTGTAAGCCTGAATTTCTATCCGACCGAGGATACCGTTCCAGTTGGTCTGTGTATCGCGGGAGGTGAGATGACCTCCACCTGTTGGATAATCGGTATTGTCAACGCAGATCAGAAGTTCATGTGTTCCTGCTGACAATCCGTTTAGGGAATAGCGGTGGGGCGCGCAGAGAGAGCAGAAACTGCCCAAGGGCTTTCCGTCAACAAACAGCCGGGTCTTTCGTGTGCGCTCAAGGAACAGAGTAATATTCCTGTCCGCCATTTCCGGAGTTATCTCAACATTTTTTCTGAACCAAGCCCAGCCCTCGAACTTGTGCAGATCGGTAAGGCAGCCGTATTCGGTTTCGGTGTTCAGCCTGCCAAGTCCCGCGTTCGATGTGGAATTCGGCAGGATTATTTTGTCTGGGAAAGTTTCTGGCAGACGGTCGGCTTTATTCTCGTCAAGAAATACGTCCCACTGTCAGATGATATCTGAAATTATCATGAATATACCTCCGGTACACTATAATTATATGTTTAATTATATACGAATTGCCGGAATAATTCAACAGCTTTTTTTATTTTCACCGGTATTTTTCAAAAAATAGGTTATTCCTCTTGACAAAATCAGAAAAATGTTGTAAAATAGTTTTGTTATATTTACGGAGACGTATCGAAGTGGTCATAACGGGGCTGACTCGAAATCAGTTAGGGCTTAC
>CAMAGG010000182.1 GCA_945833805.1 uncultured Clostridia bacterium | reverse complement strand
ATGAAAAAAAATTTCATTTCTTTGTAAATTTATAGAAAATGACTATTGAATTAAATTTGAGGATATGGTATACTACAATAGATAAAGAAAACGGTGGTCATGCTGCTGTTTTGGTTAAAGTCGGCAGGTTTTTTCTTGCTGTAACAAATTCAGGCAATGCTGTCTGAAGCTTACCACGGGAGGATTATATTATGACAAATATCGAACTCGCTGAAAAAATCAATGGTTATCTCAATGGCAGCAAAGCAAAAGCTAAGAAGTATGAGGATCTGGTTGCTGTAAACTTCACTTTCATTGACGATATGGACGACCTCTATGTTGAAGTCAGAGAGGGTGTACTTACTGTTGCTCCTTACCACTATGACGATCTTCAGGCAAACGTTACCGGCGCTGCTGAAAATATCGAAAAGCTGTTCTCCGGAGAGGTTTCCTTTGACAAGGCTCTTGCTGAAGGTCTTGTGAAGATCGACGGAGATGCAGCAAAGTTCAAGGCTCTTGAGCCGCTGGTTCCTGTAAAGAAGGCTGATCCTGCTGAGAAGAAGGCAGCTGAAAAGAAGCCCGCTGCATCCGCTGCTAAGCCCGCTGCAAAGGCTGAAGCTTCCAAGCCCGCAGTTTCTGCTGCAAAACCCGCAGAGAATGCTAAGAAATCCGCAAAGAAGAATAAGAAGTAATTTTTCAATCGAGATAAAATGACGCCTGTGTGATATCAATCTATCGGGCGTCGTTTGCTTTTTGGGCTGCAAAATAACCATACTTGTGCCGAATTTTTTCGGATCGGTGCAGCCGCTTTGATATAATATCCTAATATCCAGAGGGAATTGATATAGATGAAATACAGAATGATATGTGCGGCTCTGACCGTATGTTTGCTTTTGTCCGGCTGTTCATCTGTGGACTCCGAGCCTGACAGAAGCGCTGACCAATACAATTCCGACCTGATGATGGGTCTTGTCACAAATTCAGGAACGAACACCGGAACTCCTGATTCCGACAGCGTTGATCAGATCCCTGAGGAGCTCGGCGATCCCGGATCTGTAGTCAGCAATATTCCAGATAGTCCTCAGTCGTCGGTGGTAGTTCCGACCGCTGAAGTGACCACTACCCCGGATGCCGACAGCGATTTTAATATTTTTTACAGCGAGGTTTATGAGCAGTTTGCGCTCAGTGACGAGGAACTGAGCTTTGTGGACTATTCGCTGTTTGTAGGGGACAGTATATGCAGCGGTTTTTCCGAGTACGGAATCGTATCCCGCGATCATGTTGCTGCTAAGGGAAATCTCGGTTCGAGAAGCTTTTTCGATTATACGTTCAAATTCCGGGGAAAGGAAGAACAGACCTATGCTCAGGTGCTGAAAACCGCAAAGCCACGCTATGTTTTCCTGTCAATGGGAATGAACGACGTGAATATGGTGTACGAGGACACCTACTGCGAGAACTACCGCAAGGTGATACAGGCTACGCTTGACGGAAGCAATGCAGAGGTCTTTGTTGCCGCAATTACTCCGGTGTGCAGCGATTTTTGCGCCAACAGTGTTATTGACAGCTTCAACGATACTATAAAGCAGTTCATCAAGGACGAGTTTCCGGAGAGAGTTCATTATTTTGATTTCGGGCAGTACCTCAAGAATGATCAGGGGAAGCTGCGCGCCTGCCTGCATTCCGGGGACGGAGTTCATCTCGCCCCCTACTGCTATTACATAGCCCTCTGGGAGATGCACCGGGCGCTTATGGAGGAGGGCTTATGGGACGGAACCGCACCTATCGGGACATTTGAGGAGGAAGAACCGGAAACAGTATCCGAGCCGGAGAAAACCACCACAAAACCCGGTGTAACGACCTCTGCAAAGACTACTGCTAAAACCACAGCGAAAACTACGCAGCAGAAACCGGAAGAAACTCCTAAACCGCAGACAACCAGATCCACCACAGTAACAACCCCCAAGCCTGAGGAAGTGACACAGCCTGTGGAGGTCACAGAGCCGGATGAAATACCACAGAGCTCAGATCAGCCGGCAGAAAGCGCCGCTGAAACGCCGCCCGAACCTGAGGAAGAACAGGCTGTTGCCTAACCTGAGATCATCAGCAGTAATTGATAAAAACACCGCCCACCTGATCGTGAGCGGTGTTTCTGTATTCTGGGATTTATTCTGACAGCTTCTTTTTGATATATTCCTGAATTGCTTTCGGTGAAGCAAGACCCTTGAGAGCCTTATTAGCCTGACCCATGAAGAAGCCGAATACCTTCTGGTCGCCGTTTCTGTACTGCTCCGCAGCCTTGGGATTGTTGGCGATTATCTCATCCACGGTTTTAGCGAGCAGGTCGCTGTCCTCTTTTATCCAAAGGTCGCCCGCGTCCGCAATGGACTTAGGTGTGCCGCCGTTCTGTATCATTTCTGCGAGAATCACCTTAGCGTTGGACTGGGAAACCTTGTCGGTCTGGAGCAGCTCAACAAGCTGAGCAAATTCCTTTCCGGTGAATTTCAGGTCGTCCATGTCCACCTCGCCGAGGTTCTTGCGGCGCAGCAGTTCTCCGGTGATATAGTTCGCGATCGCCTTGGGATTGTCGTATTCCTTGATAGCCTCGTCAAAGAAGTCGCAGATCTTCTTGTCGCTGACGATAAGGTCTGCGTCAGGCTTCTTGATAGAGTACTGCTCCACATAACGTGCAACTCTCTGCTCCGGCAGCTCTGGAATAGACTGGCGGATAGCTTCAAGCTCCTCCTCGGTAAATACGATCGGAGGAATATCCGGGTCGGGGAAGTAGCGGTAGTCGTGGGCGTCCTCCTTGCTTCTCATGGCGGTGGTTTCGCCGAGAGCCTCGTTGAAGCGGCGGGTCTGCTGTATTACTCGTTCGCCGTTGTCGAGAAGTTCTTCCTGGCGCTCGATTTCGACCTCTATCGCCTTTGCTATCGCTTTGAGGGAGTTCAGGTTCTTAAGCTCTGTTCTTGTGCCGAGTTCTGTGCTTCCCTTCGGCGCAATGGAGATGTTCACGTCGCAGCGGATAGAGCCCTGCTCCATTTTGCAGTCGCAGATACCCGCGTACTGAAGCAGCAGGCGGATCTTCTCCATGAATGCGATGACCTCATCTGCGGAGTGGAAGTCCGGCTCAGTGACGATCTCAATAAGCGGGATACCGCAGCGGTTGTAGTCCGCGAGGGAAATGCGGTTTACATCGTCATGAACAAGCTTTCCTGCGTCCTCCTCAAGGTGGATACGGTTGATGCGGATAGTTTTCTGTTCGCCGCCGACGTTGATGTCAACATGACCGGAAAGGCACACCGGGCGCGGCATCTGGGAGATCTGATAAGCCTTGGGCAGATCGGGATAGAAGTAGTTCTTTCTGTCCCATTTGGTGAAGCGGGAAATATCGCAGTTCATCACATAGCCAGCCTTGATGATGTATTCAACGGCTCTCTGGTTAAGGACTGGGAGTGTTCCGGGAAGTCCGCTGCACACCGGGCAGCAGCGGGAGTTCGGCTCGCCGCCGAATTCCGCAGAGCAGGTGCAGAACACCTTTGATTTGGTCAGAAGCTCGGCGTGAACCTCCAGACCCATTGTAGGATAATAAGCACTCATACCGATACCTCCTTAAAGCACGGGCGCAGTCGGCGCAAAGGTCTGCTCGAATGCGTCGGCGCACTGTAAAATAGTCTGCTCGTCAAAGCGTCTGCCGATCACCGACATACCTATCGGCAGTCCCTCGTTGGTATAGCCGCAGGTGGTGGAAATTCCCGGCAGAGAAGCGATATTCACGGTAACGGTGCAGATATCCGCAAGGTACATCTTTACCGGGTCGGAATCCTGCGCACCGATCTTATAGGCAGGTGTGGGGGCTGTCGGAGTGAGGATAACGTCCGCGATGTCAAATACCTCGTTGTATTCCTTGATTATCTCCTGCTTTAACGCAAGAGCCTTCTTGTAGTAAGCGTCATAGTAGCCGCTGGAAAGCGCGTAGTTGCCAAGCAGGATACGGCGCTTTACCTCCTCGCCGAAGCCCTTGCTGCGGCTGTCGCGGATAAGCTCCTCAAAGGTTCTTCCCTCGCCACGGAATCCGTACTTGATTCCGTCAAAGCGGGACAGGTTGGAGGCTGCCTCGGCGCAGGCGATAAGGTAGTAAGCCGGGATAGCGTATTTCAGTCCCGGAATGGAGCATTCCACGAGCTTTGCACCCTGCGCTTCAAGAACCTTTGCAGCGGCGGTTACAGCGGATTTCACATCATTGTCAATGTCGTCGGAGTAGAATTCCTTGGGCATGGCGATCTTCATTCCGCTGATCGGCTGTCCGAGCTTCTCGGTGAAGTCCGGAACGGGCTGACGGGCGCTGGTGGCATCGTGCGGGTCGTGGGCGCATATCGCGTTGAGCATTATCGCGCAGTCCCGAGCGTCGGAGCAGATAGGGCCGATCTGGTCAAGGGAGCTTGCGAAAGCCACAAGACCGTATCTGGACACTCTGCCGTAGGTGGGCTTTATACCGGTAACTCCGCAGAAAGAGGAGGGCTGACGGATAGAGCCGCCGGTGTCGCTTCCGAGCGCCGCCGGAGCAAAGGACGCGGATACCGCCGCCGCGCTTCCGCCGGAGGAACCGCCGGGAACTCTTTCAAGGTCGTAGGGGTTCTTGGTCTTTGCGAATGCAGAGGTCTGGGTGGAGCCGCCCATTGCGAACTCGTCCATGCTTGTCTTGCCGAGCAGCACATAGCCCTCGCTGTTCAGCTTTTCGATAACGGTTGCGTTATACGGCGGAATGAAATTTTCCAGCATTTTGCTTGCACAGGTGGTCTTTATTCCGTCGATGCAGATGTTGTCCTTAATTGCGAGGGGGATTCCGGTGAGAGGGGAAACGTTGCCCTCATCAATGCGCTTCTGGGCGTTTTCAGCCATTTCCACAGCCTTGTCCTTAGTTACGGTGATGTAGGACTGGAGTTTTCCGTCGCCGGCTTCTATATTTTTGAAATACTCTCCGCAAAGCTCGACGGCGCTTATTTCCTTGCTGTCAAGCGCTTTTCGCAGATCGCGGATCTTTGCACGGGTGATATCCATAAATTACCTCCTCCTTATTCAACAACCTTAGGCACAACGTAGCAGTTTCCGGTGTTCTCCGCGTTGGAGAGCAGCTTTTCTGTCGGGAAAGAGGGCTGAGCCACGTCCTCCCTTACGTCCTTGAAGGAAATACTGT
>CAMAGG010000181.1 GCA_945833805.1 uncultured Clostridia bacterium | reverse complement strand
AATGCAGGAAATGGGCTTCCTTGAGCTTCAGACCCCTATCCTGTCCACCTCCTCCCCCGAGGGCGCAAGAGACTACCTTATCCCCAGCCGTAAGCACCACGGAAAGTTCTACGCTCTGCCGCAGGCTCCGCAGATCTTCAAGCAGATCTACATGGTTTCCGGCTTTGACAAGTACTTCCAGATCGCGCCCTGCTTCCGTGACGAGGACGCAAGAGCAGACCGCTCTCCCGGAGAGTTCTATCAGCTTGACTTTGAGATGAGCTTTGCAACTCAGGAGGACGTATTTGCTGTCGCTGAGGAAGTTCTCTCCGCGACCTTTGCGGAGTTTTCCGATAAGAAGGTATCTTCCGCGCCGTTCAGACGTATCCCCTATGAGGAGGCAATGCTGACCTATGGCTCAGATAAGCCTGACCTCCGCAACCCGCTTGTTATCAAGGAACTGTCCGACCTGTTTGTTGACAGCGATTTCAAGCCTTTCTGCAACAAGGTCGTAAGAGGAATCAGAGTTCCCGGCATGGCGAAGCAGAGCAAGACCTTCTTCAAGAGCATGGAGGAATTTGCCACCGAGGAAGTGGGCATGAAGGGTCTTGGCTACTTTAAGGTAGAAGAGGGCGAGAACGGAATGTTCAAGTACAACGGCCCTATCGACAAGTTCCTGAACGACGATCAGCGCAGGGAGCTTGCCACCCGCTGCGAGCTTGAGGTTGGAGATGTTCTCTACTTCATCGCCGACAGCAAGAAGAACGCTCCGAAGTTCGCCGGACAGATCCGGACAGAGGTTGCCAAGCGCATGAACCTCATAGACGAGAGCCGCTTTGAGCTGTGCTTCATCGTTGATTTCCCGATGTACGAGCTGGACGAAGAAACCGGAAAGATCATCTTCACCCACAATCCTTTCTCCATGCCGCAGGGCGGTCTGGACGCGCTGATGAACAAGGACCCGCTGGATATCCTCGCATATCAGTACGATATCGTCTGCAACGGCGTCGAGCTTTCCTCCGGCGCAGTCCGCAACCACGACCTCGACATCATGATAAAGGCATTCGAGATCGCCGGCTACTCGGAGGAGGACGTAGCGAGCAAGTTCGGCGCACTTTACAATGCTTTCAAGTTCGGCGCACCTCCTCACGCCGGTATGGCACCCGGCGTTGACCGTATGATCATGCTGCTGACCGGAGAGGACAGCATTCGTGAAGTAATCGCGTTCCCGCTGAACTCCAACGCGCAGGATATGCTCCTCGGCGCGCCCACAGAGGTAACAGAGCAGCAGCTCCGAGAAGTACACATCAAGGTTAGAAAGCAGATGTGATCTTTAATAATCAGCCGCTTCTGGAATCTCGGGAGCGGCTTTTTGCTGACATTTTGTATATAGCTGAAAACATCTGATGTTGAGGATATAACTTTATGATTACGTTAAAGAAACTTACTTCAAAAGATAGTGAGACAATTAAGGAACTTTTCAATGACGTATTTACCAACGAACCGTGGAACGATGACTGGAGCGATCATGTGCAGCTCCAAAGATATATTGAGGATCTGACTGGGAATGTTAATTCTCTCACGTTAGGGTTGTACGATGGTAATGATGAGCTTGTTGGCTTGTCTTTAGGAAGTATTATCCACTGGTGTACGGGTACTGAATACTATATTTATGAATTCTGCATAAGACGGGATAAACAGGGCAGGGGACTTGGAACTGAGTTCCTGAACTTGATAGAGGGATATGTCAAGCCGCTGAATATAACTCATATTTACCTACAAACGGAACGTACTGTTCCGGCATATGGTTTTTATCAAAAGAATGGCTTTGTTGAGCTTCAAGATCATGCTTCGTTGTTCAAGGAATTCAAATAAAAAAGATCCGCAGGATTTTTACACCTGCGGATCTTCTTACTTCCTAATAAGTCGTATCAATTTTTAGCAGGTTTACCGGTGTAAAGCTGGTAATACCGACCCTGCTGCTCGATCAGCTTGTCGTGGCTGCCGCGCTCGATGATCCGACCTTGCTCCAGAACCATGATACAGTCGGAGTTGCGGACTGTGGAAAGCCTGTGTGCGATAACAAATGTCGTTCTGCCGTGCATAAGCTTATCCATACCGTCCTGTACAAGCCGCTCCGTTCTGGTATCAATAGATGAAGTAGCCTCGTCAAGGATAAGCACAGGTGGGTCTGCCACAGCAGCTCTTGCTATTGCGAGAAGCTGCCGCTGACCCTGAGAGAGGTTTGCTCCGTCCCCAGTGAGCTTTGTGTTGTAGCCATCAGGCAGACGCTTTATGAAGCTGTGCGCGTTTGCGAGCTTCGCGGCGGCAATGCACTCCTCGTCTGTCGCGTCAAGCCGTCCGTAGCGGATATTGTCCATGACTGTTCCAGTGAACAGGTGAGTGTCCTGAAGCACCAGTCCGAGAGAACGCCGCAGATCAGCCTTTCTTATTTTGTTGATGTTGATGTCATCATAGCGTATCTTACCGTCCTGAATGTCGTAGAATCGGTTTATGAGGTTAGTGATAGTAGTTTTTCCAGCGCCGGTGGAGCCGACAAACGCTATCTTCTGACCCGGCTCAGCGTGAAGCTTTATATCATGCAGCACGATTTTCTTCTCGTCATAGCCGAAATCAACTCCGTCAAATACAACGCTGCCCTCAAGCCTGCGGTAGGTCACGCTGCCGTCGGTGGCGTGAGGATGCTTCCACGCCCACACTCCGGTGCGTTCCTTTGTTTCGGTGATCGTTCCGTCGGGAGCGACCTTTGCGTTGACAAGCTCAACATAGCCCTCGTCCGTTTCCGGCTTCTGGTCGAGCAGACTGAATACTCTCTGTGCGCCCGCCATAGCCATTACGATCGAGTTGAGCTGCTGGCTCACCTGTGTGACCGGCTGAGAGAAGTTCTTGTTCAGCGTGAGGAATGCTACCAGCGAGCCGAGAGTAAGTCCTGTCGTTTCGCTTCCGAGAACAAGGGAAAGAACCGCTCCCACAGCAACGCACAGCACATAGCTGATATTGCCGATGTTTGCGCTTACAGGCATCAGAATATTCGCGTATTTGTTTGCCTGATCTGCGGAAACCCGAAGTTCTTCGTTGATTTTCCGGAATTCTTCAAGGTTCTTTTCCTCGTGATTGAATACCTTTACGACCTTCTGACCCTCAAGCATTTCCTCAATGTAGCCGTTTACCTTACCGAGGTTCTTCTGCTGCGCGGAGAAGTATTTCGCAGAATTGCCGCCTATCTTTCCGGCAGCAAGGAACATTACTCCTACCATTATAAGCGTAAGAACAGTCAGCGGAATGCTAAGCGCGATCATGCTTATCAGAGTGATGATAAGTGTTACTGCGGAGTTCACCACCTGCGGAATGCTCTGGCTTATGAGCTGGCGCAAGGTGTCAACATCGTTTGTGTAGATCGACATGATATCGCCGTGGGCATTTGTGTCGAAGTACTTTATCGGCAGGGACTCCATGTGAGTGAAGATATCGTCCCTGATGTCGCGCATAGTACCCTGAGAAATGTATATCATCAGGCGGTTATAGGTGAAAGAAGCAACAATTCCTATGACATAGATCGCCGCAATTTTCATCAGCGCTCCGGCAAGGGGCGAGAAATCAACGGTTTCTCCTGCAAGCTTTGCAGTCAGCATAGGGTTGATGTAGTCGTCGATAAGGCTCTGCATGAACAGCATTCCGACAAGGGTGGAAACCGCTGTTATCAGAATACATATCAGAACAAGGATAAACCTCAGCTTGTATCGCTTCATCATATAGGCAAGCACTCTGCCCAGCAGCTTGAAATCCATGTTCTTTCTTTTCATATCCGCAGGCGGACGTCTGTTTCCCATTGGTTTATTCATTATGCCGCCTCCTTATTCATTTGGCTTGTCGAAATCTCCGCCGGACTGGGTCTGAAGCGTGTATATCTCGCGGTAGATATCGTTATTTTTCAGCAGATTTTCGTGGGTGTCAAATCCGCAGATCTTTCCGTCGTCCATGACTATGATACGGTCTGCGTCCTTTACGCTGGATATTCTCTGGGCGACGATCAGCTTTGTGGTGCCGGGTATCCTTTCCGCAAAAGCCTGACGTATCTTGGCGTCGGTCGCGGTGTCCACTGCGCTGGTGGAGTCGTCCAGTATCAGTATCTTCGGGCTTTTCAGAAGCGCTCTCGCAATACACAGACGCTGCTTCTGACCGCCGGAAACATTGGTTCCGCCCTGTTCGATCATTGTGTTGTAGCCGTCCGGCATATTTGCGATAAACTCATCGGCGCAGGCAAGTCTGCAAGCCTCGGCGCACTGTTCTTCTGTTGCATTCTCATTGCCCCAGCGCAGGTTGTCGAGTATAGTTCCGGAGAACAGTACATTTTTCTGGAGCACGACTGCTACCTTGTCCCGGAGCATTTCGAGGTCGTATTTGCGGACATCTGTTCCGCCAACGCATACCGAACCGCTGTCAACATCGTAAAGGCGGCTGATAAGGCTTGCAAATGTTGACTTTCCGCAGCCTGTACCTCCGATAATTCCTACTGTTTCCCCGGCATGAATATGCAGGTCGATGTTGGTGAGAATTTCTTCTCCTCCGTCTGCGTCGGAGAATTTTCCCTTGTCCGTTCCACTGTTTTCGATGTGCTTGTAGGTGAAGCAAACATGGTTGAAATCAATAGAGCCGTCGGGGATATCCATAACAGGAGCTTCTGGGTTAGTGATGTCTGTTTTTTCGTTGAGTACTTCGCAGATACGTCTTGCGCTTGCAACGCTCATTGTGAGCATTACAAATATCATGGACAGTATCATGAGCGACATGAGCGCCTGCATGATGTAGCTGAAAAGGGAAGTAAGCTCGCCGGTTGTGAGGGTTTCCGCAACGATGAACTGCGCGCCGAACCACGAAATGAGAAGAATGCAGGCGTAGATAACGAACATCATTACCGGCTGGTTCCATGAGATTATCTTCTCTGCGCTTATGAACATCTTATAGAGGTTTCCGGAGGCATTGACGAACTTCTCGTTTTCATGTTCCTCACGGACGAATCCCTTAACTACGCGAATTGCGGAGATGTTCTCCTGAACGCTTGCGTTGAGGTCGTCATACTTGGTGAACACCTTGTCGAAAACCTTAGTTGCCTTTGCAACGACCAGTGAAAGAACTATGCCTAGCAAAACAAGCGCTCCGAGGAATATCAGACTGATCTTCGCGTTGATAATAA
>CAMAGG010000180.1 GCA_945833805.1 uncultured Clostridia bacterium | reverse complement strand
ATAGACAAGGGAGCGCCGTTGTCTGAGGCTATGCGCAGCACAGGGAGCTTCCCGGATTATGCGGCGGATATGGTGAAGCTGGGCGAGATGAGCGGAAAGCTTGAGGACGTGCTTCAGGGGCTTTCGGAATACTACGGGGAGCGGGACGACATACGCAGGACGCTGCGCTCGGCTGTGCTTCACCCGATGGTGCTGCTTCTGATGATGACGGCGGTCATTATCGTACTTGTAGTTGTTGTTATCCCGATGTTCGGGGATATTTTCTCGCAGTTTGACAGCTCGGTAAGCGCGTCTGTTCAGCAGACAGTGGATCTTGCGTATAATGCCGGGATAGTGATAATGATAGTGCTGCTGGCGATAATTGCGATATCCGGAATTACCGCGCTGTTGTCGGTTTTCGGGAGATCCGGAGGAATGCTGCGCCGGGCGGCTGCGGCTTTTCCGCTGACTAAGGGAATTTCCGAAAAGCTGTCCCTGTCGGAAATGACAAAGGCGATAAGCATTACAGTTTCTGCGGGTGTTTCGCCGTCGGAAATGCTGCTGCACTCGAATATCCGGAGCTTTATTCAGGATAAGCGGCTCGGAGCGAAATTTGACGAATGCGAAAAGCGCGTAATGGAAGGCGAGAGCTTCCCGGACGCTATCATAGAAAGCAGGCTGCTTCCTCCTTTATATGCGAGGTCGCTCAAGCTGTCGTATAATTCCGGCTGCTTTGAAGCGGTCTGGAAGAAAATAAGCGGCGTATTCAGCGAGGAGGCTTCCCGCAGTCTGATGAATATTACCGCGTTCGTTGAGCCGGCGATAATCGTTATTCTCGGACTGCTTATCGGCGCGATACTGCTTGTGCTGATGATCCCGCTGATGAATATTATGTCTGTACTTGGATAAACGGAGTGATTTGCTTATGAAACGTTTTGCCGGAATTAGGGCGGCTGCTCCTGCGGCATTCGGTATCCTGCTGTTTGCGGCGCTGATCGTGTGGCTGGTGCTGGCTCTGGGCAATGCTTCGCAGGCTTCTGATGAGGAACGGCTTTTGCAGGTGAAGCAGTCGGTGGAGAATGGGATCACGCTTTGCTACGCGACAGAGGGCGCGTATCCGGCTAGTCTTGACTATCTGACGGAGAGCTACGGCGTGGTAATTGACGAGGAGCGTTTTCTGGTGCATTATGAATGCTTTGCGTCTAATGTCCGCCCGACGGTCGTTGTGATACAGAGGGAGAACTGATATGAGGGATAAAAAGTTCCCGGTCAGCTCCGGGAACAGGGCTGATTACAGGGCAAGAACGCTGGCTGATACGGCTTCGGCGGTTGGGAGTATGCTGCTGTTCGTGCTGTTTGCTGTGTGTATGCTTTTGGCAGTGGCGGTTGCCGCAGACACTTACAGCCGTATAAAAAACGGCTTTCAGCAGTCATTTGGCGCGGTAAGTTCGATGAAATACATTTCAAACAAGCTCAGGTCTGCGGATAATGTTACTGTTTTTGAGGACGGGACTGCCGCTGCCGTTGAAAACGGAGGAATGGTAAGTGTGATCTACTTCGGGGACGGCGGGCTGTATGAGAAAACCACGGTTTCCGGGGAAGAGATCACTGCTGACGGCGGCGACCGTATCTCGGAGATCGATTTTATGAGAATTTCGGAGCGTGACGGGCTGTATGAAATAACGGTAGGAAGCGGGGGAGAAAGTTCCTCGCTGCTGGTTCGGAGAGGGTGATTTTACTGAGAGGTTACAGAAGACCAAATAATCTGCTGTTTGCGGAAATGATAATTTCGCTTCTGTTTTTCATACTTTCCTTTGCATTGATCATACGAGTCTTTGCAGGGGCGGACAGCCTTGAAAGGGAAGAACGCCGGCGGGAGAGGGCGGCTCTCTGCGCCCAGTCGGTGGCTGAGGCGTACTCTGTAAGCGGCGACCTGTCAAAATCTCTGGAGCTTGCGCTGGGAGCTTTTCCGGAGGAGCGCGGTGGGCGGCTTGAAATAAGACTTGACGAGGATTTTAAGCCGGAGGACAGCGGGGGGATAACCCTTGTTCTGGAGGAAAGCAGAACTGATTCCGGCGCGGGGGATTATTCTGAACTGGAAATATGCTTCACCCGCAGCGGCGGGGAGATTTACTCCCTTAAATGCGGCGCGTATATTCCACGGACGGGAGGTGCTGCGGTTGAGCAATAATGCAATGTTCGGTGGGAAAAGCGGAACGGAAAAGAAAAAATTCGGCGGGGTAATCGGTGTTGGTTACATTTCAATAATGCTGATCTTCACGGTGATCTGCCTTACTATCTTTGCGGTGCTGAGCTTTCAGGCGGCTTATTCAAACAACCAACTCAGCAGCAGGAGCGAGGAATTCACTCAGCAATATTATTCAGCGGATTTGGCAGCAAAGAATACTCTTGCGGAGCTTGACCGGATAGCGGCTGACGCGCAGAATGAGTTTTCCTTTGAGGACAGCTTTTCCGAAGCGGCTTCGGAGCTTGACGGAATTAGTCTGACGCTCGTGCCGGAGGGGGTTCGGGCAGATTATTCTGTGGAAATAAACGAGCGGCAGATGCTTTCGGCAAGCGTTATTTTTTATAGTGATCCGGCGGAGGAAAGATACAGAATAATCAGCTGGAAGAATACTTCAGAGGAGATCCCGACAGACGATCATCAGTCGGTATGGGACGGCGGAGATCTGTTCTGACGACAACTAAGGGAGAGTAATATGGATATTATTGACATACTCAGGACGGCGGCGGAAAATCAGGCTTCGGATATTTTCATAGTATCAGGTGCGGCGCTGAGCTACAAGGCAAACGGAAAAATGTTCCGGATAGAGGATACTGGTTTATCTCCGGAGGATACAAAAAATCTTGTTCAACAGATATTCGGTCTGGCAAAGATCAATATTGACGAGCATTCAATGCCCGAGAGAGAAAAGGATTTTTCAATCTCGGTAGCAGGTATCGGGCGTTTCCGCGCGAATATCTACAAGCAGAGAAGCTCCTATTCGGCGGTGCTGAGATATGTTCCGTTTGAGCTGCCGGATTCGCAGAAGCTGGGTATCCCGGAGCAGGTTATGGAGCTTGCCGATAGCAAGAGCGGCATCGTACTGATCACCGGAGTAGCAAGCAGCGGCAAGTCTACTACGCTCTCCTGCATAATCAACCGCATCAATCAGACCAGAAACGGGCATATAATCACGATCGAAGATCCGATAGAGTTCCTTCACAAGCACAACAAGTGCATTGTCAGCCAGAGGGAGATCAATATTGACACTGACGGCTACATAGACGCGCTGAGAGCGGCGCTACGGCAGTCGCCGGACGTTATCCTGCTTGGCGAGATGAGGGATTATGAAACGATCAGCGTTGCGATGACGGCGGCGGAAACCGGACAGCTTGTGCTTTCAACGCTGCATACCCTAGGCGCGGCGAACACGATCGACCGTATCATTGACGTATTTCCCATTAATCAGCAGCATCAGATAAGAGTTCAGCTTTCTATGGTGCTGAATGCTGTCGTGTGTCAGCAATTGCTTCCGTCAGTGGACGGAGGGCTTATCCCCGCGTTTGAGATAATGACAACAAACAGCGCGATCCGCACTCTGATCCGTGAAGAAAAAACTCATCAGATCGACACCATACTCCAGTCATCGGATAGAATGCAGACAATGGACAGCTGCATTGCGAAGCTTTACAGAGAAGGTAGGATCACCGCCCAGACCGCGGTGGATTACGCCTATAATCCGGAGGTTATGGCTAAGCGTATTATGTAATTTTCTGATAATGCAATGTAAATTAGGAATAGTTATCCGTATGCGTTTCCCAAGCCTGAACTATTGACATTTTACAGGATTTTGTGTATAATAACAGTGAAAAAAATATGGGATTACTATACCCTTTTTACCCTTTTCGGACAGAGGTCCGTAGTAAATCAGAAGGAGGTTGATTATTCATGAGCGAAAATAATCGCAGACCCGGGAAGAAATCCGCAGCACTGTTTGCCTTTGCCGCAACACTACTCGCGTCCAACGCTGTTTCTGTAATGGCTGCTGCCGAGCAGACCTCCGGGAGCGACTATGTGCAGAATCCGGAGCTTACCGACACCAAATTCACCGGTGAAACTCCTGCTTATAATAAGATAACCGACAACGTTTTTTCTGCTACCAGCAAATCTCAGGCAATCATTGATTTTTATAACCAGCTGAATGATGTCAAGGATTATGGCCTTTATGCAAGGAGCGTGACCTCCAACCACCTTGAGAGTAATTCTGCGACCGGCAGCATTAATTTCGTTGAGCAGCGGTATGACAATATTATAAACTTCAATACCATTATGGGCGGCAAATTCACCACCTATTTTGATACTGCTCCTACTCAGGGAACCACCATCAAATTTGCAAATCTGCCCGTTGGCACTAAGTTTGAGCTGGTGCTTGGATTTGATTTCGAGATCTCTTATACCGACAACGGTCACAGACCCGGTTTTAAGGCGGGCGGCGTTCAGTATGAAATTCTTGGATTAAATGCTGAGGATCTCACTATACGCAGGGCTGCTGCTGAAGAAAAGAGGTATAATATCGGCGAAACTCTGGACAGGATCGGCGCAGCAGGCGACGCGCTTATTTCCTCGGTTGAGAAAACCACCGGAGTAAATGTCGGGATTACTCTTGACGATGCTTACAATGCGATCAAAAACGGTGATGTTGCACCGGGAGAAACTCTTGTTATTAATGTAAATGCCAACGATCTTGTTAATTCGCTGAATATTGAGTCAAAAATTGAGAGGCTTCTTCTTGATAATAATGGTGTGAGCATCGTTATCAATGTTGATACATCGGATTACACCGGAAGTCATCTTCGAGTTGGAAATATCAACGGAACAGCTTACAATATTTCCTGCGCAAATGTGATCTGGAACTTCGGTACATACAGTGGTACCCTTTCCGCACCTGCAGGTGGTATTGTTGTTGCTCCCTATGCCAGCGTAACTACTGACAGAGGTCATGTGAACGGCGCTCTTATTGCGGACTCCTTTAACCAGAGTAATGAGGTCCACCAGGTAACACGTGGTGAATATCAGTTGGTATCTGATGATGAGGACGATGATCATGATGATCCGGTAATTCCTGATGATGAAGGGGATACGGATACTGATACCGATACGGACACAGACACGGATACCGATACAGATACTGATACGGATACCGACACGGATACTGATACTG
>CAMAGG010000179.1 GCA_945833805.1 uncultured Clostridia bacterium | reverse complement strand
GGTGCTTGCGGCAGTTTTTGAATTCATCGCCGTTCAGCCCAAGATTTATGAGCCATACGCGACAGCTATACCGCAGATTATCGCTCTCGGAAATCTTCGGCGAACAATACTTTTTCGTCAGCGCAGCGTTGCTTATCGCCAGAGCCAGTACTATATACGAACGAATCACCCCGGCGTGCAGGGTTGAGTTTGCAGCGCGCATCTCCCAATGCCCGTCAGCAAAATAGCTGTGCAGATTCAGAGCATGGTAACGGGTGGAGGAATAGTGGTGGTAGACTTCGCTGGTATCTCCGTCATACCAAAAGTTTTTCATATCCTCGATAGTGAGATTTTTCTTGTTGTTTATCTTCTCCAGAAATCTTCTGTCAACCTTTTGGCAGTAATATTCACGCTGATGGTTTACCTGCAGGACATCAAACAGAAAATTCTCCTTGCTGGCGAAAATATTCACAAGATTACGCAGACTCTGCGCCGTGTATTTCGCACCGTCAATGTGAATGTGTATTCCGCACTTGTACTCGCCGCCGGTCACACCTCCGGCTTTGCGAACGGCGCGAACCACCTCTTGAAGCAGCGGTATATCCGAATATTCAAGCACTGGAGTAACGATTTCCACGCAGTATTCCCGCGAAGCAGACCTGCCGTCCCTGTTGACCGCTCTTATGCTGGAATCAAAAACCACCGACCATTTTCTCGACTGGGAATCCCTAATGCAATACTTGTCGTAAGCGCCCCCAACATGGTCTGCGCTTGAATCCAGAACCTCCGAAATAGCTTTTGCGGCAGACGCTCTGGTAAGCCCGGTGCATTCAATTTCCACACCGAATTTCTGCTGTTTTATTCCGTCGAATTCACCTGACACGACTTTCACCTCCGACTAAACTACTCATTCTGGAATTCCACCGCGCTCTCCAGAGAAATAACGCCGTTGATGTGCCGAACCTCGTCCACACACATTTTGTGAAGCTCACGAACGGTTTCGGAGTCCACCTCGTTCGCAGCAGCGGTCATGTGCGAGAGCTTGCCCAGCTCCACAGCAATCTTGAACAAATTTCGGTTTATGCGCTGCTCCGCGCCATGAACCACAGCGTCCACCGAGGCGGTAATTATCGGCGAGAGGTAATTCACATTACCCTCGGCTTTCAGATAGCCGACATAAAAGTTTATCGCTTTCTCGATGAATTCGCTCTTGGAACGGCAGTTATCTCCAGCATAGAAATTCTCCACGTTGTCCATAGTTTCCGGGAATACCCACAGCGGAAATTTCACCTTGTGCGCAAACGTGCCGCACAACTCCTCGGAATTTGGCTTTACGGGGGTACTTTCGCCGTTCTGCAACCCCGAATTATTCGATTTTTCCATTTTACAACCCCTTTCAAAATATCTCACAAATCGCATTGCGGCGGGCTTTGCCCGACGCTGTGACCGGGGCGGAACCCCGTCCCTTTAACTTGCATAAAAATCATACCCCACCCCTTGCGAAGCGAGGTATGATGCCATCTTTCGAAACTCCGTCAGAAACCGCCCAAATCGGCGGGGGTATCCTCCGGAGGTAAAGTTACCCTATCCCGTTCGCAAAGCCTCACACGGCGGCGCACGGCTGCAAAAAACGGCTCAGTCCGGTTCGTGCGGAGTCTGCGCCTTGCGTTCGGGCTTATCTGACGCAGGCTTTTTCGCCGTCATCTCGATGAACTCCCGGACGTTCTGCGGGACGATCTTGCCGTAAAGCTGCTCTGTGTAACGGCTAAGCTCGCATTCAAGCGTGGTGTTCTTCTGCGTGAGGTACATTCGCAGGGCAGATATTTTACTTTCGGGCAGGGAAATCTGAATCGTATTTTTCATGCAAACCCTCCTCACCAGCAGATGAACTCAAAGCCTGTGTCCTGCTGAACCTCGTCCTGCGTTATCGTCTGCGGCTGGGAGAATTCCTGCACATATTTCTTGCAAAGCTCGTCGGACAGCGAACAGAAGTCCATGCCGTCCTCAGTCATTTTCTCGCCGCAGATAAAGAAAGGCCCGGCAACAATTCTGTCGCCAAACCTGCGGTTTCCGTCCATGCCTATGAGCTTTGCCTCCTCGTTTCCGACCATCACAGCATTGGGGTCGTTGAGGTAATAAATCGGCTCAATAAGACCACCGACCGCCTCTTTCATTCCCTTGAGGGAATGCTCGATTTCCGTGACGTAGGCGGGCTTGTTCGGCTCTACCATCACGACCTTCATCATTTCAGATGCCATAAAAACTCCTTTCAGAACAGCGTAAGCTGAACAAAATTTTCTTGGGCTTCCGGCGCGGAACCGGCTTCGGTTTGCTCAATTTCCGAGCAGTCGACCTCGTCAAGTTCCTCGTATTCTTCGTCCTCGTCAGCCGGAATTGACTCCATTCCGGCGAGGATTTCCGGCGAACGGAGCTTCTGCGCCGCGCTCTTGAAGCTTTCAAGATAGCCATTGAGATTCTCGTACCGCCGCATTGTCAGCAAATCGTCCTCGGAAATGGCGCGGCGCAGGTTTTCGGCGTAGCTAAGTATTGCGGGAATACAGAGCTGTTTGAGCTGCTTTTCAGTCAGATGAACCGACTGTTCCCGGACGAATTTCAGGTTTTCGTCCTCGTCAATTATCTGCATTGACCGAGCCGCGTTCTGCCTGATTTCATCCGGTCGAGCCATGAAGTTATTGTCCACCTCCGGCGGGACTTCCCGATAATAAGCCTCCGGAAGCAGGAACAATGTAGCTTCCTCGGACAACTTCTGCTTGTAGTACATGATGTGATTTCTCACCAAATTCATATTCACGCCGTCCGCCCAGAACGGGTCGGAACAGCCGTGCTCGTGAATATAGTCCCACCGAGCAAAGCTGTTTTCCAGCGCGGCGGCATAGTCAACATTCTTGCCGGACTTGCTCATAGCGACAGATTCATGCCAGTTTCTGGGGATTTATCCTGCGACTGTATCTGCTGCAATTCACGCTTGTCGTAGCAGTAGCAATAGCAGTCGTAGCCCTCGCCGGGCTGACAGCGAAGGAGAAAAACATAGTTTTCTGTTTCAGCCTTGAAGCCGTAGCTACTGCCGAGGTTGAGGTTGGTATGGCGGCTGGAGTAGGACATCATCTCGCGGCGGTTTTTCAGAAGTCCGCTGCTGCGAAGGCCGTTTATTACACCGTCCAGCTCGCTGCGAAACTGCTCAGTTTTGAGGTCGGAATTGTTCTCCCACCACGTTGACCAGAATTCATTTCCGTTGCCGAAATCCATTCGCAGATGCCCGATACAAGCGCCTCTGACGTCTGGATTACAGTCGCTGTAATACAATGATTCCTGTCCGGGTTCGCCGGGTTTAATCTCAATTTTCTTCATCAGATATCTCCATTTCGTTCAGAAAATCGTACACCTTCCGTATGCCGGAAAGCTGATTTTCAGATATTTTTATTTCGGGGAACTGCTCCGAAATATCCTCTGAAACCTCTTGCAGATCCTCGGCGTTTTTCTCCTCAAAGCAGCTCAAAAAATCTGCATACAGCTGAGTAACAACGGCTTCACCGCCGATATTCACACAGTAAAAAACAGCCCTGACGAGGTTCTCATCAAGGCTGCCGCTGTCGGGATATTCGGTTATTTCTTCGTCAAGCTCCACGAGCCAAAGCCGCATCTTTTCCACCGCCTGCCGCTGTTCCTCGCTGACTCCGGGCGGCAGTTCCTCGGAATTGAAGCTGTATTCCAGCAGAGAAACGCTTGAAGATTCCGCACCGGTGACCAGAATCGCAACGCTCATCACGCAGAGAATTACAGGCAGGAACACGGCTGCGATAAGCATTGCGATGAATTCCCATGTGCGCTTGTCAGTGGCGGCGGTGGCTATGGCTTTGATTACTATGGGCGGGACTGCCATGATTACCTCCTTAAAAAACTAAACCTCCGACATTTCTGCCGGAGGAATAGCTATTAAATTTTACATACCCATTTTGAGGTTTGGCGATGTATCTTGATTCTGATCGTTCAGCATTTCAATTTGATGAGTGCAAAATTTATAAAGAACCGGTATATCTTCGGTAATTGTTTCCCACAAGGATTCCTCGTCAATGTTGCCATATTCATGTGCAACAACATTACGCAGTCCCCTTATCTGTTTCCAAGGAATATCTCCAGCCGTAGCTTCACGGAAATCCTCGGTAAGATGATTGGATAGTTCTCCGATCTGAAGAACACACATGGCAACGGCATTTCTATAAACCGAGTTGCTGCAGAATGCTTCATAGCTATTGCCAAACTGGGCATGAGCTTCTCCAATTTGATTGCAGTAACCAATAATATGCTTTAATAAATCCTTGTTACCCTTGCTCATAGATCAGAACCTCATCATTCTTTATTTCGTTTCTGAAATCTTCACTGAGACTTCTCGTCGTAAGCAAATCAACATTTTTGGATAATGCTTCTGAAATGTCAATTCTCAAACCGCTGAGTGCAACCAGCCCTCTGAGCTGTCCTTTGTCAACACGGAGATCAATATCACTGCTTTTCGTAGCCTCGCCACGAGCATAGGAGCCGAACAGATAAACCCGTTCTACACCATATTTCTTTGCAATTGGTGAAATGTTGCTGCGAATTTCATCAATGGTATAGATTTTGTCTGTCATAACAAATCAGCCTCCTTTTCTTATTATACCACAACTGCAAGGTTGTGGTATAATTGTCCGATCCGCACGTAGAAAAATCTTTGATTTTTCGTATGTGCGAGGACTTATAATCTATAATAAATGCTCTGCATTTATTATACCACATAAAATGGGATTTTGCAAGTCCTATCTACCTCCCGCGCTGCCGAACAACCGCTCCTTGTATTCCGGCGCATGAACGCACAGGCAGTACCTCTCGTTGCCGCATTTGTAGAGGCAAACGCCGCGCTGAGAGTATCTCGTCAGCTCATATTCC
Source organism: uncultured Clostridia bacterium (assembly GCA_945833805.1). Classification (GTDB taxonomy): domain Bacteria; phylum Bacillota; class Clostridia; order Oscillospirales; family Ruminococcaceae; genus CAG-115. The sequence goes on along the minus strand of CAMAGG010000179.1, from coordinate 307 downwards.
GAAGGTTCAAGCTGCAGGTTGTCGATGTAGAATTCCTTATCTACTGTACCCGCATGGAACAGAAACTGGTGCGTTGGTATCGCAAACAGCGGCTTTGTAAGCTCCCGTATTCCCTCCAGATTGAAGTCCTCAAGGTTCTGGGAAGCGAGAATCACAGCCGAATTCTTCTTGCGTACACGCTTCATGAAATTGCGGATATACTCCACAGCAACGGGATTTGAGAGAAACAGATAGAACTCGTCCACGCTGGCAACGGTGTTTCCGGCGGTCAGAAGCTCGTTCGACATATACGACAGCACATTGAACA
>CAMAGG010000178.1 GCA_945833805.1 uncultured Clostridia bacterium | reverse complement strand
ACACGCCAGTGTAATTTTAACTCTCACTTTCGGCACCTCCTATTTTCTTGCCCTTTCAGGCATTATTGCCTCCCTCGGCCGCGGAATTGCGGTTTTAAACGCGGGAATATTGCCTTTGTGCTCTATGAAAATAGGCACAAAAAAATAGACCCCATTCGAGGTATCTCTATTTTACCACAAATAAATCTGTTTGTCAAGGCTTTTTTAAAAAAATTACGATTTTCTGCCCTGTAAATAATTCCGTACGGTCAGCACATTCAAAAAAATCTCATGAACAGGGAAAATCCCCTTGACAAATCCGCGTAAATAGTCTATAATAAGTACTAACAGCGAAGCGGAGAAAAACTGCACTCCTGCCATATAATGACAGCAGAAATCAATGGCTTTTAAGGCGGCACCGTGATGCCGGCAAGGTTGTGATTTTCGTAAAGGGACAGCTATACCTATACTATAAAATATAGACGGTGATCCCTGCATACATCGGAATATCATTACAGCCTGCCGTACCGAGAGTGCGGCAGGCTTTTTGTTCTGCGGAAAGGACGTGAGAAACCATGTGTACCGTTGAGGGGCTTGCCTTAAAGGCGGAGATACTGGACGAAAGCTCGATAGCAAGGGCGGTCACCCGAATTTCGTTTGAGATCATCGAACGCAACAAGGGTACTGACGGTCTTTGTCTAATCGGGCTTTTTTCGCGGGGGGCGGTGCTTGCGAAGCGCATTGCCGCGAAGCTTTCCGAGCTTGAGGGCAGGGAGATACCTGTGGGACTTCTGGACATAACGCCATTCCGGGACGACAAGCCGAGGGGCGGTGCGGAGGATAACAGCCAGATCCCGTTTGACATCACCGATAAAAGGGTGATAATAGTTGATGATGTTATCTTCACCGGGCGCACCGCCAGAGCCGCGATAGACGGAATCATGACAAGGGGCAGACCTAAGCTTATCCAGCTTGCCGCGCTTATCGACCGTGGACACCGGGAGCTGCCGATAAGGGCTGACTATATCGGGAAGAATCTCCCCACGTCCCATGAGGAAACGGTGAAAGTCATGGTGAAGGAGCTTGACGGCTGCGACAAGGTGGTTATTTACAGCCGCGGCTGATATTAGTAAATCGTGCCGGAAACGGCTTATCGGGAGAAATACGGAGGGAAGAATGGAGCTACTACTGAAAAACGGCTATGTTGTTGATAGCGCGAACGGCTTCGAGGGAAACGCGGATATACTTGTCCATGACGGAATTATCCGGGAGGTAGGCAGCGGTATTACCGCTCCGGATGCGGAGATAATCGACTGCGCCGGGCTTACCGTGATACCGGGTATATGCGATATGCACGTCCATTTCCGCGACCCCGGACAGACCCACAAGGAGGACATCATCACCGGAGGAAACGCTGCTGCCGCCGGCGGAGTTACTGCGGTTGCGTGTATGCCGAACACTATTCCGACGGTGGACAGTGCGGAAACGGTGCGCTACATCATTGAAAAGGCGAAGGGCGCAAAGACCCGGGTCTATCCTGTGGGAAGCATTACAAAGGGGCTTGGCGGTACTGAACTGTGCGATTTTGAGGAACTGCACAAGGCGGGCTGCGTTGCGGTTTCCGACGACGGCAGACCGGTGAAGAACGCCCGGCTCATGGCGGAGGCTATGGTCAAGGCGCACTATGCTGGAATGAAAGTCATCTCCCACTGCGAGGATCTTGACATCATCAACGGCGGTATCATGAACAGCGGCAAGGTTTCAAAGGAGCTTGGCGTCAAGGGAATGCACCGGCTGAGCGAGGACATAATAACCCAGAGGGAAATAACGATCGCGGCGGATCTGGAAGTTCCTATCCACATCGCCCACGTTTCCACCGCCCAGAGTATGCAGAACATCAGGACTGCGGCGCGCTTCGGAACTATGGTCACCTGCGAAACTGCGCCCCACTACTTCATGCTGACGGACGAGAAGCTGAGGAGCCGGGACGCGGACTACCGCATGAACCCGCCTCTCAGGACTGCCGAGGACGTTCAGGCTATCACCGAGGGTGTGATCGACGGCACTATCGATTGCATCATTACCGACCACGCGCCGCATACTCCGGAGGAAAAGGCGGACTTTGAGAAAGCGCCCAACGGTGTTGTGGGGCTGGAAACCTCGCTTGCGGCGACCCTCACTGCGCTGTATCACACCGGGAAGATATCCCTCCAGAGGATAGTTACGCTGATGTGCGTAAATCCCAGAAGAATTCTGTCGATACCCGGCGGCTCGCTGAAGCCGGGAGATATTGCGGATATCTGCATTTTCGACCCGAACGAGGAGTGGACGGTCGATCCGGATAAGCTTCATTCAAAGTCCAGAAATTCCTGCTTCAAGGGCATGACCCTCAAGGGCAGAGTAAAATACACAATTCTTGACGGAAAAATAGTCTATACAGACGGAAAAGACTGATAATAAGAAAGGAAGAACAAAATGTCACTTGACAGACTGATCGAAAAAATTGAGCAGACCCAGAACCCCTCCGTTGCAGGGCTTGATCCCAAGCTTGCCTACGTTCCGGAGTACATCAAGGAAAAGTGCTTTGAGAAGTACGGCGAAACCCTCAAGGGCGCGGCAAAGGCGCTGCTTGAATTCAACAAGGGGCTTATCGACGCGCTGTACGATATCGTTCCGGCGGTAAAGCCGCAGGCGGCTTACTATGAGATGTACGGCCCGGCGGGAGTAAAGACCCTCTACAAGACGCAGGAATACGCCCGCAGCAAGGGAATGTACGTCATCACAGACGGAAAGCGCAACGATATAGGCACAACAATGGAGGCTTACGCTGCGGCGCACCTCGGAAAGGTTCAGGTAGGAAAAGAGAGCTATGAGCCGTTCCTCGGGGACGCTCTTACTGTGAACGGTTACCTCGGAAGCGATGGTATAAAGCCGCTGCTTGCCACCTGCCGGGACAACGATAAGGGAATTTTTGTGCTTGTAAAGACCTCCAATCCCAGCTCCGGCGAACTTCAGGACAGAAAGATAGACGGCGTTCCGGTGTATGAGATAATGGGAAAGATGTGCGAGGAATGGGGCAAGGATCTGCCGGGTATCTACGGCTATTCAGGAGTAGGAGCGGTAGTTGGCGCTACATATCCGGAGCAGATAAAGTACCTCCGCGAAGCACTGCCGGGTACGTTCTTCCTTATCCCCGGTTACGGCGCTCAGGGCGCAGGCGCAAAGGACATCGCCGCAGCCTTTGACAAGAACGGGCTTGGTGGTATCGTGAACAGCTCCAGAGGTATCATGTGCGCATATCAGAAAGAAAAGTGCGACGAGCATGAGTTCGCCGAGGCTGCGCGCCGGGAGGCTATCCGCATGAGAGATGAGATCATGGGATATGTCGGCAGGATCACCCTGAACAAATGATCCCGACGGCGTTAAAGCTTACCAACATGATAAAATAAACCTTTCAAACAGGATACCCGTGTAATTACATGGAGGAATAAAAATGATATTTGAGAACAAAAAGAAAGCGACGCTCATTCTTGCCGACGGAACGGAGTTCGAGGGCAGAGCCTTCGGCGCGGACGGCTCTGTTGTCGGCGAGATAGTATTCACCACCGCAATGGTGGGCTATCAGGAAACTCTGACCGACCCCAGCTACTGTGGACAGATCGTAACCCAGACCTTTCCGCTTATCGGAAATTATGGCGTGAACGACATCGACCCGGAATCCAACGGCAGCGTTGTCAGCGGCTATATCGTGAGGGAGCAGTGCGAAGAACCTTCTAACTTCCGCTGCGGGGGCAAGCTGGACGATTACCTGAAGAAGTACAACATCATCGGCATTTACGACATAGACACCCGCCACCTCACCAAAATTATCCGTGAGAGCGGTGTAATGAACGGCGCAATCGTCCACGGCGACTTCAATAAGGAAGAACTTCTGGAGAAGATACGCGCCTACACCGTGGGAAAGGTAGTTCCTAAGGTAAGCGTTAAGGAAAAGGAATATTTCCCGGCTGAGAACGGAAAATACAATGTAGTGCTGATGGATTACGGCTATAAGTTCAATATCCGCAGAGAGCTTGTAAAGCGCGGCTGCAACGTCACGGTAATGCCGTGGAACGCCACCGCAGACGAGATAAAGGCGCTGAACCCGGACGGCATAATGCTGTCAAACGGCCCCGGCGACCCCACCGACAATGAGGAGTCCATAAATACCTTGCGGGAGCTTATCCCGGCTCAGATACCGACCTTTGGAATCTGCCTCGGACATCAGCTTCTGGCGCTGGCGAACGGTGCAAAGACCGAAAAGCTGAAATACGGTCATCGCGGCGGAAATCAGCCGGTAAGGGACATTGCGCTCGACAGGACTTTCATAACCTCCCAGAACCACGGCTATGCGGTAATCGGCGACAGCGTTCCCGCAGAATGCGGCGAGGTCAGCCATGTGAACGGCAACGACGGCACCTGCGAGGGTGTGCGTTACCACAACGCTCCGGCTTTCACGGTGCAGTTCCACCCGGAAGCCTGCGGCGGTCCTAAGGACACTGCGTACCTGTTTGACGAGTTTATTGAGCTGATGGAGGGTAAAAAGTCATGCCGTTAAGAAGTGATATAAAGAAGGTTCTGGTGATAGGCTCAGGCCCTATCGTTATCGGTCAGGCTGCGGAGTTCGACTATGCAGGAACTCAGGCTTGCCGCGCGCTGAAGCAGGAGGGGCTTGAGGTAGTACTCATCAACTCCAACCCGGCGACGATCATGACGGACAAGCACATGGCGGACAAGATCTACATTGAGCCGCTGACGCTGGACGTTGTGAAGAGAGTAATTGAGATCGAGAAGCCGGACAGCGTGCTGTCCAACCTCGGCGGTCAGACGGGACTCACCCTGTCCATGCAGCTCGCGGAATGCGGATTTCTTGCGGAGCACGGCGTAAAGCTGCTCGGCTCTAACCCCGAAACTATCCACAAGGCGGAGGACAGGCAGGCGTTCAAGGACACCATGGAAAAGATCGGTCAGCCCTGCATTCCCTCAAAGGTGGTTGAAACAGTTGAGGACGCAATGGACTTCGCACAGGAGATAAGCTATCCGGTAATCGTTCGTCCCGCGTTCACTCTGGGCGGCACCGGCGGCGGTATCGCCTACAATGAAGCGGAGCTGCACGAGATCGCTACCAACGGTCTGCGGCTTTCTCCGATAACCCAGATACTGGTGGAGAAGTGCATTTCCGGCTGGAAAGAGATAGAGTTCGAGGTAATGCGCGACAGCAAGGGCAACGTTATCACCG
>CAMAGG010000177.1 GCA_945833805.1 uncultured Clostridia bacterium | reverse complement strand
ATGGGAATTTACTTGACAGAGAATTGTTTGTCTCTTATCTTTAAACACGCCTCAACATGCATAATCCAATGCCTTGAAAACGGCATTTGTATCAGTCCTTTAAAATCTTTTCCGCACCAATAATCAATCAACCAATATGCGCTTTCATCAGTGCTTACTACATTGAGCATCTCCAATTGCTTTCTTCTGTCATCGGATATTCTTTGTTTCATATCACTATATGTAAGCGACTTTAAAATATCGGTTGTGGATTCATCAACATCAGCAATATAATGATACAGTTCCTCAATAGACAGCTGCTTTGAAAACCATCTGATTTCTTCTTTTACAAGTTCATTTGCAGTTGTAATAATCGGAGATTTTATGCGACTCTGATAATTGCCTGCAAACAAAATCTGCTCATTATTTGCAATCAGTGAATGTGCCACAATATCCTCTATACGAAAGATATGCCATAAAGAATATGCAATCGTTTTGTTATGATAACCTTTAGCATTTATAAAGGGCATAGCACAAAAATCGGCAGCAGACAATTCATTTCTAAACTGCAAAATTTGTTTCATAAGTGTTCTGCGAAGCTCTAATAATGTATCTATACCAGTTACAAAAGTATCTTTTCTCTTAATCTGTAACTGTAAGGTTTTATTCATTTCCGACCATTCTTTATTCATGAATTAGCACCTCACTAAATTCCGATAAATCGGTTAGTTTTCTATTTGATTATATCACAATTTTCAATCCAAGTCAACAAGGAGGTCAATATGACACCTAAAATCATCTTCAAGCAGCGCGACCGTCCTGCAAGAGCAAAACACCCATACGCAGCCGTAAGAAATGCGGAACACCTGCGGTACATAGGAGAGCGCGACGGCGTTGCGAAAACCGAAACAGAAGAACATCTCCGCTACCTCGGCAATCGTCCGGGTGCTGCGGTCAATTCCGACACCGGAAACGGCTTGTTTGGCTATATCAATAACGAGTATTACCCCAGCTATTCAATGGAGGCGGCACAGAGCCATATCCGAAAAATGACCACTCCGTATCGCAATATCTTTCGCTGCGTGTTTTCATTCACTCCCGAAACCGCAGAGGAAGCCGGACTATACTCCCTGTCCGATTGGCAGAGCTTTGCAAGAAAACAGATAGGCGTTATCGCAAAGCACATGAATATGGACGCGACCAACATAGAGTGGTTTGCCGCCGTTCACCTTAAGGAAGGACAGCCGCATATCCACTTGATGTATTGGGATAAAACGCAGAGCGTTTACATAAACAAGGTTTCTCCCGAAGCCTGCGACAAGATACGGGTTGAGGTTATTAAGCATACCTACCACGATTTCTATGTGAACATGCGGAGCAAGGAAAACGAGCTGCTAGGTCAGTTCAAAACAGAGGTTGGAAAGGAAACCGGTGCCGCCCCTGTTCTTGACGAAATTGCTGAACGGCTTGAAAAAATACGCTCCATGCTGCCGAAAACAGGTCGCCTTGTTTACGCATATATGCCGCAGCCTGTCAAGGACGAGATAAATGCGCTTTCAACATTCATTATTCAGAGCAGCGACGAGGCAAAGCGGCTCTATGAACAGCTTGTTGAAACCCGCCGTATTTACAACGAAACGCTGCACAGTACCGAAACCGATTGGGGGAAATATCAGATAGCCAAGTATGCCGGAAAGATGAACGACGATATTTATACCGCCGCAGGAAATGCTATAATTAAGGCAATAAGACAAGCGGAACGGGCAACGCAGAACAATCCGCGCGGGCAGTTCGTAAACAACAGACCGCATACGGTCAACACCGAAAAACTGTTGCTTGCCGTACTCACCGTAATACGCAACGCGGAGCGCGACAGCAACAAGGCTCTGAACGAGGTCAGCCAAATTGCTTTCGGCAGAGGCGACTTATCACGGGAAGCTATCGCAGAAATACTCTACAAACTGCAAGACAAGCAAAACACAGCCGAATTCTAAAGAAAGGACTTGTTACTATGTCAGAAATCACTAACCCTATTCTTTTTTCGATAACCAAGAACGCAGGCATTATTGACCGCTATTGCAAGGAACGCGGCATTAAGCCTACCAAAATCACATTCTCCGGTCCGACAGATTTGCAGGACGTTGTTAATTCCGACCTCCGCAATATGCGCTTTCATGACGTTTATATTTTTGATACGGCTCTTTGCGGGAACAGCGCTGAATTTCTCAACTGTATGAAAGCGGCGCAGTTTCAGACGGACGCGCGTATCGTTGTTTATGCCGCAGAGCATTACGCAGGTGACGATTTGCTTGACGGTCTTATCAGTATCGGTATAACCAACATAGTGGCGAGATACGATGAAAATGATATTGAGGAAAACATCAAGCTGATGATGAACGACCTTGCTGAATGTCTAAGCGAGGACGGTTTATCCCATAAGAAATGGCGGAGATACCAGCGTGGCTATGACCCGGCGGCAGAGGCACGATATGAACAGGCTCTCCGTGAAAAAGAAGCTGCCAAGCCCACATTCGCAAATGCAAAGCTGAAAATAGCCGTGATCGGCGCACAACCGCGCATAGGAACAACGACTACCGCGATACATATAGCGGATTATTTCGTAAAGCACAAGGCGACGGCAGCTATCTGTAATTCTGCCGGCTCCAACGCAAGCGACCTTCAGCTTGATATGCTCTGCGATATGTACAACGGCGTGAACGACGGCGACCACATCTACACAAACGGAATTTCGTTCTATAAGAAAGGCGCTGCTCCCGCGGAGGTAAATGTTATCATACATGATTTCGGAGCGATACGCGAAGAAACAGCGAGTCAGCTTGTGGGTTTTGATTTGATATACCTTGTCGGCGGTGTGTCATGGAGCGAGATTTGGATGACATACGCGGCGCAGAGTATGCTGCCGCAGATTAATTACAAGGTGCTTGTGCCGTTTGCCGACAGCTCCGTCCTTGACCGCAGTATAGAGATTGAGGACGAGGGGTGTTCCGCGATAGGAAAGGTACTGGCGGAGCAGAATTTTTCAGATATAATCTGCCTGCCTTATGCCGCCGAGGACTTTTCCTCCGAGGACTTTGAGAGCCTTTTCGATAAGGAATTTGGCGGTTACAGAGATACTACCATTGCTGAATAAAGATACCCTGCGTTGTCGGTGTTTGCCGGCGGCGCAGGGTGTTTTTTGTTATTCGGATAGGAGCGTCCTCCTACAGATTACTACCGGAGCAGCTCACTTAAATTCAGCAGAGCTGCGGCTTTATCCTTTGGCAAACACCTGAAATTTTCCAAAAGCATTCTTTCTTCCTGTGTAGGAAACATAACCTCATCGCTCTCATTAAACAATTCTGCGAGCGTTATTCCTAAAGGTTCAATAAGCCGTGAGAGTGTTTCGACAGTAGGCTGCCGTTTCCCCAGCTCAATACTGCTGATATGGTTTTGTGAGATACCTGTGTCTTTTGAAAGCTTGTATATTGAGATTTTCTTGGTTTCCCTTATAAATCGCAGCTTGTTTCCAACATTCATATCCAGCACCTCTGCATGACCATTATACCTAATCTTGTCTACACTTATATTATAGTATATAGCCCAAAAGAATATAATGTATATAGAGGTGTAGATAATAGTATTATTTAGGTGTAGATTTGTGTAAAATTACCATTGATAGTAAGGTGTAAAGTGTGATAGTATTAGTACATATATTGGTATAAGACGAAAAGAGGTACACCATGAAACAACATTTTCCAGCTATTTTACTGGCATTATTATTTATAACCGGCTGCACAGACCGCTCCAATGTTTCTGAACAAGAAAGCACAACGACAGCAGCGACTACAATATCTTCTTTCAGAGATGATGAAAACATCGAAGAACATACAGCAAGCACCTCGTCCGAAATTACTGAACCTACGCAAGGCATATCTTCAGAACCCACACAAGAACCGGAACCAGACATCATCTCCACCGAACCACCCGCACCGGAAACCACCCCGGCCGAAACGACCTCAACAACCTCTACAACAATCGAGATAGCAGCAGAACCGCCCTTTGAATATCAAGACCTGATAGTCCACTTTATCGACGTCGGGCAAGGCGACAGCACATTTATCGAGTTACCAAACGGCGAAACCATGCTAATTGACGCAGGAGAGCGCGAGTACGGCGATAGGGTGGTAGCCTACATATATAATCAAGGCTACGACACGCTGGATTATGTTGTAGCTACCCACCCGCATACCGACCATATAGGCGGAATAGTAGACGTACTTAACGCTTTCCCTACCAAGAATTTTTACATGACATCGTATGTAAACCCCACCCAGACCTTTGACGATATGCTTACCGCAGTAGAGAACAACGGAGCAGCCGCACATGAGGTAATGGCAGGAGCGGTCATAGTAAGCGAACCCGAATTGCTTGTTGAGGTAGTTGCGCCGAAAGCGCTTGCAGATGACAGCAACAACAATTCTGTTGTCATTAAGCTCACATACGGCGAGAACAAATTTCTTTTCACAGGCGACGCAGAGAAAGACGAGGAGGACGGTATTTGGACTAACATCAAGTGCGACGTTCTAAAAGTCGGACACCACGGCTCGGATACATCATCAACGAAGAATTTCCTTAAAAAAGTCGAGCCGACCTATTCCGTGATAAGCTGCGGCTTGTACAACTCCTACGGACACCCGGACGAGGCTGTCCTTAAGCGGCTTTATGACCGCAACATCAATGTGTACAGAACGGATATTCAAGGCACTATTGTATTCCGTTCGGACGGCAAAGACATCACCGTCAATAACGCTCCCGTCGAATACACACTGCCTGTTACAACGACCACCACGCAAGCGACCGAACCACAGGAAGAACCGGCAAGCTTAACCTATGTGCTGAACACCAACACCAAAAAGATACATTACCCAAGCTATTCATCGGTAGACCAAATGAAAGAGAAAAACAAGGCGTACACGGACGATTATGCCGGAGCGATAGCACAAGGCTATGTACCTTGCAAAAACTGCAATCCAACGGGATAAAATTCGCTTGTTCTGTTGCAATTTTTCTGATTTGTGATATAGTATCACCACTTTATCGCCAATTATCGTAATCTATCGCCAAGTGTTACCAAATCACCGTAAAATCAGCATTTTTGAGGGTAGAAACATGGAAAACTGCGTAACTACGCTGTTTCTGAAAAATCATCAAAATGCAGATTTTTGGTAGAAAAACTGGTAGAATTCTACCGCCGTCAAGGTTGGTAGAAAGTTGGTAGAAACCCTAAAACAAACGGTAGAAAGCCTGTTGACAAAGCAAACTGAATAATGGA
>CAMAGG010000176.1 GCA_945833805.1 uncultured Clostridia bacterium | reverse complement strand
TAGAGAACCCACATGATCTTACCAGCGTCCATTGCGGAACCGCCGCCGACAGCGATGATGCAGTCAGGCTCGAAGTTGCGCATAGCCTCTGCGCCCTTCTGAGCGGAGAGCAGGGAAGGATCAGGAGCAACATCAGAGAATGTTGTGTGAACAATGCCCATTTCGTCCAGCTTATCAGTGATTACCTTTGTGAAGCCGCTCTTGTACAGGAAGGAGTCGGTTACAATGAACACTCTCTTCTTGTTCATAACAGACTTGAGCTCCTGGAGAGCAACAGGCAGACAGCCCTTCTTGATATATACCTTTTCAGGCGCACGGAACCAGAGCATATTCTCTCTCCTCTCAGCAAGTGTCTTGATATTGAGAAGGTGCTTAACACCTACGTTTTCGGAAACGGAGTTACCGCCCCATGAGCCGCAGCCCAGTGTGAGAGAGGGAGCAAGCTTGAAATTATAGAGATCGCCGATACCACCGTGGGAAGAAGGTGTATTGATGAGCATACGGCAGGTCTTCATTCTCTCAGCGAATTCGCTGATCTTCTCGCGCTCTGTCACCTCGTTGATATACAGAGAGGAGGTGTGACCGTATCCGCCGTCAGCGATGAGGTGCTCAGCCTTAGCAAGAGCGTCCTCAAAGTTCTTAGCCTTGTACATAGCGAGGACTGGGGAGAGCTTCTCATGAGCGAATTCTTCGGAGATGTCAACGCTCTCTACCTCGCCGATAAGAATCTTAGCGGACTCAGGAACCTTTACGCCGGACAGTTCAGCGATCTTGAATGCGGACTGACCAACGATCTTTGCGTTCAGTGCGCCGTTGATGATGATAGTCTTGCGAACCTTGTCGATCTCGTCGCCCTTGAGGAAATAGCAGCCGCGCTCTGCGAACTCCTTCTTTACCTTGTTGTAGATCTTTTCGTGAACGATGACAGACTGCTCAGAAGCGCAGATCATACCGTTATCAAAAGTCTTGGAGTGGATAATGGAGCTTACTGCCTTGAGAATGTCAGCAGACTCGTCAATGATAGCAGGAGTATTACCTGCGCCAACGCCGAGGGCGGGCTTGCCGCTGGAGTAAGCAGCCTTAACCATGCCGGGTCCACCGGTAGCGAGAATAATGTCAGACTCTCTCATGAGAAGGTTGGTGAGATCCAGAGAAGGAATGTCGATCCAGCCGATAATGCCCTCCGGAGCGCCGGCAGCAACAGCTGCTTCGTATACGATCTTGGCAGCTTCAATGGTGCTGTTCTTTGCACGGGGGTGGGGGCTGATGATGATACCGTTTCTGGTCTTTAAGCAGATCAGGCTCTTGAAGATAGCTGTGGAAGTCGGGTTAGTGGTAGGAATAACCGCACCAACAACGCCGATAGGCTCTGCAACCTTAGTAATACCATAAGCTTCGTCACGCTCAATAACGCCGCAGGTCTTTACATTCTTATAAGCGTTGTAGATATGCTCAGCAGCATAGTTGTTCTTGATAACCTTATCCTCTGCAACGCCCATGCCGGTTTCTTCAACTGCCATCTTAGCAAGCGGAATTCTCTGCTTGTTTGCAGCAGAAGCGGCAGCCAGGAAGATCTTGTCAACCTGCTCCTGTGTGTAGGTAGCGAACTTAGCCTGCGCTTCTCTTACACGAGCGAGGAGAGCTTCGAACTTTTCTACGCTGTCAACGATTTCGTAATTCATAGTCATCTTCTCCTTAAATTTCATGTACCCGCTTCAATTCATCTGAAATTCTGCGCATTTCGATCCGGCGGCATTGACGGCTTGTTTCCGCGGTGCAGTCGGGGCTTATGCTTATCATAAGAATATCGGCTCTGATCGGTTTTACCGACCGTTAGTGACTTAATATTTCTGTGACGCTTCCGAATCTGGTCATAATAATCCCATATCCGCGTCTGTTAATATTTTAACACAATATCTTGCACCTGTAAAATGTAATATTGATATAATCCTATCAGTGAAAAGCATAAAGCGATATCACCTTTAATTTATATAAAATGGGATTTCCGCAAATGTATCAGGAATTATCCTCCACTGGGCTGAAATACTGTTTCTTAGCCCTCTGGACAGCGCAAATGAATTCACGGTCCAAGTCGCTCAGGCGATAATCCTTGCGGAAGATAAGCACGTCTTTATAGGGCTTATCGCTGCCTTTGACCTTTATCTGCGCCAGATTATAGCTGTCCAGAAGCTGCTGCGGAACAGGGGACACCCACATGAAAGTATCCGGTACTGTGCCGAGAATGATGAACTGCGTTCCTCGTTCATAGACATATATCCTCCTGTCCACGAAGTCCGTAAGCTCCGATTTGCGAACATCTATCATCGGTACGGAAGGGACGTAGGGATCTGCATGACAGACCTCGATGCATTCTGTAAGATTCTCAAGAGTAACCTCCTCCTTGTTGGCAAGTGGGTGGTTCTTGGAAATAATCATCATGTAAGTGAATTCGGCGATCGTTTCGCTGGCAAGCTTTTTGTCCTTGAAAAGGTCGCTGAAGTACTTTTCGTATGAGGACTGATAGCGGACTATTCCGAGGTTGAAATCCTCCCGGACAACGCTGTTTATGGTGTTCATTGAGTTGGTTTCGCAGTAGTAGAATTCAGCGGGGGAGCCGGGCTTCATGCTCTTAGAAAAGTCTGCCATTGCGAAGCTGAGATAGCTTGCGCGGGGAACGCTCACCGAGAAGCTCTGCTTTTTCTGCCGCCCGTTTTGGTAGATCTGCTCCACCTCGTCAACTTTTTGGACTATCTGCCGGGCATACTGGAGGAATTCCTCGCCGTCTGGAGTTATTGAAATTCCTTTGGTGGTGCGCCGGAAGATAGTAATTCCGAGGGATTCCTCAAGCTCCTTTATAGCGCGGCTCAGATTGGGCTGACCCATATAAAGGTTTTCCGCCGCCTTGCTAATGGAGCGCGTCTTGGCTACCTCAACGGCATATTTAAGATGAAGTATGTTCAACTCAATCCCCGCTTTCGTTGTTATTATTTGATAATGGTTGTGTTAAAGATTTGTCAAATGCAAGCTATACAAATTGTAGATCTTATATGAAAGCAATAATTCCAGCATTGAATATTCGTCAGGATAATAGAGGGTTGTCAATCTCTTTCCAGCGCGGTAATACCGCTCCTAACCATCTTGACGATACCGAATGGCTTCAACAGGCTGATAAAGCTGTCTATCTTCTCCGGCTTTCCGGTAAGCTCCAGCATAATGCTGTCCTCGGCAATATCCACCGATTTTGCCCTGAACAGGTTAGCGACCTCGATAATTCCGCGTCTGTCCTCAATGGAGCGTCCCGCGCGTACAATGATATGCTCACGGCATACTGCATCAGTGAGTATCTTTACTTCCAGCACATCGTGGAGCTTCATGAGCTGGTTCTTTATCTGCTCAAGCACCCTGATGTCGCCTGCGACAACTATTGTGAGCCGGGACACATCGGGGATCTCGGTTTCCGCCGCGTTAAGGCTCTTTATGCTGAAGCAGCGTCTGCTGAACAGGCTGGAAACCCGCAGCAGAACACCCTCTTTGTTTGCAACCTTTACTGATAAAACATATTCCTGCATAATCACGCCTCCAGATCAATGCTTGTGATAGGATTTACGACCGGCTTTCCGGCGGGTATCATCGGCAGAACATTAATATCTCTGTCAATGCGAACCTCGATCATGACCGGAGCGGTCTTTGAGATCTCCAGAGCCTGCGCCAGCGTAGGAGCTATCTCCTCGGTTTTCTCGATCACAAATGTCTTTATTCCGAACGCCTCTCCAAGCTTCACCTAATCTATATGACGGGCGTCAAGGGTGGTCTGGGAGAAGTGCTTGCTGTAAAACAGCCGCTGCCACTGGCGAACCATTCCGAGAACGTTGTTGTTGACAACTATTTCAATTATGTTTATTCCATGTGCGGAGGCAGTGATAAGCTCATTCAGATTCATTGCGAAAGAGCCGTCGCCGGCAAGATTTACAACCGTCTTGTCAGGATTACCTGTCTTTGCGCCGAGGGCAGCGCCAAGTCCGAAGCCCATCGTGCCGAGACCGCCGGAGGAAATGAAGCTGCGGGGATCTCTGCTGCGGTAGTACTGCGCCGCCCACATCTGGGTCTGACCAACTTCTGTGGTGATGACAGCTTTGCCGTTCGTCTGGCGGTCAAGCTCTTCAATAAGCGCCTGCGGAGTTACCGGCAGTTCCTCTGTTCCGGTCTGGACAGGCTCGCCGAAATCACCGTCAAGAATTTCTTTGCACCATTCCGGGTGACTTTGCTTGGTGAGCTTTTCGTTGATAGCGGAAAGCACCTGCTTAACGTCGCCGTTCACCGTCTGGAATACCTCAACATTTTTGTTGAATTCCGCCGGATCTATATCAATATGTATGATCTTAGCCTGCTTTCCGAAAACCGATGTATCTCCGGTCACGCGGTCGGAGAATCTCGTGCCGATACCGATGAACAGGTCGCAGTTGTTCAGCGCGTAAGCCGCTTTGACGGTTCCGTGCATTCCGAGCATTCCTATGTAGCGGCGGTCGGTTTCGTCGTAAGCTCCCTGACCCATAAGCGAGCAGGAAACCGGGGCGTCAGTAAGCTCTGCGAGCTTTTTCAGCTCCTCGGAAGCGCCGGAGGCAATTACTCCGCCTCCTGCATAAATGTATGGCTTCTTTGCGTTTGCGATGAGTTCAGCCGCAGCGTTTATTTCATCAGAACATAACGGAGCATTTTCCTCCGGCTGCTGTGCGGGCTGAGGAGTGTATTCAGCAAAAGCCTGAGTGATGTCCTTCGGAACATCCACGAGAACAGGCCCTTTGCGTCCGGTCGTGGCGATCCTGAAAGCAAGACGGATCGTGTCCGCAAGCTCGTCCACAGATTTCACAATAAAATTGTGCTTTGTAATGGGCATTGTAATGCCGGTGATGTCAACCTCCTGAAACGAGTCAAGACCCAGCAGACCGCAGGAAACGTTTCCTGTGATAGCTACCAGCGGAACGGAGTCCATATAGGCTGTCGCAATTCCGGTGACGAGGTTAGTTGCGCCCGGTCCGGAGGTGGCAATAACAACGCCTGTTCTTCCGGTGGAACGCGCGTAGCCGTCCGCCGCATGACAAGCTCCCTGCTCATGGCAGGTGATAACGTGTTTTATTTTGTCGCTGTACTTGTACAGACTGTCATAAATATTGAGAACTGCTCCTCCCGGATATCCGAAAACTGTTTCCGCTCCCTGTTCAAGCAAGCATTCAACGATTATATCTGAACCGCTAAGCTTCATGAAAAAATCACCCTTCTTTTGCATATTGTGTATCTGCTGTATATCTCAAACAGCATATATATTTATTGTACCACATAC
>CAMAGG010000175.1 GCA_945833805.1 uncultured Clostridia bacterium | reverse complement strand
GTGAGGGCTACATTGACGTCTGCATAATCGTGCTGGTGGTGATTATGATACTTGCGTTATTCACCGCTGTAGCGCCGGTCATGACAGCGAAAATGCAGCTTGACATTTTCGCTGACGAGCTTGTCCGCGAGGCTGAAATCTCCGGCAGAATAGGCGCGGAAACAACATCAAGAGCAAGGGTGCTTTCCGGGAAAACCGGACTTTCGCCGAAAATAGAGTGGTCGAGAAGCGGCAAGATTCCCCTAAATCAGGAGTTCACCGTAATGCTCACGGTTACGCTGGACATCGGCTTTGGCGGGTTCGGGAGCTTCCCGGTGACGCTCACCTCAAAAGCAAGCGGAAAGAGCAAGGTGTACTGGAAATGAAGGTTGTGAAAATACTCCGCTCCAAGAAAGGCTTTTCCGCGCCGTGGACTGTCGTTATTGCCATTTCCGCATTGATGTTTTTCGTGGTTGCGTGGCAGTTTCTGCGGCTCATGACTATTGCGGCGGGTGTAAAGGACGCGGTGCAGTCCGCCGTTATTTCCACCTCGGTAGCGAATTACGGAAATGTCTACGACGGGATTCGTGAGGGTTATTCCGGCGGGTATCGGTTGTCCGGGAATTCGTGGAAAGCGGCTGTTTCAAAGGGCAATATCTACGGCAGGCTGGACAATCTTCTTGGCTTGCAGAAGCAGGGGTCAAAGCACGTCAAGCTGAATTCGGACGGCGTGGAATTTGCTGCTTACGGGCTTTCGGTGGAGGTGGACAACGCGCCGCTTGCGCCGTCCAGCAGTGCGGTTTCGCAGTTCTCGGCGACCTCAAAAATAACGCTGGAAGTGCCGCTTTCATTCTGCGGAGATATTCTCCCGCCGATGAAAATTGATTTGTTGGTTAAGTCCAAATATACGCCGAAATTTTAGTGCTTTGGCAGAATTACCTTATTTCCGCTGGACTTTTGAAAAGACTTGTGATATTGTACAATTAACAACAAAACAGCCCCGAAAGGACAGGTGATATTATGAAAGAGAAAACTAAGAAAATGCTGATAATAAGCGGCTCTGCGGCGATGTGCGCGGCGCTGGTGTGTGTAATCTCAGCGCAGTTCGCAAAGGACGAACAGCCGATAGAAACGGCAAGCCTCCCACAGCAGAATACCCCGGCGGTGACGGTGGCGATATCCACAACGGCAAAGCCCGAAACCGAGCCGGTAGTGATTGAGGTAACCGAGGAGATATACGCCGCAGAACCTCCCGCTGAAACGCTGGAACTCCCCGAAAATGTTCAGGAAATTGACCAGAGCTTCTCCGAACCGGAGCTTCCCGAACCCGAACCTCCCGCTCCGGTAATAACCGACGAGGCAGCGCTCACAAATCCTGACCAGCCGCCGGAATACGAGCCTGCGCAGACTGCTCCGGCAGATACAACCGCGCCGAACAATACGCCCCAGCACGGCGACAAGCAGAACGGAATGATCTACATCAACGGTTTCGGCTGGGTGGCTGACGAGGGCGGAGGCGGCGTGTGCGAGTACGCCGACGATATGTACGAGAACGGCAACAAGATAGGCTACTTCGGATAACACAAACGGCGGCTAAAACAAGCCGCCGTGAGCTTTTGGAGGGTTCATGAAAATAATAAAACGAATAATTTCTGCGCTCCTGCTGGCGGTGTTTTGCTTGCAGGGCGTTTCTGTTTTCGCCGAGGGTGACCCAAACATCGACAACGGCGGCGGAAATCTTCAGGACGGCAGCAAGGACAACTTCTGGAATCCCGGCAATGATGGCGTTCGCGTGACCATTGTTGACGCTCAGACCGGTCTTGTGAAATCCTCGTCAATAGACTACACGAACACGGATCAGAGCGGGATCGCGTTTCATTTCGGAAAGGTGTGCAAGGCGGATTATCTCAACGGCAGTACGCTGAAGGTAAGCACGTCGAGTTATATTTACAAAAAGCCTGCTCAGGCGCTCCCGACGATAATAAGCGACGGCAGTTCTGTTTCGGCGGATATTCAGGAAATACGCAGCTATTTCACGGACGAGCAGGTGGTGAAAAGCATTGCGGGGGATACCGGATTCAAACTTGAAACGCTTACAAACGGCGACTATAAGCTGATGATAGAGCCGATAATGTACATCACCTACAACGGCGTTAAAACCGCTATGACAGCCACCGAAGCCGCGCTGTACAACCAGCTCACAGGCGGCGACCTCATAAATAAATTCGGGCCTTTGTCGCATAAGAACCTGCCGTTTGCGTTGTTTCTTGAGGAGGACGACCTCGGCTATTGTGCGTGGACAGGCGCGACTGACATAAAGGTCACGGACAGCGATATAATCAAGAATCTCGGCGTTGGAATTGTGTCGTTCAAGGAGAAAGTTCCGGATACCGAAATTGCCGCAGGCGACTACGATTACCGTGTGGACACGGACGTTTACACCAGCGTCACCGTGTCCGGCGGAGAGCATACTCCCGACAATCCGGTTACGGTGAAATTCTACATCAAAAACCGTGTTTACACAGTGCGGAATGTTGTATTTCCAGAGGGAGGCTCGCAGCTCGTTTGGTGCAAATGGCACACTCCAACTACCGAGCAGACTGTGAATATCCGGGTTGTGGTTACGGGCGGAGCGTCCTCAAGCAAAACGAATATCTCAGCGAATATTGTGGATCTGAGCAAGAATCCGCCGCCCGACCCTACCGCATACGACCGGAACGACAGCTTCAGTATTCCGTCCTCAATCCCCATGAAGCCGCAGAAAACCTCGCTTTCGTGGAGCGTGTGGGAATCCTACTGGAAGTCCAAATGGGTGTGGCATTCCCGCTGGGTATGGACAGGACGGCGCTGGGTTGATCGTGGAAAATGGGTTGACGAGGGCGAGTGGAAATTCCGAAGCAAGTCCTATCGTGTATCAATGACGGCGACTATGGAGATCACTCCGGACGAGAAAAATCCGACTGCTACCTCTTCAACCATGAAATCCGGGTACGGAATTAACGAGGTAGTTCGCACGACTGTCAGCGGAAACGGCGAGCATACCGACGTGCAGAATGCCGTGACCTACTTCCCAGAATTCAAGTACAAGAGCTACTGGCGACTGCTTGAAGTGACCTCCCGCAGCAAAATGGAGTTCCGGGAGAACAGGTACAGCACCTACAACAACCGAACGCATTTCACACCGGTGTGGTACCCGGACGGCAGCTACAAGGTCTACACATGGGTAATGGACTGCTGGACTCCCGCCGGAATGCTGTCTGTGAACAAGACCGACAGCCTCACCATAAAGGGAAATGTTTACGATGACTGGCACGTTGCGCCGACTAACTGAATGGAGGTTTTACAATGAAGAAAACAATGAAAATCCTGATAATTTCGCTGCTCGCCGTGGTTATGGTGAGCGCGTTTTCCGTGGCAGCGTTCGCCGAAGCCGGGAATGTTGCCGGAGCTATCGAAGGCACATGGAACGCCGCCGAAACGCAGATTAAGCAGGTCGTGAACAACGTGGTGTTCCCGATAATTGACCTTGTGCTGGCGGTATTTTTCTTCGCCAAGCTCGGTCTTGCGTATTTCGATTACCGCAAATCCGGGCATTTTGTGTGGACGGCTCCGGCAATATTGTTTGCGTGCCTGGTGTTTACGATGACCGCTCCGCTGTATATCTGGCAGATTATAGGTGGAGGGGCTGTTATGGGAACGGCGTAATTCCTGACATCGTGGTAATCTATATTTTTGTTGGTTATGGTGATAGAAATCCGGCTGTGTTTCTGATATAATCTTGGCAGGACAAATGCTATTGCGAAAGGAAAAATGTAATTTGAACATCACAATTACGGATCTATATCTCGGAAACATTCAGCCGTTTGACAAAAGCTATCCCCGCAGCTCTGAATACGGAAAGGAAAACGCGCGGCAGTCCGAGCTTTATCTGAAGCTGGAGGCGGTCATTCCAGAAGAAAGCAGGGCGCTCCTGGAGGAGTATGCCAAAAGCTCAGTGGAGCTGGGCAGCATACAAGCGCGGAATATGTTTGTTGAGGGGTTTAGGCTGGGTTCGCGCCTTATGATGGAGGTATTTGACAGCGGAAAATAAATGGGCAGTGCTCGGATGATCCGGGTGCTGCCCTTTCTGGAGGTGACGCAAAATTTTCAATATAAGCATAGAGGACATAGCGATGAACCTCATGGAATATATCACTGACTGGCTCTACCAGATGGTTGTGGGTGTGTTCAGCGAGCTGTTCACCGCTATAAACACCCTCGGTTCAGACCTGTTCGGACAGCCGTGGGTTCAGCAGATTGTTGGGCTTTTCAGCAACCTCGGCTGGGTCTTGTTCGTGGTGGGGATCGTGGTCGCGCTGTTCGAGTTCGCCATTGAATCCCAGAGCGGACGCGACGACCCGAAAACCCTCTCGCTGAACATAATCAAGGGCTTTTTCGCTGTTAATCTGTTCAGCGTTGTCCCGGTGCAGCTTTATTTCCTTGCGGTGAATATGCAGCGGAATATGTCGTGGCTCATGTCGTGGACGGTAGTCCCTGAGGGAAACGGCAACCTTGCGCTGGAGTGCCTTGAGGTGATAGAGAACGCGCTGTTCGGGCCTATTCTCGCCATAATCATCATCTTCATGTTCGGCTACGCAGTGGTGAAAGTGTTCCTGTCCGGGCTGAAACGCGGAGGTATCCTGCTGATTCAGGTGGCGGTCGGCTCGCTGTATATGTTCAGCGTTCCCAGAGGCTTCACGGACGGTTTCGTCATGTGGATAAAGCAGGTCATAGCGCTGTGCCTGACCACATTCCTGCAGTCCGTCATGATGGTCTGCGGGCTTATTCTGTTCAAGGATCAATGGCTCATGGGCCTTGGCGTAATGCTTGCGGCAGGTGAGATCCCCAGAATTGCAGGAATGTTCGGGCTGGAAACCGCAGCACGTCCGAATATTAACGGTGTAATAAATACGGCTCAGTCGGCGGTACATCTTACTCAGATGATACGCACGGTAGCGAAGTGAGGTGAGCAAATTGTACATTTATCCTGAGAATCTCAGAGCTGCACCAACCCTGTTTCTGTGGCGGCTGAAAGACCTTGCGGTCATAGGAATCGGCGCGCTTATTTCTGTGTTCGCAATGGCGCAGATTGGCTTCACCGTGCCGCTGGTTATAACGCTTGCGTATGCGTTTCTGGCGATCCGGTTTGAGGACACCAGCATTCTCGACTTTCTAAAATATGCTGTGAAATATTTCTTTGTGGATCAGCAGGAATTCAGGTGGAAACTACAATGAAGAATAAAAACAATCCTCAGCAGTCCACCCGGCAGCTCATGGGCATAACCGAGATAACAGAATATTCGCTAAAGACCGCTTCCTCCGAGGCGGTCTTTTTTAGCATAAAGCCCTGCAATATCTC
>CAMAGG010000174.1 GCA_945833805.1 uncultured Clostridia bacterium | reverse complement strand
GAACATTTCCGGAGATATCCTCATGATTTTCGTTGTAGGTGAACTCCGCGCCGTTGTAGTTGTAAGTTACATCTGCGGGCTTTGCAGAGCCTGTCGCGGAAGCCACGCTGTCTGCGCTTACAGCATAATACACACCGGACGAATTGTTGACTAGATAGTGATTTCCAGAAAGCGTTCCTCCCACTATACTGTTGGGGACAAACCTGTCAGCCCGCTCAAGCAGCCGATATTCTGAATAGCCATTTCCTGAACCGACAGCAGAAAGCTGGGAATACTCTGCTTTTCTCTCATACAGCAGCTTATCAGAAACATATCCCGCTGCCCTGCGCATCAGAGAAGATGCCATTCCCGGCGAAACGGAATCATTGAACTCATCGCTTCCTACCTTTGAAATACTCGATGAACTGCCGGCGGAACGCTTCATAAGAATAAACGCTCTAACGGCTTCATTTACCGCTTTATCAACAGTTGTGCTGCTTATTGTGCGTATTTCAGAAATGCGCTTCTCCGCAGTTTCTTTTAGTAGAGAACGCACCTCACGCTCTGAAAGCTGACTGAGCCTTTCTGCTCCTGAGCCGCCTTCCCTCAGATCCTCTTCGGTCTGCTCAAGCAGGAGCAGGGCTGCTTCTGACAAATACCCCTGTTTTTCGGGAATGACCCTCCCTACTGCAATATTCCCGCCGTCTGATGTATAGCTGATATTCTCCGCGTTCACGGATTGATTTTCATTGCCGGATATACCAGACATTTCAGCAGCGGAAACCGCTCCGGTAGCATTGTCACTGACAGTGCCGACCGGAAGATGATTTCTGAAAATCTCGGCGACATAAGTTTCTGCGACCTGCTTTGCATCGGCTTCGGATAGGTTTTCCTGTGCAACCTCTGCAGCCTTTTCAGAAGCAGCGCGCAGATAAA
This sequence comes from uncultured Clostridia bacterium, assembly GCA_945833805.1. Lineage (GTDB taxonomy): Bacteria > Bacillota > Clostridia > Oscillospirales > Ruminococcaceae > CAG-115. The sequence goes on along the minus strand of CAMAGG010000174.1, from coordinate 4,464 downwards.
CGTTCTTTGCCGGTGCGCTTTCTGTGCGCAGAAAATCAGTGATACGAAGCAGAACGCTCTCCGTCAGCGCCGCGGAATCTTCCCCGCCCTCGCGCACCAGCTCGGAAAGCTCCTTCAGCAGACTTTCTGCCTTCTCCTGATTTGTGACCTTCTGCAAAAGACGCTCTGACGCGTTGATCAGGCGCTCGGTTATCTTCTTCTCCGCCGCTGCTTTACTAAGCAGCGCAGTCAACGTAAGTCCAGCCATCTCAGCTGATACAGCTGCGTTTTCATCACTGCCCTGTCTGCCCGATAGCATTACAAGCAGGCTTTCAAGCTCCTTTGAAAGCGACGATTTTTCTTCAAGCCTGTTTTTCACCATCGCAGAAATACGCTCTCCCGCCGCGTATCTGCTTCTTACGGACTCGCGGTATACTTTGTCTAATAAAACAAAACCGGGCTGATTTGATTCAATCAGCCTGTTGATATTTCTATTTGAAAGAAGCTGAAAAACGATCTGCTGTGTAAAATTATTAACAATGAGCCTATTATTTTCCTGAGGTTTTTCGCTTTTTTCTTCCTCTAGATAAACAAGACCAAGCCTTTCCCAGAGTGAATAAACACTACTCTTTCCATGCCTGCTTATCTCGTCCGGAAAATCTGTATTTACACTTATCGGCACACATAGAGATCTGATAAGCGGAGCGGAATTCATAGGAACAATGCTCGCCATATTCTGGCTTACAGTGATATCCTTCATTCCACAGACCTCCTTTCAAATACTGTAACAGCAGATCACATTATGTTGATTATTTCACCATGGACAAATTCGACAGTTGTTTCAGCTACACGGCTGTTCATAGCGTCAAGCGGTGTATAATCCACCTTAACAGGCATTGCGTCAAGAACCGTCCATATCTTTACAGGAATGCGCTTTTCATCGGTCATGGTAATTATCATCGGATAGCGTAGCTGCATACCTGCCTGAACACTGGTAAACCATAAAGTCAGCGGCTCAAGAGTGACCGTTCCTCTCTGAAGCACGATACGATCATATCTTACGCCTTTAGGAAGATAAACCGGACTGGTAAAATTTCCGCCCTCCCGGTATTCCTCATACTCAATTTCTGCGCCAAGACCGGACACGGCAGAAAAGTTTCCCACTATTTCCACAGGAGCAATATTAACGCTGAAATTGCAGCCGTTATGCTGATTTGCCATGCCATACCTCCGGTATCCTGCTGTCACTTTTCAAAGAGATTTTTCTTCTCTTTCTGACCGCTTAGCTTCTTATTGATCCTTGAAACCTCAGAGCACCATCTTCTGCGCTCCTTATGATCAAGGTTCATTACCTCCTCGTGCGACCAGTGGAGATAATATCCCAAAAATGACATTTCCTCATAGAGCTTACCCTCGGGATAAAGCGAAAGCTCTACTTTTCTAAAAAATCCAAAGGAAGGTCAAATTCCTTCTGACAGTGCGGGCAAACGACCTTATAAGCCGGAATGTCCTGCATATTTATTCTCTGATAAAGGTCCTGAAGGAATGCCATATCTATTGTAAAGAGGTTTTCGATGACCCGGTTGTTTATCGCCTGAAGAGTGCCTAGCTTTGTAACGACACGAGAAAGGAGAATTATCGTAAGATAACCGGGATTCTGCTGAACCCGCGGATCGCGAAGCGGCATTATCTCATCAGCGGCGGTGGCAAGACGCATCACGCCTTTTTTATGTACCTCACCGTTCTGGTCAACGTAGCCTCTAGGGAGTTCAAATTCATATTCTGTCTGAAAGCTCACTTTTTTTGCCCCCATACTTTGTGTTTTCAAAAATTAAAAAAGCACAATCCCGCCATCGGAGGTGATCCGATGGCGAAACGTGCAATATTTACTGATAGATCTTAGTTATCAGTTCTCAGACGGTGTTGCGGAATCCATAGAACCGCCGTCAATTCTGTTGACGCCCTCGTGGCAGATCTCGAGAGTTTCGATAGCTACCTCGCCGCCAAGACCGTTCAGGTCAGGAGCGGTGTAATGCGTGGGCCAAGCATTGATGATCTCCCAGCTGGGACCCTCTGCTCCTGTATCGTCGAGGAGCTTGATAGTGATGGTTTTGCGCTCAATTCCGGTCGGTCCGGATGTATTGTCGGACGCTACGGTGTGAAGCCACTCCATCATTTCCATAGAGCCTACAACGCCCCACTTGAGTGTGATGTTGCCATATTTGGTAAGACCTGCGAGCTTTCTGGGAGTGGTACGAACCTCGTTGCCCTCTCTGTACTCAATTACATCGACGGAAATGTCCGCACCGGAAACCTCGCTGAATCCGGCAGCCTCTGTGCCATTGAATTCAACCTTGTATCTGAAATTCTTAAACGGATATCTAATCTCCGGCATTGTCTTTCATTCCTTTCCTAAAAATTAACCGTTGCTTTCACTGGTGTACTGACCAATTCTGAAGATTACAAACTCAGCGGGCTTTACGGGAGCTACGCCGATAACGCAGATAAGACGTCCGTTGTCAATATCGTCCTGCGTCATAGTGCTGCGTCCGATCTCAACAAAGAAAGCTTCGGAGGGAGAGGTTCCGGCAAGTGCGCCGCTTCTCCATGTGCTTGCGAGGAACATCTCGATCGTTCTCTTTACTCTAGCCCAGAGAGCTTCTGTATTCGGCTCGAATACTACCCAGTTGGTGTTTGCTCTGATGGACTCTTCGAGATAAATGAACAGTCTGCGTACGTTGATGTACTTCCATGTTGCGTTGGATGTAGCGGTTCTTGCGCCCCATACTCTTATGCCGCGTCCGGGGAAGGAACGGATAAGGTTGATGCCTCTGGGATTGAGAAGATCCTGCTCAGCGGTGTTGTATGTGCTTGCAAGACCTGTGCAAGCTCTTACGACCTCGTTTGCAGGAGCCTTGTGTACGCCGTAGGTGGTATCTGTACGAGCATAGATACCTACCATAGAACCGGAAGGAGGAGCGATGATGTTCTTCTTGGAAAGCGGATCGAAGATCTGAATCCAGGGATGATAGAACGCTGCATAATGAGAATCGAACATATCTCTGTATTCGATAAGCTCATCGGTCTTCTTCTTGTCCTTAGGCATATCGAGAACAGCGAAGCGGCTCTTGAGATTCTCGCAGTGAGCGATAAGTGACATCTGAACCTCAGGAATTGTGATTCCGGGAACGGACATGATGCTTACGTCAGAGTTCTCAATGAACGCCTGAATACCGGAACGCTTGCCGGGTCCGCCGTCTGTACCGATGTACTCGGAAGCGGTGATACTAGCAATATTACCGTCGGTACCGCCGGAAAGCTGCATGATCATAGCGTCGCCCTTGCCGCCTACTGCCTCAAAGGGAGCTGCGATAGCAGCTGCGGGAGCGGGAGCAGGAGCGCCTTCCTTCTTGTCCTTTGCGTCAACAGGCTTAGGTGCTGCCGCCTTTGCCTGAGATACCTCAACGGTTACCAGCTCGCTCTTAGCCATTCTGGAGATTATGTACTCAGGAGACTCGGTGTTCAGGGATACGAACAGGTAGTCCTCCTTTGCGTCGCCGTACTTAACGGAAACATCGATCTCACAGCTCTTCATGAACTTGGTGGGAACAAGAGCCTTATCAACTATGGAAGCGTTTACGGGATTCTCAAATGTTACCGTCTTTTCTTCGATAGCTGTGATCTTGTTGTAAACAGAGGTCTTTCCATCTGCGAACTCAACTACGTCGCCGATGTTGAATCCATCAATGCTTCTTACGACAGCGTCGTTTCCATTAACCTCATAAACCTGAGTCTTGACACGGGAAACGGGGGAAACCGTAACCTTGATCCTGTTGCCCCATTCGCCGGGGTTTTTAGCGGTAAAGCTGAGGATAGAATCGCTCTTGGTGGAAGCAGCCTTTGCGTCAGCGGGGCATACTCTCATTACGAAAGCTCTGGAACCTCCATTAATGAAGAAATGCTCAACAGCATAAGGCAGATAGCGCTTATCGCCGAATTTAGTTTCGGAGAGATAGCCTCCGAAAATGCGAACATAGTCGCTGAAACTGGTTACAAGCTGAGGTTTGCCGATCACATCGCCCTTCTCTGCAAGACCAACAAAGCCCGCCGTGCTGGTTCCTACGCCTTCCATAGGAACTGCGCCCGACTCATACTCCTCAACATACACACCCGGGGATAAATACTCTGGCATAGTAGTTTTCCTGATTTCTCCGCTTTAAATTAAGCTTGAAAAACCAGAACCTCCTCTCTGAAAAGATGAAAGATTTTCCGAAGCAGTGGCTTATTCCCCTGCTTCAATATATAGCCGAATCCGCCTAACGGCAGATCAAACTACTTTGGTTGTATCTGGTAACATTAATTACCACATAGAGTATACGTAATTATAACAATTTTATGAAACCGTTGTCAATAGATATGTCGTAAATCGACAATAAAACGGCGCAAAACAACATTTACCCGGCGCAAAATTACAATGTAGCCTTA
>CAMAGG010000173.1 GCA_945833805.1 uncultured Clostridia bacterium | reverse complement strand
GCGTGAGTATGCGCGTTTGAACGGGGCGATTTTGTTTTAATCAGCGTCTCCTTAGCAATAGTATGCCTACGGAAACGTTTCTGTCACCGAGTAATACCGTTATCCCAAACACAAGAACGCTCCACCTATACGATAGAGCGTTCCGTTTATATTATGAGACCGAGTGCAAAACTTTACGAATACTGCGGAAATAATTTAACATTAAGGCGGCTAAGAAATCTCAGCCGCCTTATTTCTCAACTAATTGTTGTCTACTTTTACAGGGGCACCGCAGTGCGGACATTCAACACAGGTGTGCTTGATATAGACCCCGCTGCAGCAATCACAGACGACTTCCGTGCATACCCTGTCAACGTTTATTTCAACAGCCTGCCTTTTCGCTTTTTCTTCGGGAGTAAGAGACTTTATCACCGCTTTTATTCCCGAAACAAGGAATATTATCCCGAACGCGGGGAAAACAAGCGCGGGAAACAGCTGAACGATTTCATCAGTCTTAATTGCGCCCGGTTGAACGTTTATGTTGTTCAAGGCGGTTAAAACTGCCTCATTGAATGAATAGCGTTCGCTTGCCACAAGATACCTGTTAAAATCACCGGTGAACCGATCTTCGACCGAGGTACTCAGTATTTTTGTGCAGTCGTCACCGCACATCAGCTCCCAGTGCCAGTCATCAGTGCGGTCAAGGGTACTTCCCACATAGTAGATCAGCCAGTGCCGCTCGTCATCCCAGCGGGAAACATAGCAGTTATAAGCCTGAATTTCGTATGTGTTGCCCATATATGCGTTTTCAGGTTTTCTTGTAACAATGCTGAACGTGACGCCCGTCTTTTTCTGAAAAGCTGTAAAGGCATCAGTAAGCTCTGACTTGTTATCTACGATCCCTAGTTCATCGTCAATTACTACTTCAGTATCATAGTTCAGGGACAGGGGTTGTGAAATGAATATTCCCGATATTGACTCTATCACAACCGGCATAGAGATTAAAAGCCATATCACGGCGAATACTATAAGAACAATACCCGAGGATATTGTATTCGCAGCCGCTTTGTGGTTAGCGTAGTAGTAATGCGGTCTGCCGTTATAGTAGTACATAAAGCGGTGAGCGCCTTTGAAATAGGTCTTGGACACTCGATTGCTGCTCCCCGAACCGCCACTGCGGTGGCTTCCCCCGTGGGATCCTCCGCCATGAGAGCCTCCACCTCCTGAATGTGGCATTATTATCAACTCCTTGTGGTTTATTAGGACTATTATTTCAAAATTGCAGCAGAAAAAAGAAATTCCTGATTATTACAGAGTTCTCGCCGCCTAAAAGCAAGTTTGTTTTTAATATTATTACCTTCCTTTCAGACAAAAGATTGATCAATAAAATGACGCTTAAATTTGAATATTTGATATAAATTTAAGGATAAGCTGATTAAAGCGAAGCGTAACAAAATCAGCCGCGTGAGTATGCACGTTTGAACGGGGCGATTTTGTTTTAATCAGCGTCTCCCTAAGAAAAATGATCGGCACTGTAACATTCCTGCATACACCAGATGTTGATCTTGGCTTATCGCCTTTCAGAAAGACCGCTGTTTCACACCAGTCTATCTGCATGGATTCGCCGGGGTCGTATGCCAGCGGAACGAAGCAGTTTGTTATCCGCTTTTTTCGTTCTGCTACTGCCGCTCGCACCGCAGATTCGCAGCTTTTCATAAGACATTCTTTTTCAACTATTGAAATCGGGCAGTTCATCTCTTGTGATGATAACATCGCTGTTGTAGACCTTTTTCATCATATCGAAAGATGTATAGGCGTCCGAAAGCTCCGTGGTGCCGTTCTTTACGATGAAATCCCAGTTCCAAACTGCAAACCACAGCCAGTAGGCGTTATCCCTGACGATGAGATCGGGGTCGGGCATGGTGGCACACTCACTCATAGTGACGAGCTTTCCGTCTGACCACCCCGACATCTCTGCGAGAAGACCGGGGCTTGTGCCGTAATCGTATGCTGGGTTATAGATATCGGTTGCTGAAATATCGCAGTACTCATCGCCGGGATACCAGTCTGCGCTCTGAGCGTTCCAGACCCAGATTAGATTATCAAGCTCGTGATAGTCTGTCATGCGGTGATACATCAGCTTCCAAAGCCACTTGTACGCGTCCGCTCCCGAAGCTCCCCACCAGAACCAGCCGCCGCTTGCCTCATGCAAAGGCCGCCACATTACTGTAACATTCGCGTCCTCCATACGCTGCATCAAAGCTGAAATGTTGTCGATATCCTTGACGATATAGTACGCTTCAGCGGATATCTTGCCGCTTGCATATAGCTCCTCAAGCTCTGCGTCATCCACCTTTGAAAGATCTACATCCGTTACCGCATTTGCAAGAGAAAAAGAGGTATCTTTAGAATAGAAAGCACACTCGCCGTACGGAGCATACCAGTGCCAGTCATACACTACCAGACCGCCGTCGTTGCTCCACTGTATAGCGAGGTCAACATCCTTTGCCTGAGGCTCGCCGTGGCAGAAGCTCATGGAATCAAAGATGAAATCAAAGGCGCGTACAGCGGGGTATTTTCCGATACCGAGATACAGTGCGTCAGTTTCGGTGTTATTGCCGTAATCTGTACACTGACCTGCGAGAGTCCTCTTGCCGTACACTGCTTTCAGATACTGATAGATGTTCTGGGTCTTGAGGTTCGCATAGGGATTGCAGAGAGTGTCATCGATACCCTCATATATGCTGTCGCCGATGGACTCGCCGTTTTCAATGCGTATGGAATCCATGGAGAACCAGCTCCAGCCTTCGCCTAAGGTCACCTTATTCCTGCCCTTTTCAAGGAATACACCATCAACGGTAGTCTCGACCCATTCGCCGTTTTCGGATACAATATCCATCACTTTGAGACCGTTGAAAAGCAGTGGATTTTCCTTGTGACTGCCTGCACAGTGACGGACGGTGATTTTATAATACTGGCTTGTGGGAATATATATGCTAAGCTCAAAGGCTGTGTTATCGGAGATATCTATATATCCCTTGCCCGAATAACCTTTCTTGTCTGTTTTAAGCGAAACTCCGGCATTTTTTCGTGCTGTTTCAGCCTCTGCGACCGTGCAGAAATCCATCTTCTCAATACCGCTGTATGTGAGCTTTTCAAAGTTGTAGCTGCTTGCATAGGTGATATCGGCAGGGTCAACTTTTGCCCGACCTGTTACTGTTTCATTCACTGTTTCACCACCTGTTATCAAGTTGCTGTATGCTACTGTAATGTCATTCTTTGTGCAGCCCGACAGAATCATGATAAAAGTGGTTACAAATGATATCAGCCTGTTCATAGCTTCCATAATTACCCCTCCTTGATATCTGTTTTCATCTCAAACGGTGCAAGGCATATCTCGCTTCCGTCAAGCATGAAACGCTGTTCCTTGTTTGTGTTGTTGAAAATAAAGCGAGCCTCGATACCATCTCCCGTTCTGGTGGTTATCTCCACATTATCGGGAAGTCCGTCCACATACGGGATTCCCGTATCGACAAGGATATCCTTTGCGAGCCTGTTATATAGGTTCTTCTCGCAGACAGTGCCGATATAGTACACGATTCCGCTGCCGTAGCGGTTGCGGGTGATGGCAGCCTTATCCTTATAGAACTCGCTGTCGTATGTGGCAACCGTTTCAGCAGTTTCGGGCTGAATAATATCGCACCACTGTCGGCATTTATATACGCTGCCGTCCGAAAGCCTTATCGCTGCATTGTCATAGCCGATGGGATCGTATTCCTCGATATACGCACCGACAAGACTGCGATAAACTGTCGGCAGCTGCTGCATGATACACTTGTTGAACTTATCCTTAACGCCGCTGCGATCGGTAAGTATCACTGTGCCGCCGTTTTCGGCGAACTCGTACAGACGCTTTACGGCGGTCTCGTTTGTGAGATACATCTCGGGAGCGACCACTATCTTATAGCCCGTAAGCTCCTCACACTGATGTATGACGTCCACATTCAGACCATGCTTTGTAAACGCCGAATGCAGCAGCATAGGCTGCTCCATATAGTACATTCCATTTGTCTGGGGCTGTATCTTGAAAGCGTACTCGTCCTCGGGGGAATAAAGTATCGCAACGTCCGAATATATCTCGGTATTGCAGACTGCTTTGAGCGCTATCGCTTCTTTACAAAGCTCAGCGAACTCCGCAAAGCGCCTGCCGGGAACATTTGAGTGGTCAATAAGGCCGTGCCAGTGCATCTCGGCGCCACCTGCGGCATTTCTCCATCTGAAATGCACCACTGTATCCGCACCGTGCGCAAAGGACTGCAGCGAATATCCCTTTATCATACCCGGGGAGGTTGTTCTTCCCATGGGTGCCCAGCAGCCGAGACCTCCGCTTAGCTGCTCCATTATCCAGAACTTACTGCGCTTTACTCCTCTCATAAGGTCGAGGTGGAATGCGTGGGAATAGCACTCCTCCGAATTGTCGGGGAGTTTTGTAGTGGGGTAGTTGTCGTAGGAAATGAAATCCAATCCCCTGAACTCGTCATAGAAGTTCGGCATATTCCTGCAGAACCACACATTGGTGGTTACAGGCGTATGAGGAAAACGCTTTCTGATAAGCTCAGCCTGCCAATTTATATGCGCTATCACACTGTCAGAGGCATAGCGGTTGAAGTCCAGCATATACGAGGGATTCAGCCAAGGGTCGGGATAGCTTCCAAAGGGCGGCTGTATCTGCTCCCAGGAGGAGTATTCTCCGCTCCACATAACATTTCCGTAAGCCGCATTCACCGCCTCAAGGGTGGTGTATTTGTCCTTCAGCCAGCTGCGGTATTTCCCGATGCAGGTCTCGCAGAAGCAGAAATTCGCCTCAAGCTCGTTGTCTATCTGCCATGCAATTATCGAATCGTTATCCGCGTATCGCTTTGTCATGACATCGATAATTCGCTCGGCATAGCGCAGGAAATCTGTATTGTTGATACACCTGTGACCCCTGATGCCTGTGCGGGTCTTATTGCCGTCCTTTTCGGTCTGAACAGCCTCGGGATATTTCTCGTAAAACCACAGCGGAGGGCAGTTCGTGGGGGTGCACAGCACTATTTTGATACCACGCTCCGTCAGTATTCCGATAATGTCATCCAGCCAGCCGAAATCGAAGCAGCCCTCCTGCGGCTCCAGTCTGCACCATGCAAACTCCGCAAGACGAACCACTTCAACACCGGTCTGCTGCATAAGGTCTGCGTCAGACTCCCACAGCGATCTGTCACATTGTTCGGGATAATAATCAACACCTATTCTCACTGATGTCTCCTTTTCAGTTTTTGAAGGGCACCTCTAATAACCATAGTGCCTCAGATGCGCAGTCAGATTTTTCGCTAGATTGTACAAATTGAGCGCAGGCGGGCTGGTCTGTCGGTCAACCCCTCTGGCAC
>CAMAGG010000172.1 GCA_945833805.1 uncultured Clostridia bacterium | reverse complement strand
GTTTCGGTCACGCCAGCACAGCTCATCATGTCTTGAATAAGCTGTTCCATATTCAAAATCGGCGAAATAAACAGCGCTTTTGCGGCTTTACGGTCATGCAGCGCGAGCATCGTGAAATATGCACCGATACTGTTCGCGATAACCGAAATATGCTTGCAACCCCTGCTAAGCCTGTTATATTCCTCTCGTATCTGCTCTTTTACATTCCACGGGAGATAGCCGTCGTAATCTACTCCTATCACTTCAAAATCCGGAAAATACTTTTTGTACTGCTCCGCCTCTGCGGCGTTTCCGCCCTTTCCGTGAATGTATAATACCGCTTTCTTCATTCAAGTTCCTCCTTTGCATTTATTTAGACTACTTTGGCGTTATTTTCAAATAATAGTATACCACCTTCAGCAGAATATGTCAACAACTCAGCTTTGCGGCAGAATTGTAATAATACTGAAATTGTGGTATAATAAATTATGTTGCAACACCGCACAAAGATTGCGCGGTATTTCCATAACTTATCTCAATGTCCTCGCACATACGAAAATCAAAGATATTAACAAAAAGGAGGTTCATAATGGACCACATTTTCGATATAATAATAATCGGCGGAGGTCCTGCCGGGTACACCGCCGCTCTTTACGCTGCCCGTGCGGGGTTTGACGCAGTTGTACTGGAACGAATGGCGCCCGGCGGTCAGATGGCGCTCACCGGGGAGATAGACAATTACCCCGGATTTGACGAGGGGATCAATGGCTTTGAGCTTGGCATGAAAATGCAGAAAGGCGCGGAACGTTTCGGCGCAAAGACTCTTTACACCGAGGTGAAATCCGTTGAGTTCACCGGGGACATCAAAAAAATCGAAGCGTCAGTCGGCGTATTTCTCGGAAAAACTGTTGTTATTTCCACCGGAGCTGACCCGCGCAGGCTGGGTATTTCCGGAGAGGATAAGCTGCTCGGCAGAGGTGTTCACTACTGCGCCCACTGCGACGGGAGGTTTTACAAGGATAAGACCGTTATTGTCGTGGGCGGAGGTAATTCCGCAGCGGCGGACGCCCTTTACCTGTCAAGGCTTGCAAAAAAGGTTTTTGTAGTCCACCGCCGGGACTCTCTCAGAGCCACGAAGATCTATCACGAACCTCTGTTGAAAGCAGATAATGTGGAGTTCGTTTGGAACAGCACGGTTTCTGAATTCATTGCCAACGATAAATTGACCGGCATTAAAGTCACAAACGTGAACTCCGGGGCGGTGACTGAAATCCCATGCAACGGCGTTTTCGTCAGCATAGGAAGAACTCCCGCGACCGGATTCCTTGCAGGAATTGTCAGGCTTGACGATAACGGTTATGTGATAGCCGACGAATCCACCCGGACGAATGTTGACGGAGTATTCGCCGTGGGTGATGTCCGTACAAAAGCACTGCGACAGGTAGTTACTGCTGTGGCGGACGGCGCGAATGCAGTTCATTTTGCGGAGGAGTATCTTTCGGAACAGAAAATCTGATATAAAACTGAATACTTCACGATCAACAGAACAATTACTTCCGGAACAGGAGTTGCCCTTATTGGTTTTAGTGTCATACACACCTTTATCGGCAAGCTTATAAATCGAGTCAAACGTCAGACACTCTGTATAAAGAACTGCTCCCAGACTGACGCTTATTCCCTCGGAATTCTTTTCCCGGTTATGTCCAGTATCTATTGAAGTACTGCTAAAAAAAATTGGAAAAAATTTAAAATAATACTTGACAAGAAAGAGTTTTTGTGATAAACTAACAAAGTCACTAAACCAATAATTGATTATGAAAGGGGGTCTCGCAAAATGTTAAAGACAGATAAGATGATAAGAAATAACTATCGTTTCGGATCGGGAAAATGCGAGGCCTTTATAACGGCGGTATAGACTGCTGTTGTTTTGTGCGCGCATAGCCTGTCGGTGATCCGGCAGGCTTTTTGTTTTTGGAGGTTTTTATATGAAAGCTTACATTTATGTGGCAAAAATGAGGATACAGACCATGATGGCATACCGCGTTCATGTATGGACTTTTCTGATCATGCAGTGCCTGCTTATGGCGGCGGTGGGATTTTTCTGGCGCGCGGTCTACGGCGGCACGGAAGCGGCTCACGGAGTTTCGGGAGATATGATGATAACCTACACGGTGGTGTCAATGCTGATGAGCTCGCTGTATTACATGGGCGTCGAGGACAGAATTGCAGACGCGGTAAAGTCCGGCAGCATTGCTACGGATATGATAAAACCGATAAACCTGTTTACGCTTTATTTCGCGGAGGATATCGGGAACATTATCTTCAATCTGTTTTTCAGCACGATACCGATGTTTATTGTAGCGTTGATCATTTTCGGGCTTCCCGTCCCTGCTTCGACAGAGCATTTCTGGCTGTTCCTTGCAAGCTTTGTCCTCGGCTATGGGATAAACTGGACGTTTTCCGCGACCTTTGCGCTGCTGGCATTCTCGGCGATAGATCTAGGCCCTGTCTTTTCTATCAAGTATCACTTTGTGAATATGCTTTCGGGATCGATAATACCGCTGTGGTTCTTCCCGGAATGGCTTCGCAATGCGCTTTACTTCCTGCCGTTCGTTTATATGTATCAGGAGCCGCTGAGCATTTATATCGGGAAATACACCCCCGAGGAATGTCTTATAAAACTCGGTATACAGGCGGTGTGGTTTGCAGGACTAATGGTGGTATTTGCTTTCGCGCAGAACAGAGCGACCCGCAGGGTACTGGTTCAAGGAGGTTAATGTATGAAAAAGTTCAGACACTATATGTCTGTCGCAGCGCTTTCGTTCCGGCTTTCCATGCAGGCATGTATGGAATATCCGGCGGCTTTTGTCGGCTGGCTGATATCAAATCCGATACAGTTCCTTGTCGGATTTGCAACAATAAAATTCGTCGTCGAGGAGTTTGAAACACTCGCCGACTGGAATTTCAAGGAGCTTGCGTTCCTGTATGGAATGTCCGTGCTTACGCATGGGCTGTCGGTCATATTTTTCACGAAAACATGGTACATGGGCTGGGATATAATCCACGGCGAGCTTGACAGACTTCGACTCCGCCCGATGAATACACTGTTCCAGTTCCTTGCCGGGGATCTGAATTTCTACGGAATAACCGACCTTATCCCCGGTCTTATTCTGTTCATATACGGCTGTATTTCGGTGGATTTCAGATGGACGTTCTCCAACACGATCTGCATGATATGCGCGCTTATCGGCGGCACTCTTATCCGCGGCGCGCTGTACCTTATGTTTGGCTGTACAACGTTCTGGACAAGAAGCCCGATCAATATTTCTGGGTTTTTCCAAGAACTTTTCAACCGCACGAATATGTATCCGCTTTCGATGTATCCCCGCGCGGTGCAGTTCGTTTTCACATTTATCCTGCCGATGAGCTGGGTAGCGTTTTATCCCGCGTCAGAGTTCATGGACAAGGAGTCTATGATCACTCTGCCGTATGGAATGGCATTCATAACGCTGGGGATAGGCGCAGTGTTGTTCGTAATATCCTGCAAGATATTCAGGGCAGGTTTCCGTCAGTATGAGAGCGCAGGCTCGTAATATGGTTTTTGGTTATATAAATGGAGGTAAAATATGCCTGTAATAGAAGTTAAGCATCTTAAAAAGCAGTTCAAGTCCGTGAGAAAGCAAAAGGGACTTAAAGGTGCGGTAAAGGGGCTTTTCCGCCCCGAAAAGAAGATCGTGACCGCCGTTGACGACATCAGCTTTTCAATAGAGCGCGGCGAAATCGTCGGCTACATAGGTCCAAACGGAGCCGGAAAAAGCACGACGGTCAAAATGATGTCCGGAATACTCCGCCCCACCTCCGGGGAAATACTTGTAAACGGAATTTCCCCAGTTAAGGACAGGAAAGCAGTCGTAAAGCACCTCGGAGTAGTTTTTGGTCAGAGGACGCAGCTTTACTGGGATCTGCGGCTGGGAGAAAGCTTCGAGCTGCTAAAGCGGATATACGATGTCCCGGACGAGGTTTATAGTGAAAACATGGCAATGATGGACGAGATACTTGACCTGAAAAGCATTGTCGATACTCCGGTAAGACAGCTTTCCCTCGGTCAGCGTATGCGCGGCGACCTTGCGGCGGCAATGCTCCATTCCCCTGACGTGCTGTTCCTTGACGAGCCGACAATAGGTCTTGATGTTGACGCGAAGCACGCTATCCGCAGGTTCATAAAGGAGATAAACGAAACCCGCAAAACCACGATAATCCTTACCACACATGACCTCGGCGATATACAGGAGCTGTGCAAACGGATAATAATAATCAACAAGGGTGTAGTTATCGAGGACGGATCTCTTGACGAACTTATCGACAGGATAGCGCCCTACCGCCAGCTCGTTATTGATTTCTACACCGAGCAGCATATCGAGCACCCTAACGCAGAAATAGTCAGCTGCGAGGGATCTCGCACCGTATACCGCTTTATGAAGAACGAAATTTCCGCCGCCGCGCTTATCGAATATATTGGCGGCAAGGCGAAGATAAAGGATATCCGCCTTGAGGAAGCGAGTATTGACGATATAATCCGCGTTGCATACAGCGGCGGCAGCACAGAATAAAAAACTGAAGCCCCTCGTTGTTTCCTTATCTGGAACATCAAGGGGCTTCAGATCTGTGAGTGGTTTTCTGAGCCTCATGTGCATATTAATATATACCTTTCAGTTTTCCCTCCAATACTCTGAACCATCGCTTAACCTGCCTATCAGCTTTTGCTGATACATTTCTCGGCGGATAAGCGCAAAATCCGAAAAGGAAATATTCTGCATGATTATTTCATTTACTTCTTTTTCGGTGTATTTTTTGTCTTTCTCAAAACAGTCCGCGATCTTTGAAAGGGCTGCGATCCTCAGGGATCTCTTGCGCGGATACTGTTTCAAACGACCTTTTGAATCATAAAATACAGACAATTTCTTTTTATCAGAGATCTGCACACTTAATTCACAAAGCTTTTCATTCAGTTCATCAATATGTTTTTCAAACCACACAAGCAGATTTGACGACATATCAGCCTGTTTCAGATAAATATATCTGTTATTGGAAATCGAATCGTAATATTGACCGTAGAAATTGCAGACAGCCAGAAAGTAATAGAACAGCTTCCCTGCGTTCTCTATATCGTAGGTTTTTAACGAACCGAATTCCATATAATCAGCAATATATCGAATTAAAGCTTCTGTATTGATCTCTCCATGACTGACCTCCGGTGCCATAAAGGCGCGGTTGTTCCCGCGACAGAATATTTTCTCAACGCATAATTAACATTATGGAAAAATCCACCTTGCCGCTGTAAAGGAGCGCGAGATTTCTTGATTTTTTGCGGTTGTCTTAAAACGCTGATTAAATCTCTATTTCACACAGCAAAAGCGTCCTCCCACTCCGGGA
>CAMAGG010000171.1 GCA_945833805.1 uncultured Clostridia bacterium | reverse complement strand
CGCTGCAAGCAGTGCGGTGAGCTGAAGCTCGCTCACAGAGTTTGCGGAAATTGCGGTTATTACAATGATAAGGTTGTTATCGCTAAGGAAGCGTAATCAAACAGCATTGAGTAACTAAACAACAGTTTACGGGAAATCCCTCCGGCGATGCCGGGGGGATTTTTGCTGATTTATGCTGATTTGTTATGATTTACTTGAAATAATACAGGAAATGTGTTATACTATTATTATATTGTTTATGAAATATTTGACCGCAGTGAAAGTTGAGGTAATTTATGCAGGTAGTAGCAATTGTGGGCAGACCGAATGTCGGAAAGTCCACGCTTTTCAATAAGCTCGTGGGACAGCGCCTGTCCATAGTAGACGATAAGCCGGGAGTCACCCGCGACAGAATATACAGCCGCTGCGAATGGCTCGGCAAGGAGTTCATGCTCATCGACACCGGCGGTATCGAACCGAAAACCGATGATGTTATACTCGCCCAGATGAGAGAGCAGGCGATGCTTGCGGTGGAGCGCGCGGACGCGATAATTTTCGTCACCGACATCACCACCGGAGTCACCGCAAACGACAGCGACGTTGCCTCCATGCTGATAAAGAGCGGAAAGCCGGTAGTCCTCGCAGTAAACAAGGTTGATGGCATAGGCACGCCGCCGCCTGAGATCTACGAATTCTATAACCTCGGTCTGGGCGACCCGATCGCGGTTTCCTCCGTCCACGGCCACGGAACAGGCGACCTGCTTGAGGCTGTTTTCAATAACCTCCCGCCGGAGGAGCCGGACGATTACGATGAGGACGCAATAAAAGTCGCAGTTATCGGCAAGCCGAATGTCGGCAAGTCCTCCCTGATAAACCAGATCGCCGGTGAGGAGCGCTCCATAGTTTCCGACATTGCCGGAACTACCCGCGACGCGATAGACACTGAAATAACCCGCGGCGACGACAAATTTATCTTCATCGACACCGCCGGAATGCGCCGCAAGGCAAAGGTGACCGAGAACATTGAGCATTTCAGCGTACTCCGTGCGCTCATGGCGGTAGACAGAGCAGACGTGTGCGTTATCGTGATTGATGCGACAGTCGGCTTCACCGAGCAGGACAGCAAGGTCGCAGGCTACGCCCACGACAAGGGAAAAGCCTGCGTTATCGCCGTCAACAAGTGGGACGCAGTAGAGGACAAGACCGACAAGACCATGGAGGAATTCCGCAAAAAGCTGGAAGTGGATTTCTCCTTTATGTCCTACGCGCCATTCGTGTTCATTTCCGCAAAGACCGGACAGCGCATCGACAAGCTGTTCGACCTGATAAAATACACCCACGAACAGCACTGCACCCGCATATCCACCGGCGTACTCAACGATATGCTTAACTATGCCACCTCAAGAGTGCAGCCGCCCAGCGACAAGGGCAAGCGCCTGAAGCTCTACTACATGACGCAGGCTTCGGTATGCCCGCCTAATTTCGTTATCTTCTGCAACAGCCGGGAGCTTTTCCACTACTCCTATCAGCGGTATATCGAAAACCAGCTTCGGGAAACATTCGGGCTTGACGCGACCCCTATAAAGATCACTATCCGCGAAAGAGGCGAATAATGGAACGTATTCTGTCGGATTTCCGCCGAAAACGGGCGAAAATGCTCATTATCTGCGTAATTATCGCGGCAGCAGTATGCGCGGCGGTATGGCTGCCGTTGCTGTTTTCCGACGGTTGGGCGGAATGGCTGAGGTGGGTGTGTATCTCTGTGGCGGGTATCATCTCGGCGGGAATGATAATTCTCCTGTCCAAAGCCTTCGCAGAAACGCTGTTTATCGCCCCGAAAAAACTGGCGGCGCAGATCTCCGCAATGCCTGAGCAGGAAAAAGCGGAGGTGATCGCCGCTTATCCCAAGGCAAAGACCCTCGGAGAACGCTGGTTTCTGCCGGAGCATATACTGTTCTACACAAACCGTCGGGCAGTGATCCTGCGCTATGACGCGATAAAGACGATCTCCACGCAAAACGGCGACCTGCGGCTCGGCACTTCCACCGGAGATATGATAATGCCGGTAAGATCGGGAGAAAATCCCGGAATAATATATGCGCTGCTCCGGGACAGAAATCCCTCGATAAAGCCTGATAATTCCGGAGAAAACAACAGCAAGGCTGAAAGGACATAACAAAAAATGATTTGGATCTGCTATTTGATCATGCTTGTCGTACCCTATCTTCTGGGCGGCATAAATACCTCAATAATCGTGACTAAGCTCCGCACCGGACAGGATATCCGCACCATGGGCAGCGGAAACGCGGGACTAACAAACTCCCTCAGAACTCAGGGAAAGGCTACTGCTGCGATCGTGCTTCTAGGCGACGTGGCAAAGGCGGTGCTTTCCGTCTGGATAGTAAGACTGTCGTTCCTGTTTATCGGCGGAGTTGACACCACAGTACTTGAGAATAACATGAACTGGGTAGGCTACATGGCGGTATTCATGACGGTAGTGGGTCATGTGTTCCCGGTTTATTACGGATTCCGCGGAGGAAAGGGCGTTCTGGCGGCTATCTCGGCGATTTTCACGCTGGACTGGCGCTCCGCCTGCATTCTGCTGGGAGTATTCATTGTAATTGTCGCGATAACCCGCTATGTTTCCCTCGGAAGCTGCATTTCTTCCGCGCTTTTCGGATTTACCGCGCTTGGGTTTGATTATTTCCTCGACGGCGACCCGGCGGGAATTATATGCGCTATAATAGGTTTGTTCACCTCGGCGCTGATAATATTCAAGCACCACGGCAACATAAAAAGACTTATCACACACACGGAGAAGAAGCTCGGAGAGAAGTCAAAGTAATTCGGGATATATGGAGAAATACCATAATGAAACATTGCGATAACTGCAATCAGGACTTTGATACCAAAGAAAAGGTGTGTCCGATACGCGGATCTAAACTTAAAGATGTTAAGGACACAGATGAATCAGATACAGATGAAATTGTATCCACAATGACATTAACAGGAATATTATAAATTTCTTTATTTTAAGAAGCCAAAAATCTGGAGGTCTATTGATCATGGCAAAGATTGCAATACTTGGCTGCGGCTACGGCACGGCTCTGGGAGTACTTTTCAGCACCTATGGACACGAGGTCGTCACATGGACAAAATTCGAGCAGGAAGCCCAGCTTCTGCGCACCGAGCGCGAGCATAAGCGGCTGCTCCCCGGAGTGAAGCTGCCGGATAGCCTCGGAGTTACCACCGATGTTCACTGCGTAAGCGGCGCGGATTTCGTGGTAGTCGCTATCCCCTCGCCGTTTTTCAGAGAAGCTGTTCAGGCAGTGAAGCCGTATATCGACAAAAAATCCGTTGTGATAAATGTCAGCAAAGGTCTTGAAGCCTCCACCGGCTACCGGCTGTCCCAGATAATCACCGAGGAGCTGCCGGAAAATCCCGTTGGCGTAATTACCGGTCCCTGCCATGCCGAGGAAATAGCAAGACTTGTTCCCACTACCGAGGTCTGCTCCGGCTATCAGGACGGTATCGCCGAGTATATTCAGCGCACCCTCTCCAACGAGAGATACCGCATTTATGTCAACGACGACGTTCCCGGCTGCGAGCTTGGGGGAGTACTGAAAAACCCGATCGCGCTGGGCTGTGGAATTGCCAGAGGAATGGGGCTCGGCGACAACACCGTTGCCGCCCTCATGACCCGCGGAATGACCGAGATCACACGGCTTGGAGTTGCCCTCGGCGCGAACTGGAAAACCTTCACCGGAATGGCGGGAATAGGCGACCTTATCGTTACCTGCACCTCCCTGCATTCCCGTAATTTCCGCGCCGGAAACCTTATCGGCAAGGGAACTCCCGCCGCAGAAGCAGTGGCGCAGGTCGGCACAGTAGAGGGCTACACCAGCAGCAAGATCGCCTACAAGCTGGCGCAGGAGCGTGGAATAGACACTCCCATAATCGAACAGATAGTGAAGATCTGCTACGAGGGAAGTGACCCTAAGGCTAGCATTTCCGCGCTTATGACCAGAGAAACACGCCACGAACGCGAGATATTCTGGACTGACTGATCTGACTTGACTAAGGAGCTTCTATGAACCAGAAAATTCCGGCAACCATTAATGAACAGATAGCGAAGCTGCGTCAGCGCGGCTGTATTATCAACGACCAGAAGCTTGCGGAAGAAACGCTGAAATACATCAACTATTTCCGTCTTTCCGACTACTTTGCCCCGTTCACCGTTTCAAAGGGCAGATATGAGGATGGCACTACCTTTGAGAAGATACTCCGGGTGTATGAGGCGGACAGAAAGCTCCGCAGCATTCTCCTGGCCTCCCTTGAGGAAACCGAGATCGCGATGCGGGCGGCGATATCCAACTACCACGCACTGAAATACGGAGCGCTTGGCTATCTCAACGCCTCCACCTTTGATTTCCGGCATAATCATCAGCAGTTCATGAACAAAGTCAAGCACCTCATCGAGGTGAATGACGACCGGGAATTCGTGCGTCACTACAACTCCAAATACTGCGGCGCGTTCCCGCTGTGGGTTGTTATGGAGCTGTTCAGCTTCGGCACCCTTGCCTTTTTCTACAAGGATATGCAGAATGCCGACAAAAAGGAGCTTGCCGACAAATATTACGGCTGCTCCAGCTCGGAGCTTGACAACTGGCTGTTCTGCCTGAATGAGCTTCGCAACTACTGCGCCCACTACAACCGGCTTTACGGAAACACCTTCCCGGTTGAGCCGAAAACTCCCCGGAATATGGATTTTGAGCTGAAACCGGACGTTTTTGGCTACATAATCGTGATGAAACAGCTTGCGCACAATCATTCCAACTGGAATGAGCGGGTGGTTAAGCCTGTTTCCCGGCTTATTAAGAAAAATTCCGACATTCTCCGGCTGAAGGATCTCGGTTTCCCGGAGAACTGGGAAGAACTTATCGCATATACGGATATTGAGGATAAATAAGCAAAACGGCGGAGTATTCTGCCGTTTTTTCCGAAAAGAGGTGACCCGCCGTGGCTGACAAATTCCGGCTGATGTTTGACAACAACGCGAAGTCGAAAAAGGATATCGCAAAGGAGCTTAAACGCATAATCGACCTGAAAACCTCCGGTAAAAACAAAACGGACAGTCCGCTTGACGATATCCGGAACGCTGTTTCCGGAGCAGTAAAAAAGGCTGTTCAGGACAAGATCAGCAGCATAGTCAGAGAAGCCCTTGAAAGCGCTCAGGAAGAGCGCTCCCGCGAGCATTCCGGCGGCGAAAAAATACCGCCCCGCCCCCGCCGCGAGGATATAAGCTATCTCGGCGAAAATCAGCAAACTCTCCACCCGGACGAGCTTGCCTACGCTCCGTCAATGTACGAGGAGGACGACGAGGGCAGCGCTATCCGCATGAAGATCGAGGAAATGCGCCGTCTGGGGCAGGTGTTCTATAACGGCTATATGCTGCGGCAGTGCGCCGAGGAGACCCTTGT
>CAMAGG010000170.1 GCA_945833805.1 uncultured Clostridia bacterium | reverse complement strand
TGCAATAAACTGCTTATTTGAGCGACATCATAGCCAGCGCCATAAATGCCGCGTTGTGCGCCTGTGTATTACCCAGCACCGACGGGATATTCGCTGTCATGGATTTTCCGGTCGAGGTGGTAACGCCGGTGTATTCGCCGGTTTCTGCGGCGGTAAAGGTGTAAGTCACTCCTCCGAAATCAACAACATTGTCGCTTTGGGCGGTATAGGTCGGGGGTTCGGCGGTATCGTCGTCTGAAAGCAGCGCCGCCGAAGCTGCTGTTCCGGTTTGGGTAACGCTGTTGCAGACAATATTGCCCTCCCAGTCAAGTGTGAATATATTGTGATTGCCGCCACCGCTTGACCCGACCGTAATAGCATACTTGTTTAACGATTCCACAGGAACATTGCCAGAACCAAGAATTATTTGCGGTAAGGTGTCGTTAGGATTTGTTGTCAAATTATTGCCAATTGCAAATACTTTAGTTGCGGATATATCGTTACCATATCCGATGGCAAAACATTCGTTTCCGCTTAAAACATTGTTGTTCCCAAATACGGTATTTTGCATATTGGATACTGTATTAGAAGTGCCGAACACGGTGTGTAAATATCCATTCACATTGTTTGACTGCCCGCCGACGATATTTGTTGACCCGTTTACCGTGTTGCCATATCCGAACACATGAGCATATTGCCGACGGCTCTTGCAAACTGCTGAATTCGAGCTGTCAGCACACGCATTCCGTTTGAAGCGCTGTCTATTGTCCGGCTCATATCCCCGGTAACGCCGATAGACTGCGCCTGCTCTATCATTGCAACATATCTGAGCTGCGCTTTCTGCGCCTGGGTCATGGTTTCAAGGCTCTGGGTAATGCCCTTGTTGTACGCAAGCTGTTTCAGCGTTGCTTCATCAAGAGCAAAGCCCAGCCGTCTGAGTGGTTCAAGTTCTCCGGAATACCCCGAAACCACCTTGTTATACGCTTCTTCCACCGACACATTGTAGAACGATGAAATATCATACGAAAGCTGGGTGATGTTCTTGGACATCAGGTCAGCCTTTTCAGATACCACGCCGAAGCCGGACGCAATGGACTGAAAGAAGCCCTGATAGCGCACCCAGTCTGATACGTCAATGCCGAGCGCGTCATTTACTTTCTGGGCGAATTCCATTGCAATATCCGCGCTGTCTTTCATGGTTACATTGAAAAGATTGAGGTTTTCAACATACTGCGCCGAAACGTTGAAACAGTTCGCAACTTCTTCTGCGGCTCTCTGTCCCACTCCACATAAAGCAGATAGTAATGAAACAAGTGCGGCGCAAGGCACAGCGCGGCTTTCTTCGCAAGTTCATAGAACTTTATGGACTGCTCCGTGTCTGTTTTCGCAAGCCTGACTTTCTGGCGGCAGGCTATATCGTAGATGTTCTCAAAATGCGGGCGTGCGGCGGCAAAATCCGTTTCCAAGCGAGCCGCGTCAAGATACAGCTCCACATTGTCGTATCGGCTAAGGTCGCGCTTGCGGGCAAGCCTGATAAGCTCTGCTGTTTCCATTTTCCCCCAAAACACAAAAAGAGCCGGGCAGACATGGTTAATCCCATTCTGTTCGGCTCAAAGGCTCTAAAGCTATTCTATCAATTATTATATCACAAATTTTCGGGGAAAAACTGTAAACTTTACGCTGATTTTTGTTTCAGCCTGTTAAAATACCCCTGAATAGTAGTCCGGGGAATGCCGCTCTCCTTTGCGGCGGCATAAATGGATATCTCGCCGCGGTTTATACGGTCGATAAGCTCCTGCGGAATGTCCCGGCATTTCCTGCCGTTGCGCCATTCGGGGTCAGCGGCTCTCGCGGCGTCAATTCCGGCATTGAAACGCTCAATGATCGTGTCGCGCTCAAACTCCGCAAACGCCAGAAGCATTGTGACCATCATCTTCCCCATGGGAGTATTCTCAATAAGTCCCATGTTCAGAATGTGTATCTTAACACCCTTTTCCTGCAAACGGCTGATGTAATCAAGCCCCTGCTGTGCGCTCCGGGCAAATCTGTCCAGCTTGCAGACCACCAGCGTATCTCCCGCACAGAGCTTCCCGACAAGTTCTTCAAATATCGGGCGGGACTTTGCGCCGGAATAGGCTTCAAGGCTTATCTGCGCGCCGGGGTAAACGTTCAGTATCTGCCGCCGCTGTTCTTCAAGGGACGCGCCGTAGCGCTCCTGACCCTTGGTTGATACTCTGCAATATCCGTATATCATGACAAACACTCCGTTTCACGCAGCTGAATAATTCACGACAGCAATTTCAGTCAGGACTTTCTCAAACCCTGATACTATCTCCTCAATGCGAGCTGCCACCTCGCCATTTATAACCACCTCACCGCACTTGTCGCATTTGTGACACGGCACATTTTTTATCACAACAATGCAATTTTCAAGCTGAACAGTATGGATAGTAGTGCTTTCCTCCATATTGCCCTTGCAAAAGAAACAAGTCATATCAATCGACCACCTTTCTGGTTTTCATGTCTGGTTCCCACTCTTCCTCTGACGGATAGTATGCGGTTATGAGCCACAGTTTATTATTCCCGACACCACAGCATACATGAAGATACTCACCACGCACCGAGAAGCCAAGTTCCAGACAGCTTGGGTATGGGTAATCGTTAGGGTACTGCTCAATTATCTCTCCATGAAGCAACACGTTTTCAATGTCCGGGAAACTTATTCCTCTCTGCCTGCACCGTTCAAGTACATGAAGCGTCAATTGCAGGTTCTTCCGCTCTGCCGCAAGCAATTTGATCGCGTCAGCGCTTATCTCGCTCATTCGGTTTCCTCCTTTAACCGCTTCTTCCCCCGCCCGTCGGGTATTCCGCTTGGCTCTAACACGATCGCTCCGTCCTTGCGCTTGCCCTGCGTTTTCGGCTGGACTACGACTTCGTAATCGAGCTTGTCAAGCATTTGTATGAGAAGTTCGCAGGATATGTTGCTGTTCAGACGATTACCGATTGCCGCCTGTGAAGCATACCCCATCATCTCAGCAAGTCTTGACTGAGTGACCTTTTTATCCGATAACGCGGTTTTAATTGCTTCGCTTGTTGTCATACATCAAACCTTCTTTCTTTATATCCTTGAATGTTATTATATCACGTTTGCGTGATTTTGTCAAGTCTTTTTTCAAAAATTTTTATTCGAGGGGTTAAGTAGCCCCGCCCCGGGCGCGCCTGTACCCCCCCCCGGGGTAGGGTGCAGATCTGGACGGCGGCAGGATATCCGCGCCGCACCCGAACCAGACGCCGCCGTTTATCCGTCAATCTGCACAAAACACCATGACCGAAAACGTACGATTTATAGCGCAATAAATAAAATTACGAAAACGTGATAAATAATCACGAAAACGTATTGGCTGTATCACGGAAACGTGATATAATACAGACAACACCAAAAAAGCCCACCGGGACGGCGCAAAGCCCCGGAGAACGGAGAAAAGACCATGAGAACAATCACACTCGACACCATCAAGGCAATGAATGCCGGCACATTCAGCGTGCAGGACAACAGCCCCAGAGGAGTAAAGACCGTTACCGCCGAAGAAATCAAGCCCGGTGACCGCGTTGTAATCGACAATCATTTCTACGAGGTGGTAGCCGCTCCCGAGCAGGAGCAGGCAGCCGAGCAGGAGCAGGACACCACCGCCGATATACTCCGCAAAGCCGCCGACATTATCGAGGCGCGCAAAGACCGCAGCGCATGGGATAAAGGCGTAAACGTCTACGCGGTGGAGCTGCTGGACAACCTCGCAGACCTCACCCCGGACGACCTCGCAGACCCCGAAGCAGTGCGCCGCGCTCTCCTTAACGGTGCGGACAACTGGAAAAAATACAGCTATGGCGGTTGTTCTCTGATATATGTTTTTGACATAGCTGTAAGGCTTTGCACCCGCTCGGAGCTAAAGCGCATAAAGTGCGGCGACGGACGTTAGTTCTGTTCATGTTTCTACTTCCTTTCCATAGCCCGTATCAACTCCGTGACCTCACGCGGCTTGCCGTCTGAGCCGGTGACAAGTATCTTCGCGGTATTCCCGAGTATATCGCGGTAGTCTATACCGTAAGACAACAGCGCCTGAACCGCGCGGATTATCGCCGTGTCGAAGTTGCTTGCTTTCAGGGAATTGCGCCGAAGCGTATCGGTGAGGTCGCATTCACGGCTGAAATCGTCATACTGCTTCTGGAGCGCCTTGCCGAATTTTATCAGCCTTTCCCGCCCGAAGCCGAACACGTCATGTAGCACGATTATTGTCATGAGTTCATGGGTAGTGCGCTGCGTGTCGAGTGTTTCTGTAAGCTGTGCTGCTATCCTGCGCCTGATTGCAGCTTCCGGGTCACATTTCATCGCCGTTACCTCCCGTAATAAGTTCCGAGTATGGCAGGGTTTCTATCCAACGGCAGAAGTCGCGCCATTCGTCCAGAGGGTGGTTTTTCCGGGCGTGATACATATTGCGGAGAACGGCGTAGTTCAGCTGAACAGTCGCGTGCTGATTGTATGAGGACGGGAGAAGCTGGATTACCTGCCACCAATCTCTTTTTTCGTGCTTTCTCACTGGAGAACCCTCGCCGATATATAAACGTCTTGCAATGTTGAGAACAAGAATGATGTGTAATGTCAACATATCTGTCGAAAGGACAATGCAATAGATTACGTTAAATACCTCACCTCTATTGAAAAGTTCAAGAAATAAACAATCTCTCCTGCCCGAAAGAGCAGGGAAAACTAACAGAAAGGAGCGCCCTCATGGCAAGCGCAAAAAAGCTCCCCAGCGGAAGCTGGAGAGTGAACCTTTATATCGGCAAGACCCCGGACGGCAAACGGCAGTACAAGAGCTTCACCGCCGATACGAAGAAAGAAGCGGAGTTCCTGGCGGCGCAGTACAACCAGAACCACATAGACGTGAACCGCTCCGAGCTGCCATTGTCCGCTGCCGTTGAACGCTACATCAAGAGCAAGGAAAACGTGCTGTCGCCGTCTACGGTGCGGGGGTACTATGTCGTGCTGAACAACTATCTGCCGGAGCTTATGACGGTGAAAATCCGGGATATTACCGCCGAAAGAGCGCAGGAAGAATTCAACCGCTTTGCTAAAGAATATAGTGCCAAGACTTGCCGGAATGCTCATGGGCTGATTTCTGCCGTGCTGAAAACGCAGCGCCCGGAAATCACACTGAACACAACACTTCCGCAAAAAGGGAAGCGTGATATCTATGTGCCAGATCCGGCAGAAGTTGAGAAAATGCAACACAAAATGCAACACAAATAAAAATAGGTTCTTTTGTTAAAAGTTTTAATGGAGTTTTGGCAAGGGTTCGAATCCCCCCATCTCCACCAGTCGAGTGCCTCGACACGCATTTTCGCGCGTTGAGGCACTTTTGTTTTATCGCTTTTCTAAGGAAACGCTGATTAAATCAAATTCGCCCCGTTCAAACGCGCATACTCACGC
>CAMAGG010000169.1 GCA_945833805.1 uncultured Clostridia bacterium | reverse complement strand
TGTATATTTCACAAATCCTATGTTTGATTTTCTACATTTCCAGCAAATACCGAGAGTTTTCAGCCAAAAATGTCAAGAAACCCCGGCTTTGCAGGAAAACCGGGGTTTCTTTTATATTGGGGGAAGAATGGTTAGCGGATTTTTACGCGGCAGAGTTTGTTTTAAGCCGCCTAGTGATCATCAGAAATATAAGCCTGCGCTCAAACCGTGGTTTCTGAGCAGAGCGATAGTGTTCTCCATCCACGGGCAAAGCGTGACATTAACAGCAGCACAATCATCACCTTCTCCTTTTGTATCAAACACAAAGTTTACAGTGGTTATATCATCAAACATCTGCTGATCGGTCAACAGGTCGTATGTCACCTTCTCGCTGTCCTGCTTTATTGCAGCAAGTATCTCCTCTGCGGTAAGGTCATTTATTGTAACGCTATACTGATAATCTAACAATACTCCGCTCAACGTCCATTTGTCATCAGCGTAATTGCCCATTTGTTTGTTAAAAGACCTTACAACGTCATAGTACCATACCTCCGGGGTCACCGCCATGCCGCAGATCTCATCGAACACTTCCTCTGATACATAGTAGTTCCTGCCCATTGCTTCGCCGTTCTTCATCTCATAGATGATAGAAACATTGTACACTTTGTCCGGATATCCGCCGTTTACCGAAGTCGGATAATCCGAGCCTGCGCTGCCGTCCTTCGGGACAACATCATGGATCTCTGTGATAGTCTTGATTATAGCCGGATCCGTCGCGTTGTGAATATCATAGTTGAACGGTTTTTCATAGCTGTTGTGATCGACATGATACAAAGAAAGAGAAGCCGATGCAACGCTTCCAGAGTCGGGTACATAATACGCCATGCCGAAGCCGTTCGAGAACGCCAGAACTGCGGATATCGCCGCGCTCACTGCGACAGTTCCCGCCCATTTTGCCACAGACAGGTAGAATTTCCGGAAAGCCTTTCCGCTGATAAGCTCCATTATCACATACACGATAAACGTTGAGATGATAAGTCCCATTGTCCAGCCGACAGGATCGGCTGTATAGCTGTTTGTTTCATCTGCCGCATACTTTAAGCTTGAGAAAATGGTATTGCACATCGGGAGCGACATTGTGAAGATTACAACTCCGGGGATAACAACATTCATTCCCTTATAGACATAGGGCATACCCACCCGCTCTGTCCTGCGGAATTTAATCAGAAAATACGCCCCCGCAAAGAATGCCAGCGTAAGCGCCAGCGCGGTAAAGCCGTACTCCGGACGGAATACCGGGAACATAGTGTCGCCAGACCATTCGGTGTATAGGCTTCCATATCCGAAATATGTGGTGGTCGTGAACAGGTTCACCACCGCCATTACAGCCATTCCCACCGGCGAAGTCGCCGATATAGCCAGCATACGCATCGTTCCGTCAGAGCCGTAGGTCGCCTGATCAATAAACATAAGGATCATCACATGGATCAGCGGCACTGCAATGTTTATAAGCACAGGATATAGGGACGCCTCCGCTTTCTTTCCGCAGACGGAGATCATCAGCAGGCTGAAAGCGATCTGCATTATGCAGGCGAAAAGCCCTGTGAACATACACTGAACTGCCATCGGTCTGTATATTTCCAGCATATCGTTCTGTACCGACAGATCACTCATTGCATACATCTGACCGATAACGCAGTTAGTCAGAATAATTCCCACCAGCACCGAGATGAGGTGCGGCAGAATGCTCGCAGTGAACACCGCCGCCAGATCCCCGAAAAATCTCGTATTGTGGTTTACCGGAAGGGCATAGTCCACATCCACTGCGTTCTTGTCATACAGGTAGCGGAAACCCCGCAGCGTTGTCACAAATGTGAAGATGAACAGCCCTATAAGGCAGAGAATACCGATGATAGCGCCCGCCGTAACAAGCGACTGCATAGTACTCTGCGTCCGGTATGCCGCATCAAGTGCGTTTGCTGCCTCCATTGTGCCAAGCTCAACGCTAAGCTCCCGTAATCTGATACAATTTGCGTGGACTGCCGCAAGTCCGTTCAGAAGCCCCAGAAACAGAGGATAGCTGAGCAGCGCGAAAATCCCGTTCATGATAAGCTGAGGTCTCAAAAACCGCAGTTTATTGAGATAATACGGCAGGAACTTATAGAAAACCCCTCCGGCTTTAGCCGGAAATGCCATTTTAGCCGAGTTTTGAGCTGTCATAGCCGAGCACCTCCATTTCGTAAACAAATATTTCCTCAAGCGACAGGGGCACTTCGTCATACAGCTTCGGGGAGTGCTTCTCCACCGACGCCCGGATAACATCCCGGTCACCCCTCGCGATTATATGCGTAACGCTGCCGCTGGTTTCCATGTGGAGTATATCCACACCGCCGCCGGAAAGCTGCTCCTTTGTCACCGGAGCGTCAAAGGCGGTCTGTATCTTGAATACGCTGCCCTTTACGCTGTCAAGCTCCCGGTCAAATACCACCTTTCCCGCATGAAGAAGTCCAACACGGTCGCAGAATTCGTCTATCTCTCCGAGATTATGGGAGCTGAAGATGACCGTCAGTCCGGTGTCCATCATTGCGTCGATCAGCATCTGCTTCACGATTATGCGCATTGTCGGGTCAAGTCCGTCAAAGGCTTCGTCAAGGAACAGGTATGGCGTTCTGCACGCGATCCCGCAGATCACCGCCGCCTGCCGCTTCATGCCCTTTGAAAAGGTGTTCAGCCGCTTTTTCAGAGGAAGATTGAGCGCGGAATAAAGTTTCTGCCACAATTCCTCCGAAAAGCTGCTGTAAAACCGCTTGTAGTAGTTCTTCATCTCGGTGAGGGTCATGTTGTTGAACTGCACCGTTTCGTCGTTGATGAAGAACACCCGCTCCTTTGCCGGAGCGTTGTCGAATACCTCATCGCCGTCAATGCGAACCTCGCCGGAATAAAGCCGGTATATCCCCGACAAAGCCCGCAGCAGCGTGGATTTCCCCGCGCCGTTGGAGCCGAGCAGTCCATAGGCGCAGCCCTCCGGGATAGTAAGACTTATCCCGTCCAGAGCGTTCTTGCCGTCAAACTGCATTACTGCGTTCTTTACTTCGATCATTACAAATCACCGTTCCTCCCCTCGCTCCAGATCCTATCCGCGAGCGATTTTATCTCGTCTAAGCTCACTCCAGCGCGGCACGCGTTGAGCAGTTCCTGCTCCGTTCGCCGGAACGCTTCTTCCTTTACCGCCGCTGCCGCCGCCTTTTCACCGGAAACATAGCTTCCTTTTGCGGGTATCGAATAGATCAGCCCCGCCTGCTCAAGCTGCGCGTAGGCTTTCTGAACCGTGTTGGGGTTTATCCCGAATTGCTTCGCGACCTCCCGCACCGCCGGGAGCTTTTCGTCAGGAAATAGCTCGCCGGAAGACACCAGCCGGGCGATTCCGTTGTAAAGCTGCTCATAGATAGGCAGCTTCCCCTCCAGCCGTATATTAAGCATTTTCCGCCTCCTTTCGGCACTATGTATTAAGCGTATCAACTGTATTATCTGTGTTGGTACAGTTATTATAACACAGGAATAATCATTTGTCAATAGTTTCCGGAAAAATTTTTTGATTTGGCAGGGGGGGAAATAAATTGTAATTTAGCGGGCAGTGTGGCTTGTAACTTAGCGCGAAGTAAAAAGCATTTTCCGCGCAAAGCGCGGAAGTCGCCGGCGGGCGTACCCGCCCGACAACTTACAATTTTCCATCTCCATAGAAAAAAGGGCAGCACCGCGCTTTCGGTACTGCCCTAAATCCCTCGTTATTTCTTGCAGACAACATTCATTATCATATTGCCGCAGTATCTGCACTCATAGTTTTCATCGACAGCCCCGACGATCGGCGCTCCGCAGGAGGGACATTCGTCCTTGACGACCTTCTTCGCAAGAGCAACCCTCAGCGTGCCGTTGTGCTTATCTAAGGTGCAGTTCCGTAGATATCTCCGACGGAGTGCGCCTCTTACCATGCTCATCGAATTTTTTCGCTTCTTCCCGTTACACAATACCGTGAATTTCGCCGCGCTGACATACGGTGCGCCGCAATATGCGAAATATTTCGAGCAGTTCTCTGTCGTAAAAATATATCTTATCTTTATTATCGAATTGCAGACCACCGGAATAAATGCCGCCGCAAACACCGCGAAAGTGATTATGGTGTCCATTATCTCGCCCTTTATAAGCTTAAAGGAGGAGTAACTCTTGCCGGACATCAGTACCTCCGTCAGATACTCCTGATCATTATAATCAGCAATATTGGAGATACCGCCGATCACCGAAATGACCACCACTGACAACCCAAGCCACAGGCAGATCAGGAACACCGCTTTTTTCAACTGAAGATATTTCGCGGAGTAAAATCCCGGTTTTTTCACTCCCTCTGAAACATTGTTTTTTATGCTGTAAAACCTGTTGTCCGTCAATACCCTCGCGAACAGATCCGAGCTTCCGCAATAGGAACACACTCCGGTAAAATATATTCGCTTCTCGACCGGAGCTCCGCAGTTTCTGCATTCGCACAGGCATTTCTTGCTGTCCAGAACCACTTGCTCCACATTATCCACAGTTCCCAGCTCAAAGCCTTTCATATAGAGCCTGCGGAAAAACCTAAGCTGACGTCTTACCTTGCTCTCGCTTTTTCCCATGACATCAGCCAGATCGCCGTATTTCACATATCCGTCAAGATCGCCCTCAAAATATCCCGAATAGAAACTCGCGTCCCCGATCATGCGCCTTGATACGCACGCCTCGATCAGAAAGATCAGCCCGATCACCGTCGCCACAAGCGACTCGGGAGTTGCCCTTGCTTCAAGCACCGTTTCAAGCTGATCGCTGTAATGAGAGATCAGCGAGATCATGACAATGGCTGATTGAGCAATATTGAATATCCCAAGTATCGTAAGAATAACGTTTTTTATTTTCAGTATCCTGATCAGCTTTTCTCTTAAGTACAATTCCGTTCACCCTTCTCATATATTTGAGGAATCTCACCAGTCATACAGCCAAACCAAAAGCCGCTCCTGAACTGCCACAGAAGCGGCTTGATTTATGATCAAACTCAGAATCAAAGCCCGGTATCCTTGTATTTCTCCATATCCCTGCGGCGGATCTCGGCGCGCATTATCTTGCCGCTTATCGTCTTGGGAAGCTCCTTCACGAACTCGATCATTCTGGGATACTTGTAGGGAGCGGTGTTGTGCTTGACGTAAGTCTTAAGCTCCTCCGCAAGCTCATCGCTGGGCTGATAATCCTTTGTCAGTACAACGGTCGCCTTGACTATCTGACCTCTTATCGGGTCGGGTAATCCGGTAACGGCGCACTCCAGGACCGCCGGGTGCGCGATAAGCACACTCTCTACCTCAAACGGACCTACACGGTAGCCGCTGGATTTAATTACATCGTCATTTCTGCTGACATACCAGTAATAGCCGTCCTCGTCACGGTAAGCGGTATCGCCGGTATGGTACATTC
>CAMAGG010000168.1 GCA_945833805.1 uncultured Clostridia bacterium | reverse complement strand
CTTTCAATACAGAAAAAAGATGACAGAGCGAGAAGCATTGTGAGCGTCAGGAGAAAGCTGACGACTCTTTGAGATTTTTTTAAGACCATAAGAAATAACCTCCTGATTGAAATACTGATTTAATGTCTTCAGAACGTCTTATATTATAGCACTATTTCCTATTTTTTTCAATAGCTTTTCATGCTTTTTTCGCCTGTTATACATTAATTGTACATATTTCATAATTTGACGGAAGTTTTTTTGAGCAGATATGCAAGCATATTATACGATTGAATTTACTGGTGTTTACAGCGATTTGTTAATTACTGTAAAATATATTTTCCTTCGTCTGGGCAGTAGTTGGAATTAAACTAAGATAATTATGAATTAAACCCCTTGACAAAGCAGAAAATGTGTGATAAAATAGAACTGTACATAAATAAGCACATAAACCGTTGAGCAGGAAGAGTAATGTCTGCCGATGCGCTCCAGAGAGCCGTGCAGCGGTGCGAGCACGGCGCGTATGCATTCATGAATGGATCTGTGAGGGCAAACTGAACCGGGTTTCCGCAGTAGGGGCGACGTTTCCGCACGTTATCGCGGGTGCGTTTTGCCGGAAGGCAGTACGCGTAATGAGTGCGCCCGAAAGGGCGAATTTGGGTGGTATCGCAGGAGCAGTCTTGTCCCATGAACAGGGGCAGGATTTTTTTATTGCCCGGCGGTCATCACCATAACATTATGGAGGAGAACACTATGAAGAAAACAAGAATTGCAAAACTTCTCAGCGCTGCAATGGCGCTGACAATGGCGCTTACCGGCTGCTCAGGGAACAACGCTTCCGAGGGCGGAAATGCTTCCGGAAACGCAGGCGACAAGGTACAGGTCGGCGTGATCCAGTTTGCGGCTCACCCCTCCCTCGATAACTGCTATGAGGGAATCAGACAGGGTCTGGTTGCAGCCTACGGCGAGGACGGAGTATCCATTGACCTCCAGAACGGCGCGGGCGACAGCGCAACCTGCGACTCTATCGCGTCTAACTTTGTATCAAAGGATTATGATGTGATTTATGCTATCGCGACTCCGGCGGCGCTTTCCGCTTATTCTGCGGCAAGCAAGTCGGATATCCCGGTCATTTTCTGCGCAGTATCCGATCCGGTAGCCGCAGGTCTTACCGAGAGCCTTGACGCAGGCAGCGAGAACTGCAACGGTACTTCCGATATTCTTGACCTTGACGCCCAGGTTGACCTTATTCAGGCGATCCAGCCGGAGGTAAAGAAGATCGGCGTTCTTTACACCACCACCGAGGCGAACTCCCTTTCTCAGCTCAAGACCCTAAAGGAAGTATGCTCTGCAAGAGGCATTGAGGTCGTAGAGCAGGGTGTTTCCGGCGCGGCGGATATTCCTCAGGCAGCGACAACTCTGGCTTCACAGGTTGACTGCATCAACAACTTCACCGACAACAATGTTGTAAACAATCTCTCTATCGTTCTTGAAAAGGCGAATGCCGCAGGAGTTCCGGTTTACGGCTCTGAGATCGAGCAGGTAAAGAACGGTTGCATCGCTTCTATCAGCATCGACTATGTAGCTCTTGGAAAGGTAACTGCTGAGATGGGCGTTAAGGTGCTGAACGGCACTGATCCCAAGACTATGGCGGTGGGAACTATCTCCGACGGAACTCCGGTAATCAACACTGACGTCATGACCAAGTTCGGCTTTGAGATCCCCGCTGATTTTGAGAACGCTGAAAAGGTAACAACAAACTCCGGAGAGGAAGCGGCATAATTGTTCCCGGCGTCTGACGGTTCTGGAAAGGGACAGAAATGACTATTGTAATCAAAATTCTCCTTGATATTCTCAACGAGGGGCTTATGTACGCGCTTCTCGCCATGGGAATGTACATCACATACAGCATACTGGATTTTCCGGACCTGTCAGTTGATGGAACCTTTCCGCTGGGCGCAGTTCTGAGCGGTGTGCTGATCATTCAGGGAGTAAACCCGTGGCTTTGCCTGCTGATCTCCTTTGCGGCGGGTATGGCGGCGGGAGTTCTCACCGGACTTATGCACGTCAAGCTCCGGATAACTCCGCTTCTCTGCGGAATTATCATGTACACGGCGATGCTCTCGGTGAACCTTGTGATACTGAAAGCCGGTACCGGCGGCATGGCGGTGGCGTCCTTCTTCACGAAAAATACTATCTTCAACTCCGGGCTGGCTTCGCTTATTCCGGAAAATGTCGGAGAGGGCGGCTTCTATATCAGAACAGCGATACTCTCGCTGATAATCGTCATTGTCTGCAAGATACTGCTTGATCTGTACCTCAAGACGAAGCACGGACTTCTGCTCCGGGCAACCGGCGCAAATGACCGCTACACCGTAATGCTCGGAAAAAATCCCGGCACGATCAAGATATTTGGCCTTGCTCTCGGAAACGGCTTCGCGGCTCTTGCAGGCTCGGTGATTGCCCAGAACAAAGGCTCTGCCGATCAGCAAATGGGCGTAGGAATGGTGGTTCTGGGACTTGCTTCAGTAATCATCGGACTCAGCCTGTTCAAGCGGGTAAAGTTCATGAAGGGCACGACTATGGTTATTCTCGGCAGCCTTGTTTATAAGGCTGCTTACCAGATAGTTCTTTCGCTGGGAATTCCCACGGATTACAACAACCTTATGAAAGCGCTGATATTCCTTATTGCGCTGGTGCTGGGCGGCAGCGAGCTGAAAAAGCTCATTGAGTCGCTGCGTAAAAAGCCGGAGCCGGTCAATTCCAAAGCGAAGCTTGCCCTCAGCAAGATAACGAAGGTATTCAATCCCGGCACAGTGGACGAGAACAAGCTGTTTGACAACTTCACTCTGGAGATAAACGACGGAGATTTCATTTCCGTTGTAGGCTCGAACGGAAGCGGCAAGACCACGATGCTGAATGTGGTCTGCGGCGGTATTCAGCCGGATTCCGGAGCAGTGATCTTCAACGGAGAGAATGTGGCTCTGACAAAGGAATTTGTGCGGGCAAGGCGGATAGGCAGAGTGTTGCAGGATCCGAAAATGGGAACCTGCGGCAGCCTGACGATCCTCGAAAATCTGGCGCTGGCGGACAACAAGCTGCACAGCTATGGGCTTTCTCCAGCGGTGAACAAGCGCCGGGAGGAATATTACAAGAATCTGCTTGAAAGCTGCGGCATGGGACTTGAAAACCGCATGGGAGTGCTGGCGGGGTCGCTTTCCGGCGGACAAAGGCAGGCTCTCGCGCTCATTATTGCGACAATGGCGGATATCGACCTGCTCATTCTTGATGAGCATACCGCCGCGCTCGATCCTAAGTCCTCTGAAACCCTCATGAGGATCACCGAAAAGGTGGTTCGTGAGAAGCATCTCACCACGCTCATGGTAACGCACAATCTGAGGTTCGCAGTGGAGTACGGCTCGCGGCTGGTCATGATGCACGGCGGAAAGGCTGTCATGGATATTGACGGCGAGGAGAAACAAAAACTAGTGGTTGACGACATTCTCGGCAAGTTCAACGAGATAAGCATCGAATGCGGAAACTGATCAGTAAACAGGGGTGAGCAAAACCGCCCCTGTTTTTTGTGGGGGAAACATGGATAAAACGGAACTTCTGAAGCAGTATTTCGGACACAGCTCATTTCGGGCGGGTCAGGGTGAGATAATCGACCATATTCTTGCAGGGCAGGACTGCCTTGGAGTTATGCCCACCGGAGCGGGAAAATCAGTTTGCTATCAGATACCCGCACTGGCGCTGGGCGGAACGACTATCGTAATTTCTCCGCTGATATCGCTGATGAAGGATCAGGTGGAGGGACTTCGGCAGTCGGGAGTGAGCGCGGCTTACATAAACAGCTCCCTCGGTCAGCGGGAGTATTTCCGGGTGCTTGACGACGCGGCGGCGGGAATGTACAGGATACTTTACGTTGCACCGGAGCGGCTTACAAGCGACAGCTTTATAAATCTATGCGCGCGGATAAGGATACCGCTGGTTGCGGTGGACGAGGCGCACTGCGTTTCACACTGGGGGCAGGATTTCCGTCCAAGCTACCTGAAAATATCGGAATTTGTCCGGCAGCTTCCGGAGCGCCCGGTGTTGGCGGCATTTACGGCTACTGCAACGGATATTGTTAAGCGGGATATCGTCCGAATTCTGGAGCTGCGGCAGACATTTTCAGTCACAACAGGCTTTGACCGGGAGAACCTCTATTTTGAGGTTAGACCCACCGAGCAGAGGAATAAGGACGCGGCGCTTCTTGGAATAATCCGGGAGCTTTCCGGCAGGAGCAGCATCGTGTACTGCTCTACAAGGAAAACTGTGGAACTGGTGTGCGATTTTTTGCAGCTGAACGGGATAAATGCCTGTTGCTATCACGCGGGATTGTCCGATGAGGAGCGGCGCAGAGCGCAGGAGGACTTCATCTATGACCGGTGCAGCGTAATTGTAGCCACTAACGCGTTTGGAATGGGTATCGACAAATCCGACGTGTCGCTGGTGGTACACTACAATATGCCAAAGGATCTTGAAAGCTACTATCAGGAGGCGGGAAGAGCGGGACGTGACGGAAGCCCGGCGCGGTGTATTCTGCTTTACAGCAAGGGCGATGTGCGCACTGCGGAGTTCCTCATCGATCACGGGCGGGAGGATTCGGAGCTTAGCCCCTCGGAGCAGGAGGAAATGCGCCGCCGGGACAAGGAGCGGCTCAAGCAGATGACTTTCTATGCCACCACCACAAAGTGCCTGCGGCATTTTATACTGAGCTATTTCGGGGAAAGTTCCGAGCCGATGTGCGGTCACTGCGGCAACTGCGACGCGGAAATGGATATCCTTGATATCACGATAGACGCGCAGAAGGTGCTGTCCTGTATTTTCCGGCTGAAGCAGCGGGGCAGGAGCGGCGGCAAAACGCTGTTATCTGGAATTCTGTGCGGCAGCGAAAGTGAGCAGATAAAGTCCGGAGGGTATGAAACGCTCTCCACCTACGGCATCATGAAAGGATTTACGCAAAGCTACGTCAGGGAGCTTATAGACTATCTTGAGCAGCAGGGCTATATAATTGCCGAGCCGGAGTATCATACCTTGCAGCTCACCCCGGCGGCGGACGAACTGGTGAGATCCCGCAGAACTCTGCTGATGAAGCGGCCAAAGCGGGCTGCGGATATAAACGCTCCGGTGGCTGCGGGGAAGCAGACCGGAGAGGAGGACACCGAGCTTATGAAGCGTTTCAGAGAGCTTCGCAAAAAGCTTGCGGCAACCCTTGGCGTTCCGGCTTATGTCGTATTCACAGACGCCTCTCTGCGGGAAATGAGCGTGAAAAAGCCCCGCACAATGCAGGAGTTCCTGAATATTTCCGGCGTGGGAAGCAGAAAAGCGGAACGATATGGCAGGCAGTTCATCTCAATTGTTGAAGATTATCTGTCGAAAAACAGTGGTGAAAATTAGACGAAAAATTATATATTTTTTTAACAGAACTATTGCAATTAAAACAAAAATATGTTATTATTATATTAGGGATAAGCTGATTAAAGCGAAGCGTAACAAAATCAGCCGCGTGAGTTGGCTC
>CAMAGG010000167.1 GCA_945833805.1 uncultured Clostridia bacterium | reverse complement strand
AAAGCACATCGTAAAGGCTACTCCTATCAATCTCGATATGGGTAATCTCAAGATGTACAGCACGGCAGACACAAAGTCGGAGTTCTCGGTCACTTACTTTGCTACATATATGGACGGAGTGGAAAAGCTCGTGATCGACCCGTTCAACTACATATTCAGAGTGGACGGTGTGGACTACCTTGAAGACGTCCGCAAGATGCTTGGAAAGGCTTAAGCACGCTTGAACCTCGGCGGCAACAGTCGCCGGGTTCATATATTCCTCCGAAGGTCGGCGGCTGTTTCTTTTTAGATTGCCGCCGGCTGGCGGAGGGAATTTTTTAGGAGGAATAAATCATGGAAAACAACGAAGAGAACGAGATCAAGATCGAAGAAAAGGACGTCGAAGTAAATGTGGAAGGCGTTTATGTACACAAGCTGAAAAAGCCTTTTACCTGGGAGGGCGTGACCTACACTGAATTCACACTGGATCTCGATGGGCTTAAGGGTTCTGACCTTGAGGCGGTAGAGGACGAGATGGACATGGAAAAGAAATTCGCCATGATCCCGGAGTACTCGATTTCTTACATAATGAAGCTGGCGGCGAGAGCGGCTAAGGTACACAGCTCCGTCATGGAGAACCTGCCTATAAGGGACGCGAACATCATCAAGAACATTACAAAAAATTTTTTATTACGCAAGGAATAAGAAAAGATCCGGCGGGCTGGTTCAGGCGCGAGAGCATTAAGCTGGCACGCTTTACGAATTCACCCGCCGCATTTTTTTACGATATGCCTCTCCGACAGATCTCGCGGTGGATAAGGACGGCAAATCAACTGTATAAGGAGGAGAATAAAAAATGAGTGCAAGACGTGAATATGAAATGTTCTTCCGGCTTGCCGGAGGACTTGACGCTAATTTTACGACCGCATTCAGAAACGCTTCCTCCGAGATGCGGGGTTTACAAACAGCTATAAGCACGGTGAACACCCGGATTCGGGACGTGTCGGCATATCAGTCGCAGATAAGGGCTATTGAGCGGCAGAACGAGCAGATAAGGACAAGCGAGCAGCGGCTTGAAAGGCTTCGGGAAAGACACCGGGAGCTTGCAGAGCAGATGCAGAATACCACTAATCCGTCTGCACGTCTAAGATCTCAGCTTCAGCGTAATGAGGAACAGATACGCAGCTGTGAAAGCTCTATTGAGAGTCAGAATGACAGTCTTCGCGAAATGAATACAGAGCTGGAGAATTCCCGCACGGCTTTGCAGAATGCTGGAATAGACACCGACAATCTGACGGGAAGCACAGAGAGGCTTCAGCGCCAGCTCCAGAATCTTTCAGATACCAGAGGGTTTCTGAGCAATGTTTCACAGGAGCTTCGGACGGCGCAGGCAGATTTCAGGGATTCGCTTACCGGATTCGGGCAGCTTGCCGGAGGGATCGCAGCCACTGTCGGAACGGTATACGCGGCGACCTCAAAGCCGGCGATAGATTTTGAAAGCGCTTTCGCCGGAGTAAGAAAGACCGTGGACGCGTCCGAGGAAGAATTTGAAGCGCTTCGGCAGGGTATTCTTGATTTGTCCCAGACCGATGTCGCAGCTTCGGCTTCGGAGATAGCGGCGGTAGCGGAGGCTGCGGGACAACTTGGTATTCAGAAAGATAATGTCCTTGATTTTTCAAAGGTCATGATCGATCTCGGAGAATCGACTAATCTTTCGGCGGAGGACGCAGCATCTCAGCTTGCTAAGTTTGCAAACATCACAAATATGGATCCGGCGAACTATCAGCGGCTAGGTTCAGTGATAGTCGATCTTGGCAACAACTTTGCCACAACGGAAGCCGACATTGTAGGAATGGCTACACGGCTTGCTTCCACCGGTGAACTGACCGGACTTACAGAGCCGCAGATAATGGCTGTGGCGACTGCGCTTTCCTCACTTGGTATTGAAGAAGAAGCGGGCGGTACGGCTATGTCAAAGCTTCTGAAAATGTTCCAGCTTGCAAACGAGCGCGGGGACATGGAGGAATATGCGAAGACAGCGGGAATGACAGCCGAAGCGTTCAGCAACCTGTACAAGCAGGACAGTCTGAAAGCTATATCTGAATGGACTCAGGGTCTGAATGATGTTGAAAGGAACGGAAAGAGCGCAATTCAGATCCTTGATGATATGGACATCAAGGAAGTAAGGCTTTCCAATGCTATTCTTGCAATGGCTTCATCGGACGATATCCTGACCGAGGCTGCAGGGCGGGCTTCTGCCGCTTGGGAGGACAACACGGCGCTGACCGAGGAGGCGGAAAAGAGATATTCCACCACTGAAAGCCAGATAGACATGGCAAAGAATGCCGTGGAAAACCTAGGTGTAACTATCGGCGACATGACGCTTCCGGCTATACAGGATATGGCGCAGGGACTGAACGAAGCCGCGCGGTACGCACAGCGGTGGGTAAAGGAGAATCCGGAAACCATAAAGCAGATAACAGAGGTAGCCGGAGAAGCGGCAAAATATGCTCTGATACTTAAAGGGACTCAGGTCGTATACAATGGCGTGAGAGTTAGCACTCTCGGAGCGATCAAGGGCGTTACCAAGATCAAGGCGGCAATCCAGGCGGCGGGAGCGGCGGCTAGTGGTACGAGGCTCAGTACGTTTACCACAAGCCTTACAGGTATTTCCGCAGGTGCGGCGAGCGCGGCAGCGACTGTCGGCGGTATTGTGGCAGTGATCGTAGCTCTTACAGCGGCGATATATCTAAACCACAAGGAAGTTCAGGCAGCGCGCAAGGAATACATGGAGGGTAAGCTATTCAACAACGGTCTGCCGAAGCTGGAGGATTACACCGATGCCCTAAAGGAAAGCACTGAGCAGTACTACAAATATGCTCAGGAAGTGAACGAGGCAGCGGAGGAGCTTTCGGGCATTGAATATGAGATGTCGAAGGCAAAGGATTCAGTCGAGCTGTACAATCAAATGTTGGAAGAGAACGGCACGTTGACAGCGGATCAGGCTGACGCCATGTATGAGCCTTTTAACGAGCTTGTGGGTAAGCTTGAGGAGGATTTCAGCGTCCGCTACGATATGGTATTTGACGCTTTCAAGTCTTCGGCGGTGACGGCGGCTTCTCAGCTTGGAATAAGCATTACAGAGATCTCCGGGACACTTGAAAGCTTCAAATCAAGATTCACAGAATCGACCACCGAATCTCAGGCTGTAATAAACGGCCTGCTGGATAAGCGCAAGAACGGTGAAGTGCTGACAGATGAGGATTATGCAAAATTCCGTGAGGAAATGGCATATATCACTGAAATGTCGGACACAAAGTCACAGAGCCTTGCGGACTTTGAGGAGCAGAAAAAGCTGATGGGCGGAATGGATCTCGGAAGCGATACCGAGGACGCAATCAGCAATGTGAACACCCTGATGGAATATGCGAGCAGCTATCTTAATGAGATAGACACTGCTCAGCAGAACCTGAACAGGGAATACGACACCATGCGCGATCAGGCTTCGACTATGCTGAAATACGGCAAGATAGAACAGCCTGAATATGATGATATAATAAAGACGCTTGAGATCGCACAGGCTACGACATACGAGGACTATATCACCAAGCGTGATGAGTTCACAAAAAGTCTTTCGCAGACGGCCGAGGATATCAAAAAGCAGGTCAAAGAAGCTGAACAGGGCGCATATACGGAGGGCGGAAGTCCGGATTTCTGGGAAGAAATGCAGGGTACCCTTGCGGGTTATGAAGCTTATATCACCAGAATGTTGCAGGGTCAGACCTCCGGAGAAGATCCGATCATTATTGCCAGAGAAAGCGCAGATGCATTCTGGAGCACACAGGCCGAGGTCGCTCACGAAAAAACTATGGAAAGCATTGAGGGAATATACAGCGACATCAAGGACAAGGTCAATGAACTGAATTCAACGGCAGAAATGCCGGCGGTATCTATCCCGGTGGAGGTAGAGGATCTCAGGACTGAACTTCTTAACAGCGTTCAGCAGAAAACGACAGGTCCTTTTCTCATAAACGGCAATGGGATCGGGCTTATCAAATATGAAGATCTTCCGGGTCATGCGAGCGGCACAAGCTTCACGGAGAATGCTTTTATCGCCGGCGAGAACGGTCCGGAGCTTATCACAGGAGCGCCGGGGCGGACGGTATTCACAGCGGACGAGACACGGACTATATTCGGGCTTCTGCCTCAGGCGGCGGCTGTAATATCAGCAGCGGGGCGCGGCGGGACGAACATCACGGTCAACAGCAGTCCGGTGTTCAATATATCAGGCGGTGAGGACGCGCAGAGCCTTTTCGACAAGTACAATCAGAGCCTTGCGGAAAAGATCGCGGAGGTGCTTGACGAGCGGTACGAAAATGTGCGCAGGAATGCGTATTCCTACTGAAGATAAGGGGGAAATCCGGTGCGGTACACTACGATACAGGGCGACACATGGGATATTATCGCGCTGAAGACTACCGGCAGTGAGATGAACATGGGACGGATCATTGAAAGCAATATCCGATATGCGGACACAGTGGTATTCGGCGCGGGTGTTGTCCTTGATATCCCGGAAACAACGGCGGCGGTGAATGAACTGCTGCCGCCGTGGAAAAGAGGTGCATTATGAGCGGCGATATTTCGCGGCGAACCTCGGTAAGGCTCAAGGTGAACGGGACGGAAATATCAAAGGACATCAACAAGTATCTTCTATCTTTCTCCTACACTGACGAGCAGGAGGACAAGACGGACGACCTTTCGATCACCATAGATGACCGGGAGGGCGTGTGGCTATCGAACTGGCTAAATTCCGGGGTGAAGACGGTGAACAGGGCGGTTGGAAATTCCGGGGGCTCTGGCAGCTCCGGCGGCTTTTCCGTCGGCGACAGCGTAGTGGTTAAGCAAGGGGCTGCCGCATACGACGGTACACCGCTCCAATCCTGGGTTTACAGCTACACCGGATTTACCGTGATTGAGGTCGGGAGGACAAACCCGGACAGGATAGTCTTCGGCATAGGCGGGGCTATCACAGCGGCGGTTCACGCTTCGGATCTTATAAAGTCGGGTTCAGATAATACCGACACAGCGGCGGGGAACACCAGCTCCACTGTGAGCGGCTCCGGCGGGTTTTCCGTGGGGGATAGCGTGATGGTGAAACAGGGTACCGCCGCATACGACGGTACACCGCTTCAGTCATGGGTGTACAGCTACACCGGATTTACCATTATTGAGATTGGAAAGATCAATCCGGACAGGATAGTGTTCGGCATAAGTGGGGCTATCACAGCGGCGGTTCACGCTTCAGGGCTTATCAAAACAGGTTCGGGGGCTGCTGATGGAGTTGAGGATAGTGATTCTTCATCATCGAACGGGCTTATCGGGGCTACAATTACAGCCTATATATTGCAGGAAAACCGGGACAGCGACGGGAAAGACCGGACATTGTACTGCGGAATATTCTCAATCGACACAATAAAGGCTTCCGGACCGCCCTCGAAGATCACCTTAAAGGGTACGTCACTTTCGGCAGGAGCAGCGATACGGACGGTCAAAAAAAACAAGGCATGGGAGAATATCCGGCTTTCTGGCATTGCAAATCAGATCGCGGCGAACAATG
>CAMAGG010000166.1 GCA_945833805.1 uncultured Clostridia bacterium | reverse complement strand
CTTGGCTATTGAAATTCTATAGAGAAATTTGCGAATTATACTTGACATTACCATTAAGTTAATTGATGATTAGTGAATTTAAAGCAAGAAAAAATTCCCACCCGCTGACCAGCAGGTGGGAAACCCGTTTTCCGGGCTGTTGTGGTGGAGCCGAGGGGAATATTCATTTACCCCTAAAATTCCACCACTATTTTTTAGCTTTACAGAGCCGTTTGTTCCGTAAAAGTTTCCCAAAACCTGCAAGTAGGTTTTTCGGAAGATTTAGAGTTTGAATATATTATACATCATCGTACTAGATATGTCAAGTGCTGATTTAGTGATAATTCCGGCGTTCAAATCAGCCAAACAGGTACAATTACATTATCCGCATTGACAGCCGAAAGCTCCGGGCGCATACAGATAATCGCACCCTTGCCCCGAGGAACAGATCCTTTGTCCA
Source organism: uncultured Clostridia bacterium (assembly GCA_945833805.1). Classification (GTDB taxonomy): domain Bacteria; phylum Bacillota; class Clostridia; order Oscillospirales; family Ruminococcaceae; genus CAG-115. Next base: position 5,183 of record CAMAGG010000166.1, on the reverse strand, counting down.
GCACCGAAAAAGCACTGATAAGCTCACTAGGCGGATTGACGGAGCGCTTGATCTCAATAGGATGAAGCTCGCCGTCACTTTCCATAACCATGTCGATCTCGTTGGAATCCTTGTCCCGGAAGTACCACATCAGGCACTCCTTGGCATTGTTGAAGTAGGTTTTGCTTATCTCTGAAACAACATAGTTTTCGAGGATAGCGCCGTTAATTGCGCCGTTTGCCAGTATTTCAGGAGAACTGTATCTCGTCAGGTATGCCACAAGTCCGGTATCGAAAAAGTACATCTTCGGAGTTTTGACCGTGCGTTTCAGCAGATTGTTTGAATACGGGCGCAGGTAGAAAATCACACCGGACCGCTCCAGAACTGCAAGCCAGCGTTTCGCGGTATCGTCAGAAACACCAACGTCCATGGCAATATCGTGGATATTCAGCATCTGACCAGAACGGCAGGCAGCCGCCCGAACAAAATCCGCGAACATGATTTTGTCCACACGCTCGATAAGTTCGCTCACGTCACGCTCAATATAGGTTTGCAGGTAGCTGTTGTAGAATACGTCCCGGTCAGAAAACCTGCCGCTCGCAAGCCCCGGCATTGAGCCGTTCCATATTCGCTCATATATTTCTTTCATGTCAGCAGGAGCATTGGTTTTCCTGCGGATTTTGAGTTGAGCAAGGTCAATAGAGAAAGGCTGAGTATCACCACTGCCATATATCTCATGCTGAGAAAGCGAGGTCATGTGAAGTATAGCTACTCTGCCGGCAAGAGATTCTTGAGCCAGTTCCATCAGCTTGAATGCCTGTGAGCCTGTCAGCCAGAATGCTCCGGGAGCGGCACCATTATCTATGGCTATTTTGATATACGAGAACAGCTCGGGAGCATACTGCACTTCATCAATGAATATAGGCAGATTATGCACTTGCAGGAACATCGCCGGGTCGGTTTTGGCAAGTTTCCGCTCCTCTAAATCATCGAGTGTGACATACTCCCGGTCGTCCGTCATGAGCTGTTTCAGAACAGTGGTTTTTCCGACCTGACGAGGACCTGTTATCAGAATGCAGGAGTACTCTGCTGACAATGTGAGTATCTTGCTTTCGAGGTCGCGTTTGATATAGTTCATGTGGATTCTCCTTTCGGCTAAAATACGATTTAATCTTATTATAGCCGAATATTGAAATTTAGTCAAGTAGCTCCTAGAAATATTGTGTTTGAATGTTCAGTATCAGAAGTAAGGAAAAGAAATTATCCATCTCGCTTTCTGACATTCATTGTATTAAGAAAATCAGCGAGCGCCATCTGTTCCTTATCGGACAACTTGCTTATTGCACTCATAAGGCAGGGATTGATGCCCAAATCCTCTTCCCGGAAGAACTCCTCCAGAGTAACGCCAAGTGCGTCACAGAAGTAAGACAGTGTTTCAACAGTCGGATTGCGCAGACCAAGCTCTATCTCGCGAAGGTGGCTCTGAGACACCCCTGCCAGATTAGCAAGCTTGTTAGTGGTAAGCCCGCGCTTTTCTCTCAGATATGTTATTCATGACGCTACATTCATGGCTATAAGCCCTCCTTTCTCATAATTATAAGGTATATTGAGATAATTTATTACTGTTATACAGTTGACAGATTATATTTATTATGATATAATTATATCTGCATAGAGCTAAATGACGAAATTTGTATCCTTATCTCAATCTTCAAACTTTGGCAGAGTATTTGCTGTTTCACAAAGATTTATTATTAAGAATACAAATCATCAGAATTAATATGCAGTTATATTAACATGGGAGGTTGTTTTATGAAAAACAAAAAGGCTTTTTTTCTTCATCTTGCAATTATCGGTTTGGTTTTAGGCTGCACACTGCTATATGCTGGGTGTATTGGCATTAATTCTGAAACGCTTTCACTTCAAAGTAATGCCGAATTCGTGAAAACAGCTGATAACACCTCTGGTCTTGGCATTGCAGGACAGGCAACAAATTGTTTATGTTCAGGCTGCCTTGGTCAATGTGGAGTTGCCGCATGCAACACTGGTGTTACGGGCTGTGTAGGGTGCCTCGCAACCTGCGAAGATGGTTGTATGGGGTGCGTAACTGGCTGTACTTCTGCTATGAATACTGTAAATAATTAGTGATTATGTGTCCATACATTCATTTTGGAATATTTATTCTACCATCATATTCTGCGATGATTGTTCTTGGGGTATGCTGTGCGTTTATCATGGCATATTCAAGGAATATTTCTTATAAGTTAAGTTGGAAACAATATTTCACTCTTATATTATCGTCGATTGTGGGAGTTTTCCTTGGGAGTAGGCTGCTTTTTATTATTACAAAAATTCCCGAACTTTTCAGCAACTTCACTATTGAGAACACATTTCGTATCATATTAAACGGTGGGTTTGTGTTTTATGGTGGTTTGTTCGGTGCGCTTGCAGCATTGAGATTATGCGCTCGCATAACTCATGTTGAAAGCAAAAGGGTTAATAATCTTTTCATTCCTTCGTTTGTATTGTTTCATTCGTTCGGTCGTATTGGTTGTTTTCTCGCCGGCTGTTGCTATGGAATAGAATTTCCATGGGGATTTGAGATGGTAACAAGTCCGGGAGTTATCCGATTTCCAGTGCAGTTGGCAGAAAGCATTTGCGATATACTTATCCTTGTTTCACTTCTTCTCGCCGAGAAGAAAAAGGGCGAGAAAGCCGGTTTACTGCGGCTTTATATGGTGTCCTATGCCGTATGCAGATTCCTGCTGGAATTCCTGCGTGGGGACGAGATCCGAGGGCATTTTCTGTGTTTCTCTACTTCACAGTGGATAGCACTGGGAGTTATTGTGTTCTATGGAACACATACAGTTGTATCACAGATTGTAAATAAAAATCCAGAAAGGAATAACAAATTATGACACACCAATTCAATACAAGACTTACAGCTGTGGCTGTATCAGCAGTTGTCCTGTTTTCTGGTTGTTCTTCTGATAAAAAAAGCGCTATTACGAATACAACAAGTCATACAGAAACAACGCGTGAAACATCCAGTCGTGTTGAAACTTCCAAGCCAACACCAAGCAGTATAATTACAACTGTTACCACTACTGAATATACCACCGAAGCTGTTTCCATTGTTGAGCCAGTAGTTAAAACAGAAAGTGAAGAAAAAGCAGACATAGAGTCAGTTGTGAACAGCTTCTATTCAAACATTGATGATAAGAATTTAGAGGGCGCATTACAATACACAACTCGAAGCGATGACCTTTTACTATATTCTGAGAAAGCGGTGGAAGCAGACTCTTTTTACTCAACTTACACAACAGACACATCAAAAGATTTTGACGTTGGAATGGCTGAGATTTTTGAACCAATAATGAATGAAATTGGTCATACAATTGAAGTTGAAAGTGTTGAACTGATATCTGTTGATAATGCGGAAGTGACAGTATCTGCAACCTGTTTTTCTTTTTATGATACAGTGCAGAAAGTAATGGAACTATCGTCACAGATGACTGAAGATGAATTATATTCTCTTCTTGAACAATATATGATCGAACACCCTGACGGAGAGTTGAACGAGGCGGATTTTCAGATTTTAGTTATCAAAACTATGATGAAAAAGATATCCCCAATGACAACTACATATTCTTACTCTGTTTACGTGACAAAAAGTGATAACAAATGGTATATCTCCGGTTTTAGCAATAATATGGATTTTATAGATATGTACTTAGGACGAATTTCACAGATGACTATATTCGCAGAACTATACCAGTAGGATTTCATTGGGAGATTTATTGATGGTTGAATATGTAATGCGAATACTCCGGAATGTCTTTAACAATGTCAGTGAAGCCGCTGAAACGCCGCTCGGCGAAAAGGTGGTTTCCGTCATCGTGATTATTGTAGTTGGATTTATCATCTGCGCAATAGCTAGTGGTTTAGGAATGATATTTGCGTCCATATTCAAAGGTATTCGGATAAATCTTTCTGGAATGCTTGCGGCGGTAATTGCGACATTTGTTGTGCTTGGTTCAACTCCGGAAAAAGGTGTTCTGGAATACATAATCGGCGGTGTTATCATACTTGCCGGGCTTGTGGGTACCGGAATGACGTTGCTTATCGGCAAGGAATACGGCTGGGGACATTGCTCAAAAAAGCAGACCGAGGGTTATGCATATTATTATGCAGCGTTCGTATTGAGCGTCTTTGCAATATCCCCGCAGTGGTATGAAATGCTCCCGGGGAACATCAATAAATGGTGTATTTATGTGCCGCTGTTTATGACTGGCATAGCCGCAATAGGTGAGCTTTTCGGGGCGTTCGGCGAGGAGGAGCAGTCATGAATTTCTATGAACTTCTGAATGTCAGCCGCAATGCTTCCGCCGAGGAAATCAATGTGGCATTCTCTGAGCTTCTGGCAAAGTACAGCCGGGAGGCTGCCAGCGGCTATGGAAATGCCGAAAAGATGATATCAGACCTGAAATACGCCAAGAAAACGCTTACAGATCCACAGCTCAGGGCAGAATACGATAAAGCACTTGCGGCTGATGAGAACATGAATAAAGCTCCGGTAAATTTGAGAAAAGCTCCAAGAGTTTCACTCACAAAACCAACTCAGGTAAAGGAAATATACCCTGATCCTCTAGAAGAGCCACAAGAACTAAAAACACTTGTACCTAAAGCAGAAACCATTCATGTCGAGCCGGCACAGTCTGCTTCACACAGTCAGAAATCTGTTGTGTCTTCAAAGACTTATTTCCTTACAAACGCAATAGCACTTGCTATTTTTATTGTGTTAATAATCGTGGTGTCAAAATCAGTTTAGAAATAAACAATTTATAGATAACGATTAATATATCTAATCAAGCTTTCCCTTAGTACCCGCCATTGATTCCCCACTCTGAACGCATCGATCTCGCCGCTCTGCACTAACCGCAGGGCGGTGTTTTTTCCTATATGGAGCAGTTCCTGAAGCTCCTTTAGTGTAAGAATTTCCTTAGTGTTATTAAGCATAATAATCGCACTCCTTTTTGGTTTATTTAATCCCATGTTCGTCCGAAAACCTCCCTGTCACAAAGATATATTATACCGTTGTGGAGGAGGTGATCAGATGAAGGAATAAATCCACAAACTCTCGCTGCCATAGTCGAAACTGCGGTCATGACGATCGCAGGACTTGTCGGGCTGGCAGTCGAGAA
>CAMAGG010000165.1 GCA_945833805.1 uncultured Clostridia bacterium | reverse complement strand
GCTTCGTCATAAATCTGAACATATACTCCGTCAATGACCGCCGAACATTCGTCCAGAGAGGCGGCAATGTTTGTATTATAAAGCTCTATTGCCCCGGAGGAGTCACCGCTGCGGAGCTTATCCACAACAGCAGGAATATTGTCGGAGACCTTCCGGCAGGAGGTAAGCAGCGGTTCAAGACCCTCAGAGCCTTTTATTGCGCCGATCTCATCAATAGTCTGCTTCAGATCGTCGTTGATCCTGACAGCATTATCTATGTACGCGGTCCTCTGCGCTTCATCGCTGGAAACGGCTGCGGACAGGGTATTGCGCGCGACCTCCTCCATGCGTATCTCAAGGGAGTTCACCAGATTCATTCCGTTAAAATCAGAGTTGTATATAACATCAATATTCCCTGACAACGCTCTGATCCCGAATGAAGCAACAGTAGTGAGCATTACCAGCATAACTATCAGTGCGCCGAATGCTATCAGCAGCTTTTTTGAAACCTTGAGATTCTTCATAATGTGCTCTCCTTTATAATCCTTATTGACACAATTTGCATTTGCTGTATTTTGTCCTTAAATTATTTTACCACTATAACATCTAAAAGTCAATACATATTCTTAAACATTTTTTAGGCAAAAAAGTGCTATATCTTGTCCTGATAGGCACTTGTGAAATAACTAAAAACAAGATATAATAAAAAAAACCAAAAAAAACAACTCTGCTTTGAAAGGGGTAAACAGAATGGCAAATCCTTATCTCCCAAGCTGGGAATATATTCCCGACGGCGAACCGAGGGTATTCGGCGACAGGGTTTATGTTTACGGCTCACATGACCGCAGGGACTCGATAGATTTCTGCGACTATAAGCTTAAGGTGTGGTCGGCTCCGCTGAACAGGCTTGATCAGTGGGTATGCCATGGGGATATTTTCCGGACAAGGGACGGCGCGGACTCTCCCGCGGACGTGGATTGGACGGATAATCTGCTTTTTGCTCCGGACGTTGTGGAGTGCGGCGGAAAATACTATCTTTATGCGTACATTGTCGGGGCAAAGGGCTGCGTTGGAGTGGCAGACCGCCCGGAGGGTCCTTTCAGACTGCTGTCTAAATACAAATTCGATATACCGAACCATTATGACGACGGAACGTTCATCGACCCCGGAGTTCTTGTGGACGACGACGGCAGGGTTTACATATACTGCGGTTATCAGGGCTCCTATATGTGCGAGCTGAAAGACAATATGTACGAGATCGTACCCGGAAGCTACAAGCTGGATATAATTCCCACCGCAGATCCGCACAAATTCTTCGAGGCGTGTTCTCCCCGGAAGATAGGCGATACATACTACCTTATCTATTCTCCGCAGAGGGGAAGCTGCCTTGACTATGCGACATCGGACAGTCCCACCGGACCTTTTACCTACCGGGGAACTATCGTTGACAACGGGATAGACTATCCCGGAGGTAACAATCATGGCTCCGTCTGCCTGATAAACGGGCAGTGGTACATCTTCTATCACCGCATGACAAACGGCACTATCATGTCCCGGCGGGGCTGCGTTGAGCGCATTGAGATACTCCCGGACGGGACTATCCCGCAGGTAGAGATGACCTCCCTCGGATTTGAGGACGCACTGAACCCCTACGCAGTAACTTCTGCGGAAACCGCCTGCGTACTGAAAGGCGGCTGCATGATAACCGAAACCAGCGTTTTCGAGCGCCCGGTAACAAACATAACCTCCGGCTGTGTTATGGGCTGGAAGTACTTTGACTTCGGCGAGGACTTCTCCTCGGAAACGATGCAGATACGGCTGAAGATCCGGGGACTTGGCTCCCGCGGCAGGATACGCATACGGCTTGACAGCGAGGACGGCGAGGAGCTTGGCGCAGTAGATTTCGGCGAGGACAGCGGAGTTGTCGGCGGCAGGATAAAGGCTGCCAAAGGTCGCCATGCGGTCTATCTTATCGCAGAAAGCGGCTATGAGGGCTGGTTTGCGGACAGCATGAAGGGCAGACAGCTTTTCATGCTGGACAGCTTCGTATTTATGAAATAATGTTTTCCCCCGGAATTATGAGTTCCGGGGGTTACTGATGTATGACTACTTTCATGATTACATAACAATCCCTCCGACCGACTTTTTTGTAAAGAATGACGAAAAAAATAATTTCCAGATGAATTATGTGGCTTTTCTGTTGACAATATGAAAAAAAAGTGATAAATTTATATAAGGTATGGTATCGCTCATATTGCTAAAAACTATACAGGAATTTACGGCAGAGATCCACAGCGTGTTTTTCTGTCTGTTAAACACAGCCGAAAGGTATTTTTAAATCAAATGAAATATGATGTAGTAATTGTCGGCGCAGGCCCTGCGGGGATCTTCACCGCGATAGAAATGGTTCGCAACAAAACCGACAAAAAAATAATTATTATAGAAAAGGGCGTTTCCGTTGAGAAGCGAAGCTGCCCAAAAAGCAAGACAAAAGCCTGCATGAGCTGCAAGCCCTATTGCCATATAACCACCGGTTTTTCCGGCGCAGGCGCGTTCTCGGACGGAAAGCTCTCCCTCTCCTGCGAGGTCGGCGGCAATCTGCCGGAGCTTATCGGCGAGCGTAAGGCTCAGGAAACCATAGACTATACTGATAAGATATACCTCGAATTCGGTGCGGATACGCATATCGAGGGCATAAGCGATCCCGACAAGATACGGGAAATACGCAAAAAGGCGATCACCGCCAACCTCAAGCTCGTTGACTGCCCTATCCGGCATCTCGGAACGGAAATGGCTCAGCAGATCTACCTCAAAATCGAGAAATACCTTATCGACAGCGGAGTTGATATACTTTTCAGCAAAAACTGCGACGATATCATCATTGAGGACGGCGTATGCAAGGGAGTTGTCATTTCCGACAGCAGGGACGGAAAAAACAGCGAAACTATATACGGAAATGAAATCGTTGTCGCCACCGGGCGAAAAGGAGCGGACTGGCTGGAAAAGGTCTGCCAGACGCATGATATCGAACACCGTCCAGGCACGGTAGATGTCGGAGTCCGGGTGGAAGTCCGCAACGAGATCATGGACGAGATAAATGCCGTGCTGTATGAGTCAAAGCTCATCGGCTATCCCCTGCCCTTCAAGAACAAGGTCCGCACCTTCTGCCAGAATCCCGGCGGCTTTGTAAGTCAGGAGAACTACGACAACAACCTCGCCGTTGTGAATGGCCACAGCTACAAGGAACTCAAATCCGAGAACACAAACCTCGCTATCCTCTGCTCGCATAACTTCTCCGTGCCGTTCAATCAGCCGATCGAATTCGCGCAGAAGGTCGGAGAGCTTACAAATATGCTTGGAAACGGACATATCATGGTGCAGCGCTTCGGCGATATCCTTGACGGAAAGCGCACATGGGAAAAGGAACTGTCCTTCTCCAATGTCAAGCCCACTCTTCCCGACGCAGTGGCGGGAGATATCACCTCGGCAATGCCCTACCGCACAATGACAAATATCATAAACTTCATCAAGGCGGTGGACAATGTAGTTCCGGGCTTCGCAAGCCGTGAAACGCTCCTTTACTCTCCGGAGCTGAAATTTTACAGCAACCGCATTAAAATGGACGAGCATTTCAATACTAATATAAAGGGTCTGCACTGCCTCGGCGATTCCAGCGGCTGGACAAGAGGTCTTATGATGGCTTCGGTCATGGGCGTCCTGATGGGCAGAGAACTTATTTGATTTTCTTCGGAGGTACGACAAATGCAGCTTTTAGAGGATCGCATCAGAAAAGACGGTATCGTTAAAGAGGGAGGAGTGCTGAAGGTTGACAGCTTCCTCAATCACCAGCTCGACATTGACCTTTATAACGAGATCGGAAAGGAATTCCGCCGGCTCTTCCCTGATCCCAGCATCAACAAGATACTGACGATCGAGGCTTCCGGAATCGGCATTGCCTGTATCGCGGCGCAGTATTTCCACTGCCCCGTGGTTTTTGCCAAGAAATCCCAGAGCATAAACATCGACGGAGAGGTTTACTCCACGACCATTGAGAGCTTCACCCACAAGCGCTCCTATAACGTCATTGTCAGCAGGCGCTTTCTTTCGAACAACGATAATATCCTTATCATAGACGATTTCCTTGCAAACGGCTGCGCGCTTCTCGGACTTATCGACATCGTGAGAAGCTCCGGTGCATCAATAGCCGGCGCGGGTATCGTTATCGAAAAGGGCTTCCAGAAAGGCGGCGAGCTTGTCCGCTCAAAGGGTATCCATGTTGAATCCCTTGCCATAATCGACGACATGAGCGTTGAGGACGGCTGCACGTTCAGGCACTGATTACATAATTACCTCGTTTTTAGCGGCTATGCCGACTAAATATACAAAACAGCGTCCGCACGGTTTATATCGACCCCGGACAACACAAAATGGGAGGAAAACTAAATGAAAAAGAAGTTACTCGCCGCTTTACTGGCGGCAACCTGCCTGTTCACCGGCTGCTCCGGAAGCAGCACTGACTCGTCTTCCACCGGAAATGACGGAAGCGCTGCCGGAGGCAACACCGTAAAGGCAGGCTTTGTTTACATCGGCAAGATCGACGACGGTGGCTACACACAGGCTCACGACGCAGGCCGCAAGGCTGTTGAGGCTATGGGCGTAGAAACAGCATACATCGAGGACGTTCCTGAAACCGTTTCCGATACCTGCGACGCTATCAGAACTCTTATTGAAGAGGGCTGCAACCTTATATACACCAACTCTTTCGGCTTTATGGAAGGTACAGTTGAAATGGCGAAGGAGTATCCCGACGTCAAGTTCGCACACTGCTCCGGCTACCAGAGATCTGACAATATGTCCACCTACTTCGGAAAGGTATATCAGGCTCGTTACCTCTCAGGCATCGTTGCTGGAATGAAAACCGAAGCGAACAGAATAGGCTATGTTGCCGCAAAGGGCATTCCTGAGGTTATCCGCGGAATCAACGCATTCACCCTCGGCGTTCAGTCTGTAAATCCTGACGCTACCGTTGAAGTAGTTTTCACCGACACATGGTATGATCCCGCTGTTGAAAAGCAGGCCGCTCTTGAGCTTCTGAACAAGGGCGTTGACGTCATCGCTCAGCATCAGGATACCACAGCTCCCCAGATAGCAGCCCAGGAAAAGGGCGCATTCTGCATCGGTTATAACTTCCCCACCTCTGACGCAGCTCCCGGCGCTTATCTGACAGCAGCTTGCTTCAACTGGCCCACCTTCTACACCGACGACGTTAAGAGAGCGGTCGATGGCACATGGAGCTCCAGAGCATACTGGGAGGGTCTTGCCGCAAACATGACCTACCTCGATGATCTGACCGACCTCTGCGCTGAAGGCACACAGGAAAAGGTAGATACTGCAAAGAACGCTATCATCAGCGGCGAGCTTGAGCCGTTCACCGGCCCGCTCTACGATCAGGACGGCAACCTCAAGGTAGAGGAAGGCGTAAAGATGACCGACGACGAGATCTGGAATATGTCCTGGTTCGTCAAGGGCGTTGTAGGCACTATCCCCGCATAAACCAAAATCAACAATAGTAAGTCTGAAACTGTTCCGTGCGTGATACGTTCATGCGCGGAATGCAGACTGACTGCAAAAACAAGCAAGGGCAGTACCTCTTCATCACGAACGCTGT
>CAMAGG010000164.1 GCA_945833805.1 uncultured Clostridia bacterium | reverse complement strand
TCGAACCTATGACCCTCTGCTTGTAAGGCAGATGCTCTCCCAGCTGAGCTAAACTCCCATCTTTTCCTGCCATCGGAGTTGTTTTCCTGACGACTATTGTATTATACACTATTTCTCCGGATTTGTCAAGGGCTTTTTAAAAATTTTTTTAAATTTATTTTTCCCGGATTTTACCACTTTTTTTAAAAAACAAAAGACCGGAAAAGCCAAGCCTTTCCGGTCAAAAGCCATAAAATTATCTTACAGAGAATTCGTAGCTGGTCGTAAAGCGGTAGGTCTGACCTGCCTTGTATACGCAACTGGGGAACTGGGGCTGGTTGGGTGTGTCGGGAGAATACTGGCTCTCAAGACACAGACCCGCGTACTTATCGTACTTCTTTCCGCCCTTGCCGTTCTCGCCGTTAAGACCAATACCGATATAGAACTGGATAGCGGGCTTATCAGTCTTCACCGTCATAACTCTGCCGCTCTCCGGCTCATAAACCTCGGCTGCGATGCGCATAACTCCCGGCTCGCCGAGAATGAAATTGTGGTCGTAGCCGTTGGGAAGTCTGCCGTTGTCCATGTCCTCGCGAACAGGTCTGGGGGTCTTGAAATCAAACGCAGTTCCAGCAACGAAAGCAAGCTTTCCGGTAGGAATGAGCAGCTCATCTACCGGGGTGTACTGGCTGGAATTGATCTGGACTACATGATCCTTGATATCGCCGTTTCCTGCGCCCTTGAGGTTGAAGTAGGAGTGGTTGGTGAGGTTTATCACGGTGTCAGCGTCGGATACTGCGGTGTAATCTATCACCAGAGCATTGCTGTTGGTGAGGGTGTACTTTACGGAAATTTTCAGCGTTCCGGGATAGTTCTCCTCCCCATCAGGGCTTGTGTAGCCGAATGTTACAGAAGGCTCGTCGCCGCCGTCCATTGCTTCGATAGTCCACACGCGTTTATTGTAGCCGAAAAATCCGCCGTGCAGATGATTTACATTATTGTCATTGCAGGATAGCTGATATTCCTTGCCGGAAACGGTGATCTTAGCCTTGCCTATTCTGTTGGCATAGCGTCCTACCAGCGCTCCGTGGCAGGAATCTCCGTCTATATACTCCTGAAGTGTGTCATAGCCCAGTACAACGTCCGCGTTATTGCCGTTTCTGTCAGGAACCTCGATACCTACGACAGCTCCGCCGAAATTGGTGAGCTTAGCAACTGCGCCCTTGCTGTTGGCGAGGGTCAGCAGCCAGCACTTGTAGCCTCTGAAAAAACCGAACTCTGATTTTGAAATGCTCATGGGTTTGTTCCTCCGTTATCAATATTTATCATCGTCTAAAATGATCGTTCTTTTGGGCGCAGTGTACTCAGCCTTGACTGCGGGAGCCGCCGGTTTCTTTTCCTCCTGCTTTGCCGGGGCTGCGGGCTTCTCGACCGGTTTAACCGGAGAAGCGGGCTTCTTTCCGGCAGGCAGCGGCTTTACTGCGGGTTCCGGATTTACAGCCTTTACCGCAGGCTTCGGCTTCTCTGTCTTAGCCGCAGGCTTGGGCTTTTCGCCTGGCTTCTTCTCAACAGGCTTCGGCTTGTCAGCGGGCTTATCCGGAGCAGCGGGTGTTTCGACCGGCTTATCCTCCGGCGCAGAGGATCTTTTCTCCTCCCTGACTGGAGCTATTGGCTTTGAAGCTGCGGGGTTTACAGCCGCAGGCTTTCCGGAAGATTTCTTTTTCTTCCTGCCCTGCTCTGAAACCTTGAAACGCTGAACCAGATCAAGCAGCACCTTTGCCTGACCGGAAAGCTCCTCCGCAGAAGCCGCGCACTCTGCCGAAGAGCCGCTCGTCATCTGAACGGAGCCTGAGATCTGATCCATGCCTACGAGTATCTGCTTTACGCTGTCCGCCTGCTCCTGAGATGCGGCGGCGATCTTCTCGACTACCTTTGTGGTATCGTCTGTTTCCTCCACGATCCTGCTGAGCATTTTCGCGGTTTCATTCGCCATGACAGTACCATTCTGCACAGCGATCAGCGCGGTCTTGATAAGCGATGTGGTATTCTTTGCCGCCTCCGCAGTCTTTCCGGCAAGCTGACCTACCTCTCCTGCTACGACAGCGAAGCCCTTTCCGGCTTCCCCGGCTCTCGCAGCCTCAATAGACGCGTTGAGGGACAGTATATTCGTCTGGAAAGAAATATCCTCGATAGTCTTGATGATATTTGCGATCTGGGCGGAGGTTTCATTTATCTCCTCCATTGCGCGAAGCATATCGGTCATCTTGACGTTGCCCTCGTCAACGATAGCCATGCAGTCGTCCGCAAGGGTTTTCGCCTTTGCGGCGCTCTCGGCATTCGCGGTAATGTTGGAGGATATCTCCACGATAGAAGCATTCAGTTCCTCAACAGTTGCCGCCTGTTCTGTCGCAGCCTGAGAAAGCATAGTGGAGTTGTCGCTCATTCTGCCGGAGCCGTCTGATACAAGTCTGCTGGAGGCTTCTATCTGTCTGATAACATCGCTGGTGCTGATAATTATGCCCTGCAACGCTTCCTTTATCGGAGCGTAATCCCCGACATATTCAGCAGCCGGCTCTGCAGTGAGATCCTCCGAAGCGATCTTAGCAGCCACAGCCTGTATATCCTTGATAATACCCTCGGTGTACTCTGCCATGTAGTTTACAGCGTCAGCGAGGTTTTCTATCTCGTCGCCGGTATGTACCTCAATATTGCCGGTGGAAAGCTTTCCTGCCGCCATGTCAAGTATCTTACCGTTCACAGCGTTCAGCGGAACGGTTATTTTCTTTACATATCTGCGGATAAGCAGCGCACCCAGAACAAAGCTCAGAGCCGTCGATCCGATCATGATAAGCAGAGCCTCGGTCGATTTCCCGTTGAACTCGCTGGAATCGCAGCTTACAAACGCTGTCCAGTCAGTTCCGGAGATCGGAACGGAATACAATATCCTCTGCTTGCCGCCAATGGAAACGTTCTGTATATCACTGCTGCCGAGATAGCCTGAGATCTGATCCGATGAAAGAGTACCATTCACAGACGCAAGCAAAGAACCTGAGCCGTTGATAAGGTAAAACTCAGTGGTACTGGAAATGTGCATGGTACTTATTACTTCTGCAAGCCAGTCGGTGTTGGTAGTGATCGAAGCAGTTCCTTTGGAATATGTTCCGGTTATGACTATATATCCGTCGGAATTTGTAGTAACTCCGGGAGTACCATCGGCGCGGGTATTGATACCGGTGATCGAGGCATCGGTGGCTATGATATTGTTGGACTGCGCAGTGGAGCCGTCCAACGCGCTTATAAGACCGGAGTAATGCGAAACAGACGAGCTGATAAGATTTGAAGCCGACGCGACCCTCTCGGACATGGCATTTTTCATATCGTTCTGGCTCTGAATGTTAAGGCAGACCATTCCGGCGATACCCGCCGACAGAATGCCGTAGGCGAGCACAGCCATAACGGCAACCATTATCCTTGTGCCAAGCGATCTTTTCTTTTTCATAAAACAACCCCATTTCAGGTGAAATATCATTGGTTTTATTTTATCACAATTTTGCCAAAATGTCAACCAATTCGCAGCCTTTTTTCGTATAAAATTTACATCTATCCAATAAAAATATCCCGGAATCAATCCGGGATATCAGCTTGTTGAAAAAGTCACCTTTTCAGGGTGGCGAGAAGCTGTCAGATTCTAGGAACCCGCATAACGGCTAGGCTTTGTGCCTGCCGTTATGCGGCGTGACGACGAAGATGACGGTTTATCGACAGCCTGATATCCCGGAATCAATCCGGGATATCATGCTTATTCAGCCCTGCTCTCAGCCTTCATGCAGAAATCATAAAAAGGCGCGATCTTTCTGAAATCCTTGGCGACGCGCTGCGCAAGTCCCTCCGAGAACATGATCTCCGGATCGCTGCTATCGAAGGACAATCCGATTGACTTCCTGTCGAGCCAGTTTCTCAGCTCCGGCGGCTGATCCGGGAACTTGCTGCGCTTGTACATATCGCCGTACATATCAAAGGTTTTCTGCTTCTCCACCGCTTTAAACGCCGCGCCGAAACTCTCGTCACCGGAAAGGATTAGCGCCCGCAGCGCCTGCATTGACCTCGCAGAAGCGCAGTAGTACCCGCAGCCGTAGCTTATCCCCGCCGCGCCTATCGAGAAATAAAACCCCGGAAGCGCCTGATACTGCTCCCGCACTCTGCTGAAGGTATACCAGATATGGTCACGGAAAATAGAGTCCGGCGAAAGCCGCATATCCCGGTAGATACGGGAAATCCGGTTGGGGTTTATCTCAATGAGCGGGTCGATTTTTATAATTGTCGGCGCGACCTCCTCTATCAGCGACTTCATCGGTTCAACGACAAGGCTCTGATAGTCCTGTTTACGCTCTCTGAACCACTCCCGGCTGTCGTGCAGGCGGTTCTCAAAAAGGAAATCTACTGACTTCTGTGAAAATGGCATTGCTTTTCTCCTTTGTTTTGCAGTTTTTTGCACTCCTTTTCTTTGTAGTATTATTTTGCAGGAGCATTCCTGCGGAAAGGAGTATTGTTTATGTCCAAAAAAATCACTGCCGCGGAGTTCTTTGACAAGAACAACGCAGCATTCATAAAATTCGGCAGGCTTTTCACCCGGAAAATAACCGATGAACAGCTTATCTCCGCGCTGGCGGAAAAGGATCTGGAAAAGCTCGCGAAGGTGTTCCGGCTGGTGTTTGAAATGCTGGAGGAAAACAGCCCTGACAGCAACTCGCAGCTTTCCGAGATGATCTCTGCCTATTCGCAGATAGGAGAGGAGGAACAGTGAGCGGAGCATTTTCACCAAAGCAGGAAAAAGCGCTGGCGCTGGTGAAGTCCGGAAAGCTGAAACGCGTAAACATTCTTGAGGGCAGCGTCCGCAGCGGAAAGACCTACATCTCCATGATCATGTGGGGATTCTGGATCGCGGGCGCGCCAAAGGACGGAACTTACCTCATGGCTGGAAAGACCCTCACCACCCTGCGCCGCAACGTGCTTGAGCCGATGTGCGGAATTTTCGGGAGCTGCTTCACTTATAGCCTGAGCAGAAAGGAGGGAAGGCTTTTCGGCAGGAAGATATACCTTGAGGGGGCGGCAAACGCTCAGGCGGAAAGCAAGATCCGCGGAATGACGCTGAACGGCGCCTACTGCGACGAGCTTTCCATTTTCCCGGAGGATTTCTTTGCGATGCTGCTCTCAAGGCTTTCCACTGCCGGCGCAAAGCTCATCGCCACCACAAATCCGGACAACCCCGGTCACTGGCTGAAGCGAAATTACATAGACAACAAGGCAGTGTCGCTCCTAGACCTGAAATTCACGCTGGAGGACAATACATTCCTGCCGGAGGAGTACGTCCGGGCGCTGAGATCTGAGTTCACAGGAGTATTCTACGACCGCTTCATTCTCGGAAACTGGACGGCGGCAGAGGGCAGGATATACGAGGACTTCTCACAGAAATGCGTGATCTCTCCGGCGGAGCTTAAACAGCGCCTGTCGGAAAAACCTCTGATAAACTCGGTGGTCGGAGTGGACTACGGCGGAAACAAGAGCGCAAGCGCGTTCGTGCATACCGGATTTGACGCAGGATTTCAGAATGTCTATGTTCTGTCGGAGCATTACGACAAACGAAACAGCTCTGCGGAAAGCCTGATTTCCGCGTTCCGGGAATTTAT
>CAMAGG010000163.1 GCA_945833805.1 uncultured Clostridia bacterium | reverse complement strand
CAATTATTTCCGATTTATTTGTTGGTTTTCACGAAAATGAAAAAATCTGAATAATTTTCAGATTACTGCTTGACAAAATGGGGAGTTTGCGATATAATAATTTATATACTTTTTGTATAACTACAATCATGTAGATAACCTATGCCCACTGGCAAAGGGAGGGAAATATAGATGGCAGAAATTCGTCTTGGCAAAAATGAATCTCTTGATACCGCGCTCAAGCGTTTCAAGCGTTCATGCGCAAGGGACGGCGTTCTTGCTGAAGTTCGTAAAAGAGAGCATTACGAAAAGCCTTCGGTAAAACGTAAAAAGAAGTCCGAAGCTGCTCGTAAGCGTAAGTTCTGATTTTACTGAGCTTAGTGCTGATCAAAAATCAACGGTTGAACCGGGCAGACTGTCTGTCCGGTTTAATTGTTGTGCAGTGGTTCAATTGTTTGTTTAGGAGGGCGCAGATGCTGTTTAAGCCTACCTTCTGGCTGAAAAGCGTATTGCAGATCGACGAGGAATTTTTAAGAAAAAACGGTGTGAAAGCGCTTGTCCTTGACATGGACAACACGCTGTCAATGCACGGAAATCCCGCCGCAGAAGCCGGAGTGGACGAGTGGCTGGACAAAATGCGCGGGCTTGGGATAAAAATGCGGGTGGTTTCAAACAACACAAACAAGCGCGTCGCGCCCCTCGCCGCAATTCTGGGACTGGAGTTCACCGCCAACGGCGCGAAGCCGCTGACATTCGGCGTAAACCGCGCTATAAAAGCAATGGGTGTAAAAAAATCCGAGGCTCTGGTGGTGGGCGACCAGATATTCACCGACGTCATGGCGGGAAATCTCGCGGGAATACGGACGGTGCTTGTGGAGCCTTTCCACCTTGAAAAAACGTGGACATTCCGGTTAAAACGCAGAGTCGAGAGCGTCGTGTTCCACCGGGATTATTCAAAGCTTGAGAAGTGAGGAGAAAAGTTAATGGGCATTTCATTCGGGCCGGGAGGCAACTCCGAGAGCTGGGGAAAGCGCAAATTCCCGGAGCAGCTTCCGGAATACCTCGCGGGACTGGGTCTTAACGGCTATGAAATAGAGTGCGGCAGGGGAGTGCGCTTGTCTGAAAAGACTCCGGCGCTGCTGCCGGGGCTTGCTGAGGAGCATGGAATCTATGTCACGCTTCATGCGCCGTATTTCATTTCTCTTTCCTCGGTCGAAGAGGAAACAAGGCTCAAAAGCGTGGATTACATCGTGCAGTCGGCGCAGGCGGCGCATTCTGTCGGAGCTAAGAAAATAGTTGTACACAGCGGAAGCTGCTCCAAAATGACGAGGGAGCAGGCTACCGAGCTTGCAAAGGACACGCTTCGCCTTGCGCAGGAAAAGCTGGACAGTCTGGGACTTTCAGAAATCATAATCTGCCCGGAAACCATGGGCAAGATAAACCAGCTTGGAACGCTTGAAGAGGTACTGGAGCTGTGCAGCGTGGACGAGAGATTTCTGCCGACGGTGGATTTCGGACATCTCTACGCGAGAACCCACGGCGGGATAACCTGCCGGGAGGACTACGCCGGAATGCTTGACCTTATCGCGGACAAGCTTGGTACTGAGCGGCTCAATAATATGCACATTCATTTCAGCCGGATAGAATTCACCAGCGGAGGCGAGAAGCGCCACCTGACCTTCGAGGACAAGCAGTTCGGGCCGGAGTATCAGCCGCTCATGCAGGAGATACGAAAGCGCAATATGCAGCCGTCTGTAATATGCGAATCTGCCGGAACGCAGGCGGAGGACGCGGCGGAAATGAAGCGTTATTTTGAAAGCCTTTGACGGGGGTAATTATTATGAAGAAGATCCTTGTTCTGAACGGACCTAATCTCAATCTTCTCGGCGAGCGCGAGCCGAACATCTACGGCAGCGAAACGCTGAATTCTATTAACGACGCTCTTGATGAAAAGGCAAGGTCTATGGGCTATGAGCCGGTATTCTTCCAGAGCAATTCCGAGGGCGGTATCATCGACCGTCTGCACGAATCACGGCTGGACTGCGCCGGAGTGATCCTTAACGCAGGGGCATACACTCATTACAGCTATGCTATCCGGGACGCTATCGCGGCGATAAAGATCCCGGTGATCGAGGTTCATCTGTCCAATGTCAACAGCCGGGACGAGTTCCGGAAGAATTCCGTGATCGCGCCGGTGTGCCGCGGCAGCATTGCAGGCTTCGGCAGCTTCAGCTACACGCTGGGACTTTACGCGCTGGATAATGTCTTAGGTGGCTCACATGACTAACATCGAGATTTTGCAGAATATGATTCCTGACGTGAGCTGCGGGGCGCTGATCACCTCTGATGTCAGCAGAAGATATTTCTGCGGCTTCAAGTCCTCCGCGGGGGTTATCCTTGCCACAAAGGAGCAGAGCTACCTCATCATTGATTCCCGCTATTTTGACAAGGCGAAGCAGCGGGTGAATGACTGCCGGGTGATACTGCTCGATGACATGAGAACTCAGCTTTCCGAGCTGCTGCTGAAGCATAATATACGCACCCTGATGATCGAGAGCGACTACATGACCCTTACGGAATATGCGGATTATCGGGAGAAGCTCCATTTTGTGGAGCTTGACGCGTCCTCGGCGCTGTCGCAGTTCATCTGGGATATGCGTATCATCAAGACCGAGGAGGAGGTCGGGCTGATAGTCAAGGCGCAGCGAATTGCCGAGAGAGCATTCGAGCGGCTTATCGACAACATCAGCCGGGACATGACCGAAAAGCAGGTTGCCGCGCTGCTGAATTACTACATGATGGACTGCGGCGCTGACGACCTTTCCTTTGAAACCATTGCCGCGTCCGGAGTAAATTCCGCTTCTCCCCACGCAGTCCCCACGGACAAAAAGCTGTGTGAGGGCGAGTTTCTGACGCTGGATTTCGGCGCGGTGGTGGACAGCTACCACAGCGACATGACAAGAACTCTTGCGGTGGGTCAGGTCTCACCGGAAATGGAGAAGCTGTACGACGCAGTCTACTACGCAAATCTGGACGGAATAAAGGCGGTAAAGCCCGGAATCAACGGCAAGGTGGTTGACAGCGTTGCAAGGGCAACTCTGTCGGCTTGGGGCGGATTTGACAGGTATTTCGGGCATGGTTTGGGTCACGGCGTCGGTCTTGAGATCCACGAGCAGCCCACCCTGTCCCAGCGCAGCCGTTCAATGCTCAAGCCCGGCATGATCGTCACCGTTGAGCCCGGCGCTTATATCTCCGGAAAATATGGAGTCCGCATAGAAGATATGGTAGTAGTTACAGAAAATGGCTGTGACGTACTCACCAAATCCACAAAAAACCTTATTCACATATAAATTTTCCGAATTTTTTCTAAAAAGGGCTTGAAAAATTTGATGAATTAGGGTACAATAGAATAGATAAGTTTTATACGGACGTGCTAAAGTAATGGACGGTTCGTTCCGGATAAATCCGGCGTTTAAAAATTTACTTGCGCCGCATAATATTAACTGATTAAATTGGAGGTTCCCTACTATGATTACAGCAGGAGATTTCAGAAACGGCATGACATTCGAGGAAGACGGCAATGTAATGCAGATCATTGAGTTCCAGCACGTTAAGCCCGGCAAGGGCGCCGCGTTCGTAAGAACAAAGGTCAGAAACGTAATTACCGGATCTGTGGTTGAAAAGACCTACAACCCTACTGCTAAGTTCCCCACCGCTTACGTTGAGAGAAAGGATATGGAATACACCTATTCCGACGGCGAGCTTTATCACTTCATGGATTCCGAAACCTACGAGGATATCCCCGTAAACGCTTCTGACGTCGGCGATAACTTCAAGTTCGTCAAGGAAAACATGGTATGCAAGGTTCTGTCCTACAAGGGAAAGGTATTCGGCGTTGAGCCTCCGAACTTTGTTGAGCTTCAGATCACCCAGACCGACCCCGGCTTTGCAGGCAACACAGCTACCAACGCTACCAAGCCCGCAACTCTGGAGACCGGCGCTGAGATCCGCGTTCCGCTGTTCATCAACGAGGGCGAGGTTATCCGTATCGACACCAGAACCGGTGAATATATGGAGAGAGTTAAGTAATAAGTTGAATTCTTTGGATCGGACGGTATGCCCGAAAGGAAAGGAAGGATCATTATGACTATCGGTGAAAAGGTATCTTATATCAAGGGTCTGGCTGAGGGTCTGGCTCTGGACGAGTCCACCAAGGAGGGCAAGGTTCTTGCCGCTATCGTGGACGTTCTCGGCGATATCGCTGAAAACCTCGCGGAGGTCGATGAGGAGCTGGACGATGTTGCAGACGTAATGACCGACCTTGAGGAAAGCGTTACCGACCTTGAGGACGAGGTTTACGGTGTTGATGACGAGGACGAGTATGATGACGATGATTTCGACGAGGAACTCGACGAAATGTACGAAACCACCTGTCCGAAGTGCGGAAACACTATCCGCTTCGACTATGATCAGGCGGCAGGCGAGCAGCTTGACTGCCCCAACTGCGGCGCGCATCTGGAGTTCTCTCTTGATGATGACGACGCTGAATAATCCGTGCCTATAATTACAAGCAGGCGGGTGACTTTAGGGTCGTCCGCCTGCTTTTGTGTTTCAGAAAGGAGCAATTCCCATGAGCTGGAAAGATAATCTGATCAAGATAGAACCCTACGTTGCCGGCGAACAGCCTAACAAGACTGATTTCATCAAGCTTAACGCAAACGAAAATCCCTATCCTCCCGCGCCGGGAGTTATCCGGGCGATAGAGCAGTTCAGAGGCGGCAGCCTGAAAAAATACCCTGACGCAAACGCAAAGCCCCTTGCGGACGCCCTT
The DNA here is from genome assembly GCA_945833805.1 of uncultured Clostridia bacterium. Classification (GTDB taxonomy): domain Bacteria; phylum Bacillota; class Clostridia; order Oscillospirales; family Ruminococcaceae; genus CAG-115. The sequence continues at coordinate 912 of CAMAGG010000163.1, read as the reverse complement.
GCCAAGCGTTTCGGGCTGAATCGTGAGAACGTATTTCTCGGAAACGGTTCGGACGACGTGCTGGCGCTGTGCTTCCGCGCGTTTTTCAATTCGGACAAGCCGGTGATCTACCCGGATATTACATATTCCTTCTACCCGGTGTGGTGCGATATGCTGCGCATTCCGTATGAAACCATTCCGGTTGACGAGAGCTTCAATATAAACGCTGCGGACTACAAGCGTTCCAACGGCGGCGTAGTCATCGCGAACCCGAACGCGCCTACCAGCATCGGCAGGGGGCTTGATTTCATGCGGGAAATTCTGGACGCAAACCCGGACAGCGTGGTTATTTCGGACGAGGCTTATGTGGATTTCGGCGGAACTTCGGCGGTGCCGCTGCTGAAAGAATATGAGAACCTTGTGGTGGTGCAGACTTTCTCAAAATCCCGTTCAATGGCGGGCATGAGAATTGGCTATGCTCTGGGTAACTCCGAGATAATTTCCGCGCTGTATGCCGCAAAGGACAGCTATAATTCCTATCCGTTGGACAGCGTTGCTATCGCGGCGGGAGTGGCTTCAGTGGAGGACGAGGAATATTTCACAGCCACGATCAAGCGTGTTATGGCGACCCGCGAACGCCTTACAAATGAGCTTCGGGGCATGGGATTTGACGTTGCGGACAGCTCTACTAACTTCCTGTTTGCGGAGCACAGCACATACCGCGCAAAGGACATTCAGGAGTACCTCAAGACAAGGGATATCTATGTCCGTTATTTCTCAAAGAAGCGTATTGACAACCGCCTGAGGATCACTATCGGTACTGACGAGGAGATAGACGCGCTGATCGCGGCGCTGAGAGATTACATCAGATAAACTTTAGGCAACACCGCACAATTACCGGCTATCGCCTTTGCCGTCCGCTTGCTTGCATAT
>CAMAGG010000162.1 GCA_945833805.1 uncultured Clostridia bacterium | reverse complement strand
ACTAAAGCTTCAAATAAATTCCACATTTTTTCTCCAATCAGCTGTTGTTTCTGAGAAAAAGGTTATATTTTTCCGTCAGCAGAGGCTTATATGCTCTGCTTATATCCAGTTCAATGCCGCTGTCCAGCAGGACATAAAAACGGGTGTTATCTATCCTGCAAAGGTGAGATAAATTGATGATGTATCTGTTGTGAATACGGGCAAAATACATTTCCGGCAGCTGCTCCAAAAGACTTTCAAGCTTGGAGCGCAAATGTATGACCTCGTTTTTGCAGTTGATATCTACATAATTTGATTTGCTGGATACATAGAGAATATCCTCGGCACGAACATATTTCTTTTCACCGTGCGGCAGCGAAAAACAAATGGGCAAATCTGCCGAAATATGTGTCGCAAGCTTTTTGATAACACTATTCAGCTTTATCTCCATTATTTCAGCGCTGTCCTTTGGGATAAAGTTAAACGGTCGGAAATCAAGACTGTCGTAAACCAAAGCGTTCTCTGTTGTGATAAATATTATGTATGTTTTTTCGGAAAGCCGTCGTATCTGCCGTGCAACCTCAAAGCCGTCTGTTTCCGGCATTTTTATATCCAGAAATACAATGTCAAACATATTGATTTTATGTGCTTTTAGAAAACTGTTCCCCGAGGTGAAGGTCTGAAATTCACACTTTACTGCGTTTCTTGCCATTGCACCTGATATCCGCTCCAATAGATGTTTTAACATAGTTACATTATCATCGCATATTGCCGCTCTCATAACGCCCTCCTTGATATTGCTCTTGAAATAATTATACGATAAAAAAGAAAAGCTGTCAATCAGGTAATAATTCCAAATTTCACTTTTTATTGTCAAACTTCACTAATTTGTTGACAAGCGGCTAAATTAATGATATTATTAGTAAAACTTGAAGAATTTTTTGGAGGGACCTGAAAATGTACATGATTGATACTCATAGCGGAATACTCCCGACGGCACTTATTCTCACTGCGATAATCGCTATTGCTGTGCCGCTTATAATGCGAAGGCTGACGCTAAGACGACTGATTTGCGCTGTTGTCCTTGCGGCAGCGATGATATTCTGGCTTATTCAGTCGCTTGGTACATATGTGATATTTGGCGGGGCGTTAAGGGGACAGAGCATTGATATTCTTCCGTTTTCAAGCGTTTTGCTGACAGTCGATGATTTTGGCGGTTCGTTGACGCAGCAGGAGCTTTGGGAAAACTGTATTGCGCCGCAGTTGTTTGGGCTGTCGGTTTCGCTGGGGTTCGGAATAGTATGGGGGATAACAGCCACAGAAACATTCAACCTGCGTACTGCGAAGAACTTTGCTGTAATTTCTTTTGCCGTAACGCTTCCTTTGGAGCTGGCGGTAAACCTTGCCGCTCTGTCCGGAGTAGTGTACAGCTACCGGTATGATACGGCAAGATACCTGCTTACCGCAGCGGGAATAGCAGGCGGGTGGTTCATAAGAAAAGGGGTAATGTGTCTGAAAAAGGAGCGCAGAGATGATAACGATAAATGAGGTTAAAAAATGCTACACTCTCGGTGAGAATAACTCTGTTCCGGCTCTGGACGGAGTTTCATTTGAGATAAATGACGGCGAATTGGTCTTTGTAATGGGAAAGAGCGGTTCGGGGAAATCAACACTGCTGCACATTTTAGGCGGCATTGACAGACCGACCTCGGGCATTATTAAGTACGGTGATATTGAAATAACATCACTTTCGGAAAGGAAACTGGCGCTGTTTCGGCGCGATAATATCGGTTTTGTTTTTCAGGATTATAACCTTGTTCCCGAGCTTACAGCCTCAGAAAACATCAAATACCCTGTACTGCTCGCCGGAAGAAAGCCTGACCGCAGATTATGGGAACATCTGATTTCCACACTTGAACTCGGCGACAGGCTGGAGCACCTTCCGTCGCAGCTTTCCGGCGGTCAGCAGCAGCGCGTTGCAATCGCGAGAGCGCTTATTTCAGACCCGCAGGTGATACTGTGCGATGAACCGACCGGAAATCTTGACTCCGAAGCCGCCGAGAATGTTCAGAATATGCTTTTCAGACTCAACAGCGATTTGAAAAAGACAGTAGTAATAGTTACCCATGACTCTGATTTTGCACGAAAAGGAAAGCGGACAATAACGCTCATGGACGGAAGGATCACATAAATGAAACTGATAACACATTATGTGCTGAGAAATATGTCGCTTCACAGGGCAAGGAGCATAGGCGCATTTCTGGCATATCTGGTAATTATGGTATTTTTCGCGGCGGAATTGTCTATGCTTGATGATTTCAGAATATCGAACGAAACAGCGCTTGACGGCATTTTCGGAACGCATGACGGGATATTCTGTACCGAAACGCCGAATGTCGAACAGTATGGAGATTTTGAAGCAACCGGCGTTATGGCAGTCAAATTTACCGGAACAAAGGACAGCGAAATCACCGACAGGTTAATTATTGCCGGCAATGCGGACGATACCGCCGTGAACCTTTGCAGCATTACAGCTGTTGAAGGAAGGCTTCCTAAAACTGAAAACGAGATTGCTCTTGAACGCTCGCTACATGATATTCTCTTTCCCAATTCTGCTGTTGGGGATAATATCAGCATTAACATCACTTCATCGGAAAAATCTCAGGCTGTGTTTTTGCTTTGCGGCATTGTCAACGATTTTTCGGGGTATCAGTGGGATTCCTCCGGAAACAAGCCCGAGATGCCCAATGCGCTTGTCGGCGGTAAATGTGTTGACGCAATGTATTACTTTGTAAGCGTCAAAGGCAATGTAACCGGTACTGACAGAGCGGTATTCCTGCCGAACCAACGGAACAGCCTTGATTTGATGAACTCCATGTTCGGGATAAGTTCCGACAATAGCGCGGCGATATTGAGCGTTGTGCTTATCATGTTTGTCTTAATATCATTCGTTGCCGTACTTTTTGTTTTCAGCAGAATGAACGGAAAAGAGCTTGGCGTTCTGAGGTCGGCGGGCTTTGACGAAAAAAGCGTTTCCGCTATTTCGGCAATAAGGCTCAGCCTGCTTATTGTTCCTGCGCTTATTCTTGGAGCAGTCGGCGGCTGTGCGATAACCATGATTCGTGCGGGAATGGTTCATTGTATCTCCATAATCAAGCTGGCGGCTTTTATTGTTTTTTCAGTAGTAATATTATGCGTAGCGGAGATATACTGGGTCAAAAAAGGGTTCAGAAGACCTGTCAACTGTGAGCTGCGTAAAAGTCCTCCAAAAACAGGCGTGAAGGTCACAAGCAGCGACCCGATTTGGCTGTACTCCCTTCGTAGCTACATTATGAACGGTCAGGAGATTTCTGCCTGCGCGGTCACGACATTTCTTGCGGTAATGCTTTTATCTATTTCTGTGTCTGTGAATGCCCAGATGCGTTCCACAATACTTCAGATGGAGCGACCGTATGATATGTCGGTGTTGTTCACCGACCGGACAGTAACCACGTTGAATGTGTCAAGATACAATGCAGGACTTTCGGAGCAGGAATTTCAGGCTTTAAAGAACAAAGGTGCTGATGTAATCGGAATTAAGCGGCAGTATGTCTATGAGCTAGGTGTCAGCGACGATTCGGGTGATATTTATTCCGACAGCCGCAACGATGATATAAAGCAGGACATGGAGCGGCTCGGTTTTTCCGACCAAGACATATTTGCACTTAGAATTAACGGTCTTGATGACGATTCGGTGAATTACATTAGTGGTCATATTATTGACGGCGAAATAGATAGAATAGGACTGCAAACAGGAACTCAGGCAATATGGGTCAGCTCAGGCGGCGCTGATGAGCATTCCGTTGGAGATGTGATACGGTTGGGATTTGTGGTCAATAGTGACCCTGATGAACCGTCATACGACAAGATGAAATATTACGAGATAAGTGTGACTATCTGCGCGGTTGCTAATTTTCCCTTTGATTCGCCCGACAGGAAAGCACGGGCTTTATACGACTGCATAGAAGGTGGTTTGATATGGTCGGATAAGGCTTTTGAGAACATCGGAATACAGAAAGGGTACGATGCCGTGTATTTATGGTTTCCGGAGGACAACTCCGCAGTATATCGGCTTATAAATGATTTTCAGTCGCATTATGGCAGCCTGTTCCATACAACTGATTATATGCATGAGCAGCAGGTGCGAACTGAAATTACTTCACAAATCGAAATGGTGTCTGTCGTGTTTATTTCCGGAATTGCGGCAGTTTCTCTGATAAGCTTTGCAGTAGTCACTGCTTCCAGAGCTGCACAGCGTAGAAAAGTGTATGGATATTTACGCGCGGCGGGTCTAACCGGTTGGCAGATGTTCCGTCTGCTTATGGCAGAGAACGGAATATCCATAGCAGTATCGATTTTGAGCGGCGCAGTGCTTGGGTGGCTGCTGGTATGTTTTTTGCAGATACCTATGTCCGGTGGGTGGCTGATTGCTGTTATGGCGGCGGGATATGCTGTGGTCACAGCTTGTGTTTGTGCGATAATTGCGTATCGGATATGCCGAGTCAGCATTGCTGAGTGTATAAGATAGATATAATACCATTATTTACAAAATCTCCCGGTTATTTCGCATTCCTGCAAAGTCGCCGAGAGATTTTTATTTCTAGCGAATTGTCAAATGCTCAGCTTATCTTATATCCCATAGGAGCAGTTTAACCAGCGATATTGTACTTTATGGGAATAGAGTTGCCGAACTGCAACAACCCCATCATTCTCCTGTTAGTGAGTTACTTATCGTCATTCTCCTCATGCCACCGATTTATAACCTTTTCAACCTCCGCAATAAGCTGTTCCTTTTGCGGAATGTAGTAGGTGTACTTTGAAGCAAAGATATTGCTTGACAAGCCGCCGAGAGCGTATTCGGCGGTCAGTGCGTCCTTGTCGGTGCAGAGGATTATTCCGATAGGCTTATTGTCGCCCTCGTCATTGACTTCGTTTTCGTAGTAGTTGAGGTACATATTAAGCTGTCCGACAGCTTCGGGCATTAGCTTTGTGGTTTTAAGCTCAATAATGACATAGGATTTTAAGGGCTTGTTATAGAACACCATATCAGCGTAATAGTGGGTGTTGTTGATGGTAACTCTCTGCTGTGTTCCCACAAACATAAAGCCACGACCAAGTTCAAGCAGAAACTTTTCTATCTGCTCAACAAGCGCCTTTTCCAAATCGTCTTCCATAACAGGCTTATTTTCGGGAATGCCGAGGAACTCAAACACATAGGGGTCTTTTATAATATCGACAGGCTCGGAAATCTCAACGCCGTTTGTCGCAAGCGCAAGCACCTGTTCCTTATTGAAATCGCCCTTTGAAAGCAACAGCCGCTCATACAACGATGTGTCGATTTGCCTTTTCAGCTCTCTAACCGACCAGTTAGAGTTGATAGCTTCCTTTTCGTAAAAACTGCGCTTGTTTTCATCGGATATGCTTAAAAGCTCGCAATAATGCGACCAACTCAATTTGCCAGACACCGTCTGGCATTTTGGATATTTGAGATAGAATAGACGCATATTCTGCAAATTTGAGCGTGAAAATCCTTTCCCAAATTCCTCGGTAAGAGTTTTTGAAAGCTGTTTTAAGGTCTTATCTCCATAAGCTGCACGAACCTTGTCGTTCTGCTCATAACGCACGATAATCTCTCCGATTTTCCAATATGCGACAAGCAGCTTGTTGTTCACGGCTTTGGCTACATTCTGCCGTGATGTATCAAGTATGCCTTTAATCTCGCTTACAAGCGGATTGATAAGTTCGTAGTCCATAAAACCCTCAAAACCCTCATTTCTTTGATTAGACACA
>CAMAGG010000161.1 GCA_945833805.1 uncultured Clostridia bacterium | reverse complement strand
CGAAAAATCTGACGGCGCAATCGAACGACAATAATTATGCGGTGTTGCCTTAACTTGGCATGGTGTCGGATTGGGGTCAAGTTGAGAATGAGGACTATTGCTTGCTATGGAGCGAAGTCCTATAATACTAATATCAAATCGATTTATATACAAGGTCTATAATTCTATAAGTTGAATCCGCCGAACCGGCGGCTGTCAAAGACAATATTAGCAGCGAGGTTGCTTTCGCTCCTTTTTCATTTTACGGCTTCTTCTGCGGCTTCGCCGCAACACCGCTTTGCGGTGTATCTTCCTATAGACTTTGTATATAGGAAATAGGAAGATTGAAGAATAGTATAACAATCTGCCGAAAAGAAGATTCAAGCCGTTTGCATACTTGCCTTGATGAATTCCACAAATTTGTCCTCAGGTACAGGCTTTGAGAAATAATAACCCTGAATAAAATCGCAGCTTAGCGCAGCAAACTGCTCCACCATGGACTGGGTTTCAATACCCTCGGCAACGATTTCCATTTTCATGTCTTTCAGCATTTTCACAGTGTTTTTCACCACTATATGCATTTTAGGATTGTTCATCTCGTCCACAAACGCTTTATCAAGCTTGACTATTCTCAGCGGAAGGGATACTACGCGCTTGATGTTTGAATAGCCTGTGCCGTAATCGTCCAGAGAGAAACTTATTCCTGATTCGCTCAGCTTTTGCATATTTTTCTCCATAGCCGAGTGGGATTTTGCTGCGGCAGTTTCTGTGATCTCTAGGTTAATGCTGTCGGGGGAAACTCCGTATTTCTTAAGCATAGCCAGAATATTTTCTACAAGCCCGTCCTGCGTGCATTGTGCAGCAGAAAGGTTTATTTCAATATAATTCAGACCGAGGGTCTTGTATTCTTCGCTTGCAATAAAACGGCAGACCTCTTCTGTTACATAGTCGCCGATTTTGTATATCGCACCGCTTTTTTCGGCGGCAGGAATAAACAATTCCGGTGATACAAACCCGTATTCATCGTCGATCAGCCGCAGCAGCGCTTCTGCTGAAACGAACTTCTTCTGCTTGATCGAGTAGATGGGCTGATAATAAACTTGAAACTTGTGGTTTACATAAGCCTTTTCGATTATATCGTCCAGCTTGCTCATCAGCATAAACTGATTCTGACCGAAGATATCATCGGCATGCATGACAAGTCCGGTATATTTTATCTTTTCGTGGAAATCTGCGCCGAAGGACATGAGCGTCTTGAAGTCTTCAATTTCCTCGGGGCATTTAGCAACACAGATACTGCACAGCAGCTCCACGTCCCGTTCGCAGATGGTGATTTTTTTCTTGATTTCGTCGTTGATCCGGTTTGCAGCTGTTTCTGTCTCTCCACGGTAAGAGCCGTGAAGAACCACCCGGAAACGACCGCGGTCAAGGTAATAAAGCCGCGCATGAAGCTTTAGCTCCCTGTTCACTTTTCTGAGCTTTTCTGCGATATCCTTAAGCAATGCTGTGGTGGCGTCATAGCTCATATCGGACTGGAGATGAATGAAGTTTATCGGGTTTATCAGGATAACGGTGAAATATTTTCTGTTTACGAAATTTTTCTTCATATCGTCCGCATAAGCGCTGTATTTTCGGAGTCCGGTAAAGGAGTCGATCGTTTCCTCTGCCGTCTGGACGGTCATTGACGCAAACATCAGACCTAATGCATTTGCGTACATCTCAACTGTGGACGATGGGAAAAAATACTGAACTATCATCGCTATTGCCAGCAGCGGAGCGATGGCTACAACAGAAGCCATTTTGCGCATTGTAAACAATTTCCTGTGGCAGACTAGATAGCATATCGCCGTCACGACATATATTGCCGCAACTGCGTACATTAACGGGAAAAGTGCGCCTCTGGTATAAGCGAGGTCGTCGAAATAAAACAGAATACCGGTAAACGGATTTACGGCAATTATCAAAGTTATAACGGTGATTGGCAGCCAGAACAGGGAACAGAGTATCCAGTGATTTTTAAGCTTGTGCCAGGTGTCAGTCAGGCTGACAATAAACAGCAGATACAGCACCGTTGTGAAATTATGTAAAATAAGATAGATCGAATGTGAGCAATACAGCGCAGGTAGAAGCGCCTCGGTTCCTTCCGGTGAAACGGCATATCCGTCGAGCAATATCGCTGTAATATCCGCCGCAGAAGAGCCAAGAGTGATCAGAATAAGCGAAATGAAGATCTTATCAGGAACGGCCTTGGTCATTTTTCGGGAAATTACCGTATAAAGCAAAATTAACAGCAGAACGACTGCAGCAACATCAAAATGAATGATCGCTTTCAAGTTACCACCTCATTGTTCCATGATGAACATAGCTTTTATATATAAATTATACCATAAACGATCATGTTTCGTCAATATCATTACAAAAAAAGTGCGTGAATTTATGATATTTTTTCAGTGTTAACCGTTGAAATAATGTTCTTTTCAAGCAAAAATGTAACACCTTGTCCCAAAGATCAAGCCATACGTTTCTGCCAAGGGGTAAGACCGTTGTTGAAGGAGTGAGGTCTGACGGAATTATTCCAGAGCAGGACGTAATCGTCAATGTCAGCGAATAGTTTATCCATCGTAACTTTCCGTTTTTTCCGCCTGTGTTTATTATATCACTTTTGGGATGGGTGTTATAACTTTATTATAGCACATCAATAAGTGCTGCTTCCATATATAGTTTTGGGAACTAAAGCATAAAAAATCCGCACCTCGATAAGATGCGGATCTTTTGTGTTATTTTAAGAACTGCTGCGGCGCCCTGCGGCAGTTTTCCAGCAGGTTGATAAGATCTTTTGTGGAAACGAAGTACGGTTTTTCGCTGTCATTTTCCATTTCAATGATCATCAGTGCCTTGTAGCCCCAGTCGTTGATCGTGATACGCCGGACGGTGGAGCCTTTATCCTGCTTGGTGTTTATCGACTTCAGCAGGTCGTTCATGCGGACAAACCCGTGTATCCTTCCGCTGCTGCTGGTACGAAATGACAGCTTCTTTGCGAGCGGTCTTTCGATGTCGATTACTACCTTGATCTCGGTAATTCCGCTGGGCAGGTCTGCTTCAGTGCGATGCACCGTGCGGAACAGTTTAACCGGAATATAGTCGTCCAGCTTTACCGCCGGAGCGTTGGCGTAATGATCTGTATTTGCCATGCTATCATATCCTCCCTTCTAAAGTGAGATGCGTTCAGAGGGTTGCGTCCACTTCGGTTAGTACCTCGTCAACCTTGACCATTTCCTCACGAAGCTGCTCCGGAGTGATGATGAGCGGCGGACATACAAGGATCATGTTTTCGTGAGAGTAGGTCATGAACTTCTTACCTTTCAGCTTTCCGATGATACCGCTCATAACGCCCTTGGAGTCGCCGCCGTAGGGAACGAGAGCTGGACTTTGTGGCAGAGGTCATGGTATACGATGATGACGACGTGCTGTGCGCAGAGATAGTACCCAACCCTGACGTGTGCGGCAAAATGCCGGAGGAGCTGGTGAAGCTTTTGAAGGACACCGTTGCGGGAATAAACAAGACACTTCCCGCTTCAAAGATGATGCGGCGTATTCGTCTGAGGGACGCTGAATTTGAGAAAACCACGTCTAAGAAGATAATACGCAATCAGTCTGTCCACGGAAAAGCAATATAACAGGAGGAACACATAATGACATATCAGGAGATATTTGAGAAGGTAAGAGATGAGGTATATTCTAACGACCTGAGCGGTATGGAGGGACATCTCTCAGTGCAGATAAACATTATCGGCGATGGCGAGGGCGCATTTTACATCGAACTGCTTGACGGCAAGGTATACGTTGAGCCTTACGAGTACTATGACCGTGATTGCATTTTTATCGTTACTGCCGATGATTTCCTCAAAATCATGAGTGGTGAGATGAACCCCGTCTGGGCGTTCACCACCGGTAAGTTGAAGGTTCAGGGCAGCATTGAGAAGGCTCTTGAGTTTCAGAAGATATCAGATCGTGTGAAGAGCAATTCGAAGAAAAAGTAGTACGTTCTTGGAAATCCTTCTGCGATACACTGGAAATACAAAGCCGCGTTAATGAATAACGACAAGCGGGCGGGGTCAATTGCTCCGCCCATGTTTTTATGCTCTATGTAATATTTGGAACTTTAGAGCGGACAGGATTTCCGCTCTCTTAATTGCACGATAAGTTTTATTTACGCAAAGTACGAAATAACAAAAGAACCTCCTGTGGTTAATAGAAACCAAAGGAGGTTTTGGTTATACAAGAACATTCAGCAGCTTTCCCGATTCGGTGTCTTTCATGCCCACAGAATACCGCTCGTCCGAAGCTGATTTGGTAACTGTCGTGGTTTGTCCGCCGGTTACATAGGAATCACCGCATTCAGGGCAGATGCCGTGCTTTATTGTCACGCTCTGATATACGATCTCCTTGTCCTCCCGCGCTGCTTTAGCCTGATTGCGGTTTACATGCTCATACTCATGCCCGCGCACGACAGCCTCGGCATTTGCCGGGTTTATTTTCCCTGCGGTTTTGAAAGATACTCCGGGGTCGTCGGAGCCGTCCTGATATCTGCGGTTCTTGCAGGTCTGACATTCGCCGTTGTCCTTTTCGTCCTCTTTCGACTTGAGTCTGTCAAGACGCTGCTGGAGATTATTGATGCGCTTTTCAAGACTGGAGATCTTCGCGTCGATATCCGCAGAATGATCATTGCTCTTTTGCTGCTTATAATCGTCACGCTGCTTCTGGAGCTTTGTCAGATCATTCTCGATAGTCTGCTGAGAGCTGCCGGAAGAATAGCCGCTGTTATGTATATCTGATCCGTTGTTGGTAATTGCCAATCCCATGATACGCACCTCCTGAGATTATCCTTGATCGTATTATATCACATTATTTCCGATAAATCAAGTGCAGAATTATATTCACATCGAAGAATTGGAACTCAACAGCGGCATTGGCGATCCAAAGTGATGTTGATTATAATAAGAACATGATACCAAACAGAGGAATGAGATGAAACCCATGTACATACTTGCAGTGGACGATGAAAGAACTGCGCTGGACTCGCTTGTAAGTGAGCTGAAAAAGGTGTTTCACGGAGGCAAGATACAAAGTGAACGTCAGCCGTCAGCGGCGGTGGCATGGTCAAAAGGACTTGCCGACTGCGGGGATCTCCGCTATGCGTTTCTGTAATTTCATGGCGAGTATATGGCGAACTATTCATGGGCGGAATTTTACTGCCGGCAGATATTCCTGTATTGATGAATAGATGATCCGGGCTGTCGGAAAAACCTCTGCTTGAAATAATAGGTCTGAAAAATAAACTGTGTAAACGCGAATAATCCCGAAAAACGTACCAATACTAAAAATGCAGCCAAACAGGGCAACGCTGGGGAGCGACCCGACGCAGCTGCATAATATACGGTGAAGAGCAGCGGAGAAATTCGCTGCTTTTCATACTTCACCGGTATTCTTCAGCGGATAAACCCTGGGGTTCGGTGGTCTCCCCCAGTGGGGGAGACGTGTCAACGCGACGGCTTCGCCTTACGCACGAAGTGACAGAGAGGTTGACCGACAGACAAGAGCCCCGAATAGCACCTATGCTGCGAATCTGTCCTCAAAATAGATCATAAACTGAGCGTAAGCCAACCCCCAATCACGCACCGGCATAGTCCATTTCTTGGAAATCTCTGTCACGCTCATATAAATGACCTTGCGAATAGAGTCATCGGTCGGAAAAATTGACTTGGATTTAGTAAATTTCCGCACCATTCTGTGGTAACCTTCGACGGCATTCGTGGTATATATTATCTTCCTGATCTCCTGTGGATATTCGAAGAACACAGTCAATTCAG
>CAMAGG010000160.1 GCA_945833805.1 uncultured Clostridia bacterium | reverse complement strand
TACATACTCCGAACGCGATCTCCGGGTCGTCAGCCGGATAAAATCCCACGATCGTGGAGTTGAATTTCGTCATTGCGATGACCTCCGGTGTGCCGGTCTTGGTGCAGACATTCTCCTTGCCTATGCCCTTGAAGTCGTAGATGTTGTACCAGCCGCCTTCCATAAGGAAGTTCGCGTTTTCGCTTACCTTTTTCATTCCTGCTTTTACCTCGGCGAAAACATCGTCCATTCCGGACATATTCTCCATGATCTCCGGCTGTATTTCCTCAATAAGCTCGGTGAAGTCGTAGTTGTATATCGCCTTTACGATATGCGGGCGGTAGCGCACGCCGTTGTTTGCTATCGTCATAGCCTGTGTAGCGAGGTGGAGCGGGGTCAGCAGCGTTTCCGACTGACCTATACCCGCCTGAATGGTGTCGCTGGCGTTCCATTCCAGACCAAGCCTGTCGAACAGCTCCGGGGAGGTCATGCGCCCGGTGGACATGGGAAGCTCAAAGCCCAGATCCTGTCCTACTCCGAATCGTTCAGCCCAGTATGCAAGCTTATCTATCCCAAGCCGGCGGGCGGTTTCATAGAAGAAGATGTTGCAGGAGTATTTCAGACCGTACTGTACAGTTATCGCTCCGTGTACTCCGGTGCAGCCCGGTGTGTAGCTGGGGGCGTAATAGGAGTATTTACCGCCGCAGGAGATAGTGCTTGTTGAATTTATCGCGCCCTCCGCTAGTCCGGCGGTGGCGGTGATAGTCTTGAAAGTAGAGCCTGGGCGGTACTCGCCGTTTATAGCCCGGTTCAGCAGGGGAGAATTTTTCGCGTTCAGCACCGCGCCGTAGTTCTCCACAAGGTCGTTGATGTCATAGCTTGGCAGAGAAACCATAGCAAGCACAGATGCGTCTTTAACGTCCAGTACTACCGCTGAGCCTACCTCGGTGTCCTTGCCGCGGAGGTTTGCGTCCATTGCGGTGGTGTAGTAGGGCGAATGCAGGAAGTCCATCTGGTACTGCACGATCTGCTCCACCATGTTCTGGAAATCAGAGTCGATGGTGAGCATTACGGAATTTCCCGACTGGGGCTGTTTAATGATCTCGTCGGAGATCTTCACTCCGTCGCTGTTACGGGTGATCTCGCGGATTCCGCGCTCGCCCCGCAGTGTGCTTTCAAAGGCAAGTTCAATTCCCGATGTGCCGATAATGTCGTTCATGGTGTAGCCGGAATTTTTCAGCTCCGCATATTTCTCAGCGGAGATAGCTCCGACTGTACCCCGCACATGGGGCGCTGTTGTGCCGTCCAGATAGACCCTGTTCCAGCCTTCGGAGATCTCCATGCCCGCCATGAGCGCGGACAACTCCTTTAATTCCAGCACCGTGTCGCTTGAAATTCCGGAGGCAAGCTCGAATTTGTTCTGATAGTTGAAGTCCTTGAGGGACATTTCATAGCGCACTCCGGCGATATATCGGCGCATAGGTTCCTCGTACTTATCGGATATATCGTAGGTTTTGTACAGCGCGTTCATGCAGTTTTCAACGGTCGCGTAAATGCCGAGTTTCATGCGGGTCTTGAGAGAGTCCACCGCGTTTTCCCTGTCCTTTTCAAACTGATAGGGCTGGGTTTTGGTTATCGGCAGTGACTCGTTCCATTCCTCGTCGTTTTCTATAAGGATAGTGAGGATACGGTAGATGACCTCGTTTTCCGTTCCGGCAGCAAGGGAGGCTTTCTGGAGATTTACGCTGCAATTAAGCTCATTTGTGTTGAGTATCTTTCCGGTGCTGTCGGCTATTTTTCCTCTTGCTGCTTCAATATCCTGCTGAGCAGTGTATGTGCTCTGGGTGAGGGCAAGGTACTTTCCACCGTCGGCTATTTGTATTTCAAGCAGCCTCAGCCCGCACAGGAATGCGGCTGCGATGACCAGCGTTGCAAGTATTGCAGAGCGAAGTATATTTGAAAACTTTGACATATTTCCTCCGAAACTGACCTATCTCTCCCCGCCCTTTGTGATCTCCTCCTCGGCGGCGCTTCCGGCGGCTGCTTCCTCAAGCCGGCGTTCCTCCTTCGGGCGCAGCTTGTTTGAGATAAGCACCACCAGAAAATACACCGGAACAGAGAGAGCTATTGCCCACGCGTATGCCGGCAGCAGGGATCTCACAAAAGAGATACCTGCTGCCTCACGCTCCCACACCCAGTGCAGGAACAGGAAATCCATACCGCACATTATCACCACGGTCGCCGCGTTCATGACAAGGTGGCTGAGCCAGTTGGATTTCAGCCAGAACCGGGACAGCAGGGAGATCATCGGGCAGCACAGCAGCAGCCACAGCGAGGAGAAACCGGGTATCGTGCCGCTGGCAACGTCCAGCATAAGACCGCAGAATACCCCGAAAACACCGGCGGCAAGCTCGCCCTCCCGCATTGCGACAGCGGTCGCCAGCGGAATGATAAGCAACGGACACCAGCCCCGGATAAGGGGAGCAACCTCCCAAAGATAAAAAAACAGCAGCACTGCGGCGTAAAGAAACCAGCGGAAAAAGCACCGCAGCATAGCTCTGCGGGTTTTCGCCCGGTAGCCGGAGGATTTGCTTCTGGAGATCTTCTTTACCATTGTTATACCTTTAAGCGGTGCAGTTGTAGGGAAGAGCTGATTTAATCAGTGATTCCTTAGCTGCACCGCGTATGAATTATTCCTGACTGTCGTCAAACGACAGTCCTTTGCCGTCAAAATCAACTACCGCGTACACGGAGGTTATCTTGAAACAGTCCTCCGCAGGCTCAATCAGAGCGTGCTTTGAAAGACCGTTCGGGTCGTCGTAGACCTCCTTGACCGTGCCGACGATAATCCCCTCCGGGAATAAACCGCTCTGACCGGAGGTAACTATAACATCTCCGGTAGTAATGTCCGCGTCTTTCAAGATGTTGCTCATAAGGCACAGCTCCTGTTCGGCGGTGGCGGTGTTGTTTTCGAGTACGCCGGTGGTTTTGGTGCGCTGGGTGTATACTCCCACGTTCACCTGCGGCGACAGAATTGTTGATACCCTAGCGTAATTTGGCGCGATATCGGTCACTCTGCCGATAAGCCCGACAGAGGTGATGACGGGATCGTTGAGTGAGATACCGGAGCTGCTGCCGTGATTCATCGTGAATCCGCCGTAGATATCATTCGCGTTTCTGGCGATTATGCTGCACGGCTCAGAGAACTTGAAATCCTCGTGCTTTTGGTTCAGATTCAGCATTTCCCGGAGCTGCTCGTTTTCCTTCTGAAGCTCCTCATACTCTGCGGTGCGCTCGTACATTTGGGTGACAAGCTCCCGCAGCTCATCGTTCTGCGACTTGTAGGAGTCTGCGTTCACCAGCTTGTCAATAAAGCCGTTTACACCGTTTGAAACAGCGTTTGCCGCCGTTACAAAGGGGTAGGTCACTGTGTTGATGATCTGTTCCGGCAGCGTCTGAGTTCCTGCCGCGACCGCGACATAGGTCATCAGTCCCAGCAGCAGCGCCGCAATGCAGATGATTATTTTAAACCTGACGCTGTGGAAAAATTCCTTCATATCCGCTCCTGCCCAGCTTGAACTTTGTCAAATCAGTAAATGCTCTCGTCCTCGCTGAGCACGTCCTCAAGCTTGTCGATGTTTTCGAGGACTTTTCCTGTGCCGTCCGCAACGCAGTCCAGAGGACGCTCCGCGATCTTTACGGGCATACCTGTTTCCTCGTGGATAAGCTGATCCAGCCCACGGAGCAGCGCGCCGCCGCCCGCAAGCATTATTCCGGACTCAATGATATCCGCTGCAAGCTCAGGGGGAGTCTTTTCCAGAGTGGTCTTTATCGCGTCAATAACGTGGGACAGCGGCTCTGAGATAGCCTCGCGGATCTCCTCGCTGGTGACGGTGATGTTCTCCGGCAGACCGTTGAGGAGGTTGCGTCCCTTTATATCCATTACCGGCTCGTTTTCACTGGTCTTGTAAGCGGAGCCTATGCCCATTTTGATGTTTTCAGCGGTTCTTTCGCCGATGAGCAGGTTGTATTTCTTCTTGATGTAGTTGATGATAGCGGAATCGAACTCATCGCCGGCAACTCTTACAGAGCGGGCGGTAACGATGCCGCCGAGGGAGATGATAGCCACCTCGCTGGTACCGCCGCCGATATCGACGATCATGCTGCCCACAGGTTCTGCCACAGGAAGTCCCGCGCCGATAGCGGCAGCCATAGGCTCTTCGATGATAGAAACCCGCTTTGCGCCGGCGTTCTGAGCCGCTTCCTTAACGGCTCTGCGCTCTACCTCGGTGACGCCGGAGGGAATGCAGATGATAACTCTCGCCTTGCCTCTGCCCTTGAGCGCCTTTTTGATGAACTGCTCCAACATACTGGAGGTCATGTCGAAGTCCGCGATTACACCGTCTTTCAGCGGTCTTACCGCAACGATAGAGCCGGGGGTGCGTCCGATGACGTCCTTTGCCTCCTGACCGACATATCGCACGCACTGGAGCTTCTTGTCCACAGCAACGACAGACGGTTCGCGGATAATTATACCCTTGCCCCTCATATATACAAGCGTATTCGCTGTTCCTAAGTCAATACCGATATCCTTGTTCAATCCAAACATTGTGCTTCCTCCGTAAAATATATTTAGTAAATTTAACAGTATGCTTTGTATGATCTGCACATACCCTTTATACATAATACTACAATTATAATTATATCATTATTGTGCGCCGTGCGCAATGTATTATTATCATAAAATTTCGTCATTTCAGGACTTTTTTTTGGCTATTTTTCGGAATTGCCCACGCGGGTTTTACGGCGGGTAATTTTGAGCAGAATAATTTCAAAAAAGACTTGCAATAACCTCAGTTTTAAGATATAATATAATTAACTGGAATTATACCGTAACAGAACGGATCAAATAAACTTCACGAAAGGAATACGTCAAAATGCTTAACGAAAAAGTCACAGTTACGATCTGCGGAAAGCCGTACAACCTCCGCACTGATGATACCGCCGCGCTTCTCCGGCAGGGCGAGGAAACCGACCGCCGCATCACCGAATACTGCCACAGTATGTCGATGTCAAAGGACGACGCCTGCGTATTTACTGTGCTGGATCTTCTCGGGGAACTTGAGAATACCGTCAAGGAACGGGACAGCTTTTCCAAGACCGCCGCTGAGCTGAAAAACACGGCGGAGCGCGGCGCAAAGGCGCTTGAGGAGAACAAGCGGCTTACCGACGAAAATGAGGCGCTCAAAAAGGACAGCGCCTCGCTTGCGGCGCTCCAGAAGATGTTTTCCGAACTGGAGGGCAAGAACGCACAGCTTGCCGAAACACTGAGTGAAGCCAATAATCGCGCCGCCGAGAACGAGGGCGCAAAGTCCGCTCTGGAGCACGCGGAGGAGAAGATAAAGTCCCTTGAGGAAAAGAACGCTCAGCTTGCGGACAACGTGAAGTCCGGCGCGGACAAATCCTCTGAGCTTGAAAAAACCATTGCCGACCTCACGAAGCAGAATTCCGACCTCAGGAAGCAGACGGAAAAGCTTGCGTCCCTCACCGAGGAGAACAAGAAGCTTCAGGAAAAGCTTGACAAAGCGGCGAACACTGAGGAGGCGCTGCGCCGCTCGGAGGAGCGCGCCTCCGTCCTTGAGAAGGACAGAGAGAAGCTGAAAGCCGGGGCGGCGGAGCTTGAAAACTTGAAGAAGTCCCTTGCCGCAGAGCAGGGAAAGAATGCCGACCTTGAAAAGAAGCTTGCCGCAGCGGAAAAGACCGCGCAGGAGCTTGCAGAGGTGAAGCAGTCGCTCTCCGCAGAGCAGGGAAGAAACGCAGACCTTGAAAAGAAGCTTGCCGCAGCGGAAAAGACCGCGCAGGAGCTTGCAGAGG
>CAMAGG010000159.1 GCA_945833805.1 uncultured Clostridia bacterium | reverse complement strand
TGCAAGCAAGCGGACGGCAAAGGCGATAGCCGGTAATTGTGCGGTGTTGCCTTAAGTCTTGACCATAAGATCGAGCCATATTCTGCTGCTTCTGCCGTTGCCCTGATGAAAAGGGTGAGCGATATTGAATATAATTTGCAATGGTGCAATGTTTTAGGGACACGCTGATTAAAGCGAAGCGTATCAAATTCAGCCGCGTGAGTATGCGGGTTTGAACGGGGCAAATTTGATTTAATCAGCGTTTCCTTAGATATTCTATTCTTGGAATTGTAGCACTTCAATATCTAAACTGTTATGAAAACAAGGGTTGGAGAAAGGACGAACGATTCGGCGACAGATTGATTGTTGAGGCAGTGATATAGAAAAGACGGCAGGAGTGTTGCGCTCCTGCCGTTTTTGTAATTATTCATGGACGCGGATTGAAAGAGACGCTTCCCGTAAAATGTCGAAACCTTCCCCGACATTCCGGAAGTCGGTTGCTCTTGTGGATATCGCGTCAATACGTTGCTCACCCTGATACAAAGTAATCTCCACAGACTGATCATTATCGATCACCTGATTCCAGTCCATATCATAGTTTTTGAGAGTAACTATCGCCACATCGGTTGACTCTGCCTCACAGCGGATAAGGAAGGAACTGTTCGCCGGGATAGTACCGGCAAGCGCGAGTTCCTCAACCTCTACTGAACCATCACTCTGCCATGTGGAACCGTTATGCTTTCCTTTGGAGTTATCCCTGTTGGAGGAATATGTAATTTTGTAATTCTCAAGGAAAATTTCTGCATTGGTAGGATTATAAAGCTCAATAAAGCTGTGCGAGAATGAAGTATCTCCCTTTCCTCCGCCTCCATATATCTGGTTAATCACGATGTGGTCAGGAGCAACCGCAGACGATGCTGTCGGCAGCACGGCAAGTATTGAAGCGGCTGTCAGCAGTCCTGCAAGACATTTGTTTGCTTTTCTCATGTAATGTTGTATAATAAAACTTGACACAAACACTCCAAAAATATATACTTAAATCAAAGACCTGCTAAGAAAAGTCAACCCCTAAAATGGGGTTTTTGAAAAAATAATTCCATTGGAATCAAAACTGGTATAGCAAAGCAGACCGCCGAAAGGGATTTTTCGACGGTCGGGAAGATTGGACAGGCTATTGTCAAGCGTTAATACTAATAACCGTTTGAACGAAGGAAAAGATTTGCGGAAAGACAGTACCGATATCTAGGAAAAGAAACGCAGGCGTACTGTATGTACGCATTATCCGCTGCGCGGAAAACGCTCAAGTTTCTTTGACGACGAGAGCGGTGTTGGATTTCTGCAAAGATTTCAGTATACGGCGCTTCTCCCGGTGAGATATTCGGCAGCAGTTCGTTTCTTATCATCTGATTTTTTCCTGCTCACAGGGTTGACAACGTAAGAAAAATGTGCTAAAACAATATCATATAAGGGTGGATTTATGAAGCATTTCAGATTTTTTTGAAATTCAAAATCCCGGTTTTCCGCATAAAATCGCAGGCTGGCGGGAATGCAGTCTAAACCGCCACTCACCGCGAGGTGTTTATGCAACACCCCCCTGTTACCTTATGAAAAGGTTACAGGGGTTGTTTCCTATGAAAAAATCGCTACCAGACAATAATTCCAGCGATTAGCAGATAAGACTACACACCGATTCGATCAGATTATCTATTTCAATAGCCAAAATTAAATGATATGTTCGACTTCGTGAGGCACGGTTGTATTTTCGCCAGTTTGATTAATGTCGAAACACCATGAATAAATTCACATTATAAGCAAACAATAGCGATATCGACAGAAAAATCTGCACACTCTAAATAATTATTACGGAGGAATTTATATATGAAAGCTACCGGAATTGTCCGCAGAATAGACGACCTCGGGCGTATTGTAATACCGAAGGAGATACGCAGAACTATGCGCATTCGCGAGGGCGACCCCTTAGAGATCTACACCAGCCCTGAGGGCGAGGTCATCTTCAAGAAATACTCACCGGTGGGAGAAATCTCCTGCACCGCGTCACAGTACGCAGACGTGCTGTCGAAGGTGGGCGGCTGCCCGGCGGTAATATGCGACCGTGACCATGTTGTAGCCGTATCCGGCATGGCGAAGAAGGAAGTGATCGAGCGCAGAGTTTCCGGCTCGCTTGAAGATCTGATAGAACAGCGTAAGAGCCATGTTTACCGCAGCAAGGACGACCAGATCCTCAACCCTATTGAGGGAATTGACCGCTATGCGATCGCCTGCTCTCCTATACTCTCACAGGGCGATGTAAACGGCGCGGTTATCATGCTTTCCGGCGAGGATCATGAGTTCGCTACCAGCGAGCAGAGCGCACTGGTTCAGGCGGCTGCAATGTATTTCGGAAAGCAGATGGAGGAATGATCCCGCATTTGTGAGAATATCTGAGCCGCTTCTGAGGCATCGTCAGGAGCGGCTTTTTCTATTGACAAAAAACCAGCGGAGTGTTAGTATTAGCTAAGAAGACGCTGATTAAAAAAAATCGCCCCGTTCAAACGTGCATACTCACGCGTGGGTACATACCTTGTCAAGGCGAGAAAGAGCAAAGAAAACGTCAATTCCTATATGCTGCTGGACGTAATAAAAAAATAACAGATGACCGCCTTGAGAGGATAAAAGAAGAATATCTGAAGCCCGTGATTATCAATAATATATTGGGAGAATTCAGATTAAACAGAAGCTATAACCGGTTTGAGGGTCAGATATATTATCTTGGAGAAAAATGCAATGTTTATCTCAATGTCGAGGAAGGCTCAGCGGCAGCGGATATTCAGCTTAATAAACTGAGCAGTATTTTCGGCGACCTCGCAGACTGGGACAGCTCGGTAAGAAAATTCGTTTCTTCCGAACTGGTGGAGCTTGCGAATGAATGGCGCGAAGAAGATGAAGCCGGGATCACCGAAGAACAATTTATCCAAAGAATAGGCGCGCCTGATATCACAATAGATACAAACGGCGCGGTAAAATTGTATTTTAACAGTGATAATATGTTCACCGATCACAGTATAGAAGTAAATATCGGCGAAAACGGAAACTTCCTCAGCACTGATATAGTTGGATAGTCTGCTCCTTATCCAACTATTTCAGGAAGTTCTTCAAGAGAAGTTATCGTGAAGTCCTGCCCGTAATCCGCGTTCTTCCCTTTTCGGTCGATAAGCACAGTTTTGCAACCAACGTTCTGCCCTGTCTTGATATCCTTAGGCTCGTCCCCGACAAAAAACAGCGGCTGCGCTCCGAAATGCTCCGCGATAAGCTTTACCCCGGCGGGATTAGGCTTGCGATAGCCGCAGCTCTGGGAGGACACATACATGTCAAAATACGGCATAAGCTCCGGAAAATAGCTCTTGTGCAGGCTGTCCGGCATTCCGGTGGCGACATCGGTGAGCGTCGCTATCTTCCAGCCGGAATTACGCAGCCTCTGCAATACCGGAATAGTTTCCGGGTAGATAAGCGGCGTCAGCTTCATATCCTCGAAAAACGTATCAATCACTTCCGGCAGCGAATAGGGAAAATCCCACTCCTTTGCCGCGTCCGAGAATATCTGCTCCGGGGTGTAGTCCTGCTCCCGGTACTTCACCCGCGGGTTGTACTGCCGCAGTACCTCTAATGAAACCGCAAGCTGCTCGTCAGTAAGCGGCAGCTTAAGCTTCTTCCGGACGTGCCGGAACGCGCTTTCATAAAATTCTATCCAGACATTCGGCATATTGACGTATTCCATCAGAGTGCCGCCGATATCAAAAGCAATTACCTTCATATTTCCTCCTTTACGCTCTTCCTATCTCATTATTATTCCGGGTATTCTCCGGTTTATCCGGAGGTAGTTCCGGGGATATTTCCGGCTGCTCTTCGTCAAAAAGCACATCGTAAAACCGCTCCGCCGACTCCACAAAGCACGCGCCGTCCTCGCAGTAAATAACGATCACCCCAGTCCCCTCCGGAAGCTCCCTGCCGTTCGCGGAAACAGCCCGGAAATAATAGGCTTTGCCGCCGCGCTGTACTCTGATTTCACCGTACATATCCGGAGTGATCTTCTCCGTCACCACCGCGTCCATATTTTCAAGCTGCTCCGGAGTAGGTTCGCCCTGCCTGTGAAGCTTGAAATACAGCGGAGAGAACACGGTGCTGAGCAGGAAGTTAAACGCAAGCCCGCCCACCGCCGCGCAGGGCAGCCCTAGCCAGCTCACAACTCCAACAGTTTCAAGAATGATCCCCCAAAACGAGCTTACAAAAACAAAAACGATCAGCCGCAGCAGATTTTTCGGGAACACCGTCTGCCACTCGATACGGCTCCTGCTCCGCTCAAACAGCTCCCCTGCGTTCGGGAACAGCGTCCTGTGAAACATCAGGTAAACCGCAAGCTGGAGCATAAGATACCCGCCGGACAGACACAGTAGGATTAAATAAAACAGCCTCACGGCTTCACCCCCGTTTAATTACAAAAAATCCGCAGTCGATGACGGCTGCGGACTTGTGTTTCCTGAAGAATTACAGATTTCCAACGAGATCACGGGTATCTCTTGCAATAAGCAGCTCCTCGTTGGTAGGAACTACCCAAACCTCAACCTTGCTGTCCGGAGCGGAAATTCTCTGGAGCTTTCCTCTCAGACCTGCGTTTGCGGCCTCGTCCAGCTTTATTCCGAAGAATTCCATATCGCGGCAGACATCAGCGCGCAGATCGTCGGAGTTCTCACCGATACCGCCGGTGAAGAGAACTGCGTCAAGACCGTTCATTACCGCAGCGTAAGAACCTATGTACTTCTTGATCTCATAGCGGAGCATTTCACCTGCGAGCTGTGCCTTCTTGTCGCCGTGCTGTGCAGCAGCGGTGATATCGCGGTTATCGCTGGAAATACCGGAAATTCCGAGGAAGCCGGACTTCTTGTTCAGATAATCGCTCATCTCGGAGGGGCTGAGATGCTTCTTGTTCTCAATGAATGTAACCGCGGAGGGGTCTACGCAGCCGGAGCGCGTACCCATGATAACGCCGTCCAGCGGTGTAAAGCCCATTGATGTATCAACAGACTTGCCGCCGTCAACCGCGGTAATAGAGGAGCCGTTTCCGAGGTGGCAGGATACGATCTTCAGTTCTGACAGGGGCTTTCCGAGAGCCTCAGCCAGAGCCTGAGTAACGAAACGGTGAGAGGTTCCGTGGAATCCGTACTTTCTTACATGGTACTTCTCATAGCACTCATACGGCATACCGAACATGAAGGCCTTTTCCGGCATTGTCTGGTGGAAAGCGGTATCAAATACAACTACCTGAGGAGTTGTTTCGGGAATTACCTTCTTGCAGGCTCTGAGCGCCAGTGCGTGGGGGTGATTATGTACCGGAGCGAGCTCGGACAGATCGTCTATCTGCTGAATTACCTCGTCGGTAACAAGGGTGGTCTTGCTGAATATCTCAGCGCCCTGTACTATTCTGTGACCTACTGCGGAGATCTCGCTCATGCTGTCAATGACCTTGCCCTCGCCGGTGGTGAGCACCTCGACAAGCTTCTCAAAAGCCTCGGTATGGGTCGGGAATGTGCAGTCTGTGTCAATTACTCTGCCGTCAAAGGTGGTGTGCTTGATGTGTCCGTCAATTCCTATACGGTCGCAGTTTCCCTTTGCGATAACGCTCTCGTCCTCCATGTTGATGAGCTGATATTTCAGCGAAGAACTGCCGGCGTTAATAACCAGAATTTTCATATTGTTAAAACCTCTCCTTTAAATTTTACAAAATCCGAGAACTCGTTCTGATGATTTTGCTAATAACTCAATATTATTGTAGTACTTTTCGACAAAAAAATCAAGTGTTTTTTCAAAAATTATTGCTTTATTTACGGATTTGGTGTAAAATTAGAAATATGGCACCCTGCAAACGGCTGCCGAATAAAACAAGATACTT
>CAMAGG010000158.1 GCA_945833805.1 uncultured Clostridia bacterium | reverse complement strand
AACTTACTAGAAAATTTGTCAAAATTACTCAAAGAATGGGAAGTTTTATTGTTTTATTTCACAGTAATGCTGTTTAAATCTTGAAATTTCAGTGAAAAAATAGTATAATGGTAGTCGGTGAATAATGAAATTAACAGGTGCAGTGCATCGTACATCAGAAAGGGGTCAGAATTAAAGATGAATTCTCCGTTTACAAAGGAGGAGCTGAAAAGACAGCTCGACGGTATTCTGGAATTCGATTTCAGAACCGACGCCAAGAATGCGACAATAACACAGGTTTACCGCGCACTCTCTTCTATCGTAGTGAACCACCTCAAGGAAAAGCGCCACGATTTCATGCGCGAGTGCAATTCCAAGGGCAGAAAGCAGGTTTACTATCTTTCCATGGAGTTCCTTATGGGACGCTCCCTCAAGACCAGCCTGTACAACCTCGGTATGCAGGACGTTGTTGAGGAAGCCCTCAAGGACATGGGCATAAAGATCGACAGCGTATATGATGAAGAGCCGGACGCAGGTCTTGGAAACGGCGGTCTTGGAAGACTTGCTGCCTGCTACATGGACGGACTTGCTACCTGCGAGTACCCCGCGACCGGTTATTCTATCCGCTATGAGTACGGTATCTTCAAGCAGAAGATTGTTGACGGCTGGCAGACAGAGCTTCCGGACAACTGGCTGCCCGGCGGCGGCGCGTGGCTGGTTCCCGTTCCCGATCAGGCTATCGAGGTTCATTTCGACGGTCAGATCAACGAATACTGGGATAACAACTACCACCACCTTGAGCACGTTAATTACACCACTGTAAACGCTGTTCCATACGATATGTATGTTTCCGGATATGACAGCAAGGGCGTTTCAAAGCTCCGTCTGTGGAGCGCCGAGAGTATGTCCTTCGATATGGGCAGCTTCAATACCGGCGACTACGCAAAGGCTATGGGCGCAAACAACATCGCCCACGCTATTTCAAAGGTGCTCTATCCCAACGATAACCACCTTGAGGGCAAGGCGCTCCGTCTGCGTCAGCAGTACTTTATGTGCGCGGCTTCCATCGGCGATATCGTAATGCGCCACATGAACGTTTACGGCACTCTGGAGAACTTCCACGAGAAGAACGCTATCCATATCAACGATACCCACCCCACTCTGGCTATTCCGGAGCTGATGAGAATACTTCTGGACGACTGCGGCTACGGCTGGGAGCAGGCTTGGCACATCGTTACCAATACCTTTGCATACACCAACCACACCGTTATGGCAGAGGCGCTTGAAAAGTGGGACAAGAGCCTTATCGAAAAGATCCTGCCGAGAATATTCTCCATTATCTGCGAGATCAACCGCCGCTACTGCGAGGATCTGTACAACAGAACCCAGAACAGCGAAAAGGTTTCCAAGATGTCCATTATTCAGGACAATCAGGTACACATGGCAAATCTGTGCGTTGCCGCTTCTCACAGCGTAAACGGCGTATCCAAGCTGCACAGCCAGATCATCAAGGACGACGTATTCAGACTTCAGGCTCTTGACAGACCCTCTCAGTTCAAGAACGTCACCAACGGTATCGCTTACAGAAGATGGCTGCTCCAGAGCAACAAGGGTCTTACCGACCTGCTCACCGAGTGCATCGGCGATGGCTTCAAGAAGGACGCAGCGGAGCTTATCAAGTTCCAGGTGTTCGCAAACGACAGCAGCGTTCTCGAAAAGCTCGGCAACATCAAGAAGGACAACAAGCTGCGCTTTGCGGAGTATGTTGAAAAGACCACCGGCACAAAGCTGAACCTTGATTCCATTTTTGATGTTCAGGTAAAGCGCCTGCACGAATACAAGCGCCAGCAGCTCAATGCAATGAACATCATTGCTGATTATAACTACCTGCTCCAGAATCCGGACGCTGACTTTGTTCCCAAGACCTATATCTTTGCTTCAAAGGCAGCTCCCGGCTACTATATCGCAAAGCAGATCATCAAGATGATCTGGTGCATCGGCGAGGAGATAAAGCACAATCCGAAGATCAGAGAGAAGCTTCAGGTCGTATTCCTTGAGGATTACCGCGTGACCCTGTCCGAGATACTAATGCCCGCTGCGGAGATATCCGAGCAGATCTCTCTTGCAGGAACCGAGGCTTCCGGTACCGGTAACATGAAGCTCATGCTCAATGGCGCTCTCACCCTCGGAACCTACGACGGCGCAAACGTTGAAATTCACGAGGCTGTCGGCACAGACAATATCTTCATCTTCGGCATGAGAACTCCTGAGGTGAACGAGCTTCGCATGAAGGGCTATCACCCTGAGCAGTATATCAACGGCAGTCAGGTTATCCGCGACGTTATCCAGCGTATGTACAACGGAATCAACGGCGCTACCTTTGAAGAGGTTGCAAACTCCATCAGAACAAAGGACTTCTACATGGCGCTTGCGGACTTCGACAGCTATCGCGGAACTCAGCAGTATATCAGCGAGGTCTACAAGAACCCGCTTGACTGGAACAAGAAGTCGCTGTATAATATCGCCGGTGCGGGCAGATTCTCCGCAGACCGTGCGGTAACAGACTATGCAAGAGATATCTGGAACCTGAAATAAGCATTACCGCATAAATAAGTATCGCGCCGCCCCAAATCAGTCAGGGACGGCGCATACCAATCTTGATGAATTACTGCAGGCAAGGAGATTTCCATGAGCTTACCGATATTTGACTGCTTCGACAACAATTACAAGCACCCGTTCGGCGCGCTGAGAAGAGGACAGCCGAGCATATTCAATCTGCGTTTCCCGAAATCCATGGCGGTAAGGGATCTGACGCTGGTCATGTTCCGTCCTGGATACAAGGAGCGCTTCATTGAGCTGATACTTGAGGACGAGAGCGGGGACGACAATATTTATTCCTGCTGCTTTACTCCGAACAACGTTGGTCTGCATCACTATTATTTCACCTGCGTTCTGGACGGACGACGGAGATATATAAAGCGCAGAGGCGCGTCTGAGGGCGTTTTTGAGGGCGAGGAGCTGTTCCAGCTCACCGTGTTTGATGAAAACCTGTATACTCCGCTGTTTATCCGTGGCGGTATTATGTATCAGATATTCCCTGACCGCTTCTGCAGGAGCGGAGTTAAGCACGACAACGTTCCGGAGGACAGGATAATCCGCGACGACTGGTACTCAACGCCTTTCTACAAGCCGGACGAACGGGGAGTTGTCCGCAACAACGATTATTTCGGCGGGGATCTGCGGGGAATTATCGAAAAGCTCCCGTACATTAAAAGTCTGGGTACTACGGTGCTCTATCTGAACCCGATATTCGAGGCTCATGAAAATCACCGCTACAACACAGCAAATTATGAGAAGATAGATCCTATGCTCGGCACGGAAGAGGATTTCAGGGAATTATGCGAGAAGGCGAAGGAAATGGGTATCTCAGTCATTCTCGACGGAGTATTCTCCCATACCGGCGCGGATTCCATATACTTCAACAAGTTCGGACGCTATGGGGAGCATTCCGGCGCATACCGCGACAGGAACAGCCCCTATTTCCCGTGGTACTGCTTCACCGGATATCCCGACAAGTATGAGAGCTGGTGGGGTATCACGACCCTCCCCAACGTCAACGAGAATAACGAGCAGTACACCGAATACATCTGTGGCAAAGACGGAATACTCCAGAAATGGATAAAGCTTGGCGCACAGGGCTGGCGTCTTGACGTTGCAGACGAGCTTCCGGACGAATTCCTTGACAACATCAACAAGGCAGTCAAGGAAATGGGTGCGGACAAGATAGTATATGGCGAGGTCTGGGAGGACGCCTCCAACAAGGAGAGCTACGGCGTGCGCCGCCGCTATCTGATAGGCGGTCAGCTTGACAGCGTAATGAACTATCCCTTTAAGGAAGCGATACTGAACTATGTCAAGTACGCGGACGCAAAGGCTTTCACCGACAGCATTCTGACCATTATGGATCATTATCCGAAGCCTGCGATAGATATGCTGATGAATTTCCTGTCCACCCACGATACAGAACGTGCGCTGACTCGGCTTGCCGGAGATGATGTCGGCTGGAACGATAAGGACTGGCAGGCGGAGCGTTACCTCACCGGCGAGCAGTATATGTATGGAGTATCGCTGATGAAGTGCGCTATGGTATTGCAGTTCTTCCTGCCGGGTATACCGTCAATATATTACGGCGACGAAGCGGGAATGGAGGGCTACCGCGATCCCTTCAACCGCCGCTGCTATCCCTGGGGACGTGAAAATCTCGACCTTATCGAATTCACAAAGCAGCTTGCAAAGATCCGCAAGGGAACTCACGCGTTTGAGCAGGGAGCATTGAAGTTCATTGAGGTGGACGACAATGTATGTGTGTTCGCACGCTATGATAAGATCTCCCGCGAGGCGGCGATAATATATCTCAACAAGAGTACCAGAGGTCACACCTTTGATATAGTCAACGACAAGACGGATATGTTCTATGATTTTGTTCCCGCATTTGACAGGTATGGAAAGGGCATAAAGGACGGAAAGATACACGTTTCGCCGTTTGATTACGGGGTAGTTTACTGCAAGGTATAATTCAATACAAATAAATGAAGCCGCTTCCGACTGTGAGCCAGAAGCGGCTTTGTTTTTTATTCGTCAGCGGCTGAACCGAACTGGCTGGGGTGCTTTGTGAAGAAATCCACCCTCGGCTCAAGGAATTTCAGCTTGTGATCCTTTCCACCGGTGAAGTCCGCCAGAGTATCAAAAATTCTGTCCCAGCTCCAGAAGCTCTTTTCACAGCCGGGAAGCTCCAGATATTCAAGGATCATCTCCGTACCCTTAGGCGCCATAGGGTGAAGCAGAACGGCGGCAGTCCTTATCATGTGGAACACCTGAATGAGAGCCTTGCGGCGCGCCGTGTTGTCCTCCGCCTTGTCTGCGTCGCCGAGGTTCTTCGCCATATACTTGCTCGCCTTTCTGATGTAGCTGTCGAGGACGTAGGTCGCCTGATGGAACTCAAATCTGTACATATAACGCTCATAGTCGAGTATCGCCTTTTTAGCGTCGGCAAGCACCTGCTCGTCAACCTCTCCCACCGGCATAACTCCGTCAAAGTTCTTCTGCACGGAATAAATGCAGGTGCGGATAATACGGTTGAACACGTTGGACAGCAGGAAGCCGTCCTTTACGACAGGATCGGGATCTTCCGGCTTTGCGTTAGGATTGTAGGGCTTCGGCATGAAGCTTACGCTGCGCTGACCCAGACCTAAGCCGAGGAAGTGCATTCTGAGCTGCTCGGCGGTGTAATAATCCAGCAGATCCTGAGCCATAGGCGGCTTCACCGCGCCGGAGCTGGAGGCTTTCTTGTCGAGGAACAGAATGTGGTTGTTCGCGCAGAGTACAGGGAGCTGCATTTCGCCGTCCGCCGGGTCTGCGGTATTCTCTCCCTCCTGAAGTCCCATGAACATAGCCATTTCAGCCACGCCGTAGAAGTAGATATTGTCCGCGCCGATAAACTGATAAACTGTTGCGTCCTTGCTGCACCAGAAGTCCTTCCACTCCTCCTGACTTCTGCCCTGCTGCTCCAGAGCCGCCTTTGTGAAGGAAATAGGCGCCCACAGGGACTCCGGCCATACCCAGATAGTCAGCGGATCCTCTCCCTCAAGCACCGGAGCGGGTACTCCCCACTCGATGTTTCCGGTAAGTCTGAACGGAACAAGGGTCTTTCCGGTACGGTAGCGTATTCCGTTTGCGGAAAGTATCGCAGTAGCCTTGTTCATCTCGTCCAGCTCCCTGAACTTTATCGTGAAGCTGGGCTTTTTCTTTTCCTCTATGAATTCATGCTCCGGCAGCTGATCCTTGACTGCATTGTAGCTGTCAAGAAGCTCATTTTTGATGTGTACCACCGGGTCTGCGAGGAACTCGGAAATGGTGCTTGAAACAAGCTGGCGCACATTCTTCTGCTTGGAGATCTTCGCGGTGTATTCCTTGAGC
>CAMAGG010000157.1 GCA_945833805.1 uncultured Clostridia bacterium | reverse complement strand
TGCGCCGCTCTCGGAGCAAAGAATCGGCGCGAGCTTATCGGAAAGATTCCCACGATGAAATAATACTAATATCAAATCTTCTTATAGACAAAGTCTATAAGAAGATGCCGCCGAATCGGCGGCTGTCAAAACCACAGGTTTTGACGATATTATTATTGAACGGCTTTTCTGCGGCTACGCCGCACCAACCGCAAAGCGGTTGGTTTCTCCCTATATACTTTGTCTATAGGGAGAAATGAAAATAGTATAAAACAGGAAAGGCTGCCTTTTAACAGGCAGCCTTTTTGCTGTAATAAAGTGGATAACAGGATATCACTCCGTCCTGAGCGCAACCACCGGATCACGCTTTGCCGCAAAGCTTGCCGGGAACAGCCCCGCGATAAGCGTCAGCAGTACCGAAATGACAACCAGAATAACTCCGCCCTGCCACGGCAGCAGCGCAACATTCTGGATTCCTGTGATATTCTCGATAATAATGTTGATCGGGATATTCAGCAGCAGCGTAACTCCGATACCGATAACGCCTGCCGAAAAGCCCACTATCATTGTTTCCGCGTTGAATACATTGGAGATATCCCGCTTTGAAGCGCCCATTGCGCGCAGAATACCGATCTCCTTTGTTCTCTCCAGAACCGAGATATAGGTGATAATGCCGATCATGATAGAGGATACCACAAGGGATATAGCCACGAATGCGATCAGAATATAGGAGATAGCGTTGATGATGTCGCTTATCGAGGACATCATAAGTCCGACATAATCAGTGTAGTTTATGACGTTCTCCTGCTCGTCATCAGTGATCTTCTGGTTGTTGTATTCCTCGATCAGCTTGGTAATGGTTTCCTTGCTCTCAAAGTCTGTCGCATAGATCTTCATGGAGCTTGGCTCGGAAAGCTCAGCCACACCGAGAAGCGTCAGATTTCCGTCATAGGTCGCCTCGGTGGTTTCCGGCTCTCTTGTAAGCTCCATAAGCTGAGTAAGCTGATCAGAGGTAAGAACCTTCATGAATACACTGTACATCTTCGTTGGCTCGATCATGCTGTTCATCATAGCGGAAATCTCCGCATTCTGCTCCGGTGTAAGGGAAGCCGCGATCTGCGCCGAAAGAATTGCGGTCTGCTCCTCGGTGAGCATTTCTTCCATAACCGAGGACATATCCGCACCCTGTGCGCTGCCCTGCATAGCCGCAAGCTGCTGTAACTGCTCAGGAGTAAGGATCCCCATGATGATCTCGTTCATCTGCTCATCGCTCACCATGCCCATCATCGCGGACTGGATCTCCTGCTTCTGCTCGTCGGTAAAGGTGTCCATAATACCCTGATTGAGCTTCTGGAGCTGCTCCTCGGACAGAAGTCCCATTATCATATCCATTGCCGCCGACTCAGACATAGCCTCTTTTTCTTCCTCATCAGCCTTTGGGAACTCAATTCCGGTGAATACGTCCACGTCGGGATTTTCTTTCTGCTGCTTCACGATATCGCTGCTGTTCACCCTGTCGATCATGTATTCGGTCAGCGCATGGGTGTAGCCAATACCGCCGGAATTAGTGGAGGAAATAAGCGAATCTGCGCCCGGCTTAAGAATTCCCACTACCTTGAGGGCGGGAGCGCTCTCAAGAACGCTCTCCATATACTCCTCATCGCCGCGCATATCGGAATATGTTCCGTCCTCATTCTTCTGATAGAAGTCAGGAGCGGTCAGCAGGCTGAATTCCAGCCCCATAAGCTCGTCGTATGTAAAGGACAGGTCGCCGGTGTCGAGGTCGAAGCTCTCACCC
This sequence comes from uncultured Clostridia bacterium, assembly GCA_945833805.1. Lineage (GTDB taxonomy): Bacteria > Bacillota > Clostridia > Oscillospirales > Ruminococcaceae > CAG-115. The sequence continues at coordinate 4,205 of CAMAGG010000157.1, read as the reverse complement.
GCCATAACGCTCGCCATCATTCCCTCAAGTTCCGACTGGTCGCGGAGTCCCAGAGTGTAAAGGGTAACGTCTGACAACTCATTATGCTCGGTCACAAGGAGCACCACCTCGTTCCAGCTCTCCGGCAGACGTCCGGCAAGCACCTCGTATTCCGTTTTCAGCATATCCGTGCTGAGAAGTTCCTCCCACGCGTCATATTGACTTCCGGACGCGCCCATCATGGAGGAATAGGTGCTGGTCATCTGTGTCATGGTATCCGCCATTGCCTCGCCCATCATCGCTTTCATGACAGTGGACGGATTCACCTGAATGATATTATCATTGCTATCATGCCTGTATATATACAGATTGGAGTCATAGCTGTACTGAATCTCGCTTACGCAGTCAAGGATATTGTCCGGATTACTCTCGATGTACTCCTTGAACAGCTTGAGGTTGTTAGTCTGCATTTCCGACAACATGGTTTTCATCATCTCTGTGGAAATGTCGTTGGTATAGATCTTATCCGGGTCGCGCTCCTGCTTGTTTTCCTCCGCGACATTCATCATAGAGGTCATAAGACTTGTGTAGTCCACAGTTTCATGCTGAATTGACACCGGGAAAGAAGCCAGCGTAGATCGCTCCACGCTGTTTATGTACTCCTGAACACCGTTTGAAAGCGACAGAATGAGCGCAATGCCGATAATTCCAATGCTTCCCGCAAAGGAGGTAAGGAACGTTCTTCCCTTTTTGGTCAGAAGATTGTTTTTCGACAGGGAAAGCGCCGTCAGGAACGACATGGAGGTCTTTTTGCCTTTCTTAACATCGGACTTGCGCTCCACCGCCGTGTTCTGTTCCTTGTCAGGATCGAACGGATCGCTGTCCCCGACTATCTCGCCGTCAAGCAGCTTCACAATTCTTGTGGAATACTTTTCCGCAAGATCGGGGTTGTGAGTTACCATAATTACAAGGCGATCCTTTGCGATCTCCTTGATAAGCTCCATGATCTGAATGCTGGTTTCGCTGTCAAGCGCACCGGTAGGCTCGTCCGCAAGCAGGATATCCGGATCGTTTACCAGCGCTCTCGCAATGGCGACTCTCTGCATCTGACCGCCGGACATCTGGTTGGGTCTTTTGTTGAGCTGATTACCCAGTCCGACCTTTTCAAGAGCCTCCTTTGCGCGGCGTCTGCGCTCGGTCTTTGAAACACCCGAAAGCGTGAGCGCAAGTTCCACGTTTGAAAGCACCGTCTGATGCGGAATAAGATTGTAGCTCTGGAAGATGAAGCCCACCGAATGGTTACGGTAGGTATCCCAGTCCGCCGACTTGTACTTCTTTGTGGACTGACCGTTTATAATGAGGTCGCCGCTGGTGTACTGGTCAAGACCGCCGATGATATTCAGCAGAGTAGTCTTTCCGCAGCCTGACTGACCCAGCACCGAAACAAGCTCGCTCTCCCGGAACGCAATAGATACTCCCTTGAGGGCGTGAACGGTTTCGCTCCCGGTTTCATAGTCCTTGACAATGTTTCTGATCTCTAACATTATATGCTCCTTTCTGAAAGAAACGTTGTTGCACATTACTGATCTGAATTTATCTGCCTTTCCATTGCTGCCGCGAATTTTCCATAAAGCTCCGCAATGGTGCGGATCTCGTCCTCTGTGAAAACAGACATGATCCGGTTCGTTGCAATGGTAATACGTTGGAGGTTCTCCTCGAGGATCTCCTTTCCCTCCGGAGTTACCTCGACCCTTATGCTGCGGCGGTCATTCTCGTCCACCTGCCGGGTAATAAATCCTTTTTCCTGCAAAGACCGGAGCGTTCTTGACACCGCCGGAACAGACACGCTCATCTCTGCGGCGATCTCCGCCACAGTGGCAGTCAGTTCTCCGTGCTTCTCAGGATAGTCCGCAGCGCAGCACACCACCGAAAACTCCGAAGCAGTCATGCCGTTTATTACCGAAGCAGGGTTTATCCTGCCCAAAACATGCATACCCTTGAATATCTTCTCACAAACCTCCGGTGGAAAGCTGTTTCCGATAAAATCCTTCCGCTTCCACAGCATTCCGAACAATCCAAACACAAACTCACCTCCGGCTTCTTTTTATAATAGAAAACATCTGAAATATTTATATACTGTCATATTATAACATTGTTAAATATCCCTGTCAATAATTCATAAATAATTTCGTCAACATGAATAAATCCGTTCCACTTCAGATAAAATAATTTACATCAACTCTGAAAGTCCGGTGAAATTAGGTGATATTCTGATGAATGAGGAAAACAGAGTTTTCGTAAAAAAACGCTGGATATTCTTCTGGCTGACAGAAGCTGCGGGTCTGCTGGTATACCTTGCGTTATGGCTGGTTTTGCGGAGAAGCAGTTGGCTTTGGATGCTCGTTCCGACAGGAACAGCGCTGATTATACTCTCTGCAATATGGTTGTTATATTATTACAAATTGAAATATTCTGTGGAAAACAATGTTCTGACAGCAGACAGCGGAATTATTTTCCGCAAGCGCCGCATACTTCCTCCGGATAATATCCTGTGGGAAATGAGGCTGACATCGCCGTTATTCCGGGGGACAGCAATTGTAGTTCTCCACACCCCCGGAGGACAAATAGTAATATTTGGACATTATTCAACTGTTAGTAAATCAAATGGTTGAAAACCTGCTGCGCTTTCAATCACAAGCGTACGGTTTTCAACCTTTTCAACATAGTATTTAACAATTAGTTTAATTACAGGCAGATTTAACCGAATTTTGTTATATTCTTAATTATTATACGGAAAGTAGCAGGGGTAGTATACAGATTGTATACTACCCCTAAAATTATACATTTAAACAATCAGAAATTAACATTTCGTATATAGATCTGGCATGGATTATTCTCGTCCCATATCGGGAGAACCTCAAGCTCCCGAAAGCCCAGACTCTGATAAAAGGTGTTGGCAGTATCGAATTCAGTATAAACTCCCTGCTTTACCGTCTTAACCTGAAGATATTCGTAGCCCTGCCGCCTTGCGTAATTCAGAAGCGAAGTGAAAAGTCCTTTGCCGACCTTGCGGCGCTGGTATTCTTTTTTTACGCCCATAGCGTAGATCTCAGCCGCGTAGGGGCTGGTTTCCCGCAGGGCGATAAATCCCTGCAATTCCTCGTCTGCATAAGCCGCCCACACCGGAAGCATACGGCAATTTACAGCATATTCATCTATACTATATTTGTCTTCAAACGAGTTGGGCAGGGCAGTCAGTATTTCCCGGCAGACGGTTTCTTTGTCGTCCGGGCTGATTATCTGCTTAACAGAACTTGATTTCGGCATTTTATCACACTCCCTAATTATTGTAAATAGAACGTACTATTAATATTATATCCCAAAACAGTGCTTATGTCAACTATTACAGCGTTACTGCTATAATTTGCCCATGGGATCTTAAGGAACAATTGCCCTGCGCCAGATTAAAAAAGTATTCGGACAGAACTGCCGACATCATCTTTGAACTGTACCAGAAAACTGGAAAAGCAGAGAATTTCGAAAAAAATTCGGAGACTTCGCCAAAAACAAAAAGGACGGAGAGGAACGTATCAAGCAGTTAAAAAAGATTACTCAAGATTATCAGCAACGTTCACCTTTCTTATATGGTTTTTACACTTTTCAGGAAGAGTACAACTGTCTGGAAAGACTGACCCAAACCGTGAATCAAAGCGATGAAAATAGCCAAATTATATTAAGCTGTCTAGCACTTGTTACGATCTTTTCGCAAAACATATGTGTATCTATTTCCGAAATAAAGGAGATCATGAATCAGACAGGCGAATGGAACAAATACAACATAACTGATTATATGCCTGACGGATATAAGAGATCCTACTACCTATTCATCATTGATATAATAATGCGTTTATCTGGGCATGACATCGGCACATATAAGATATACGATCATATCAATGAATCGAAACGTTTGGCATACTCTCGCGGACTCAATACATTGAGAGAGCTTGACGCATATGTCGACGTTAGAAAAACCAAAAATAAATGCCCTGTCGTATCAGTTTCAGAAATCCAACGCGATAATGATAGAAATCCAATCAATCTTGTATACCGCACTCCTGGCTGCTCCGGCTTCGCTAGGGTGGATATGTTCTACACACCCGAAAAAAGGATTGTATTCAACGAGGTGAACACTATCCCCGGCTTTACGGCGCACAGCCGCTTTCCAA
>CAMAGG010000156.1 GCA_945833805.1 uncultured Clostridia bacterium | reverse complement strand
TTGTATATTAGCAGAGGGTTACTTGTTTACGACGCAGGGTGGTTTGGCGGATACGTAAGACTTGTGCAATCTTCAAAAGCATCATTCCCTATTGAGGTAACGCTGTCGGGAATTGTTATGCTTGTCAGGCTCGTGCAATCTTCAAAAGTACCATCCTCTATTGAGGTAACGCTGTCGGGAATTGTTATGCTTGTAAGGCTTGTGCAATCATAAAAAGCCCTACCCCCTATTGAGGTAACGCTGTCAGGTATTGTTATGCTTGTCAGGCTTTTGCAATGTTCAAAAGCACCATCCCCTATTGAGGTAACGCTGTCGGGAATTGTTATACTTGTCAGGCTTTCACAATAATCAAAAGCACTATACCCTATTGAGGTAACGCTGTCGGGAATTGTTATGCTTGTCAAGCTTGCGCAATAAGCAAAAGCATAATATCCTATTGTCGTCACCCGATACCCACCAAGCGTTGACGGAATAACAAGATTCGTTGCACTTCCGGTATAATCGGTGATGGTAGCTGTTCCGTTACTAACGGTATATGTATAATCCCCTGCGGTAGCACCGTCAGTCCCATACTCAACGCCCTCTTCCTCCATAACAGCGCCGAAATGCTCGGTAAGGTCGGTTTCGAAAGCGGGAAGCTGTGTTTCCGCGCCGCTGTCTGCAAAGGCAGTCAGCTCCTGCGCCGACAGCATTCCCGCAGATACAACAGCCGCCATGACCGCAGAAATTATCCTTTTAAATACCTGTGTTTTCATATATTACCTCTCCATTTTCATGGCTATTTCGCTAAATTGCCCATTTATACCGTAATTATATCATATTAATTCCCATAACGCAAGTACTTTGTTATAATTCATGTTGAAATTTGAAGAAAAGCCCATAATGATATTTAATCCCGCACCATATGTTAATTAACAGCTGTATGATTGAATGACCGGTGACGATGAAGTATACAGATACTTACTACAGTGATCACTATAATGAATAAAGATATCCTGCTTGCCATAAACAGCGTATTATATTTTTTACCACACACTCTCAACAATCTCCACCGATTCGTCACCTGAAAAGCCTGACCCCATAAAGGTATATTATACCGTTGTGGAGGAGGTGATAAGATGAAGGAATGACTTCAGGGACGCTCGTAACCATAATCGAAGCCGGTGTCGTTGCAATTGCAGGGATAATCGGCATGGTAAGCGAGTGTCGCAAGGACGAGAAGCGCAGCGAGCTTCAACAGAAAATCGATGATGCGGAACGCGAACTCAAACGGTTAGACAGCACGGATTTCCGGCTGAAATAACGGTTTATTTCGGTTTATCGCGGACTCGATTTTCACAGCAAAACTTGCCCCGTTATCGTGATTGAAATTCACGGTGACGGGGCTTTCGCTTTTGCTCAAAAGCCGCATTACAAAGCCAAACAGGAGGTGGAAATCATGTTCAAAAATATGCGTTACTGCACAAAGGGAATATCCGAAAATGTACCATTGCTAGCCCAAATAGTGCTGTGGAACTTAATCGATGGCATGAGCATTTCGGAGAAAGACTACCTGCAAGTTTTTAAGCTCACGGCAAGCGGAAAAATCCAGCGAATCACACATTCACAGGAAAAACCGCCCTACGAACGCACGCACGAATTCCGCACGGACAACCCCATCACAGCGAAAATCTATGCAATTGACGACGGCGACCACACTACAATGCTTTTTGCAGAAGAATATTGAGGAGGAAAACACTATGGACAACAACGAAAATGAGCGCCTTGTTTGCAGCTGCTGCGGCGCTGAACTTGACGCCGAGGACTACTATGAAATGCAGGGCGAATTGCTCTGCCCCGATTGCTACCGCACCGAAACCGTTACCTGCGAGCACTGCGGCGAAAGAATCTGGAGCGACGACAATGCAGGTTCGGATAGCGTGCCACTCTGTCAGCGCTGCTATGACGATTACTACACCTCTTGCGAATGCTGCGGCAGAATCATTCACCGCGATTACGCTAATTACAGCGATGATGACGACTATCCCTACTGCGACCGCTGTTACGAGGAACGCTGTAAAAGCTCCATTCACGAATACAGTTACAAGCCCGACCCGATTTTCTACGGCAACAGCAAGCGCTTTTTCGGCGTGGAATTGGAAATTGACGGCGCCGGAAAGTACAGCGATAATGCCGATTTGATTCTTGCCGAGGGTAATTGGAGCGACAAAGAGCGCATCTACATCAAGTCGGACGGTTCGCTTAACGACGGAATGGAAATCGTCACGCACCCGATGAGCCTTGAATATCACAAGTCGGAAATGCCGTGGCGCGATGTCTGCCACAAGGCAATTCAGCTTGGCTACAAATCCCACAAAACCAGCACCTGCGGGCTTCATATTCACATCAACCGTAGCACATTTGGAGACACCCGCGAGAAGCAAGACGAAGCTATCTCGCGGGTTCTTTATTTCGTGGAGCACCATTGGAACGAGCTTCTGAAATTCAGCCGCCGAACCGAGTATCAGATGAACCGATGGGCGGCTAGATACGGCTACAAGAACAATCCTAAAGAAATCTTGGAGGATGCTAAAAAGGGCTGCAACGGGCGTTATGCTTGCGTGAATATTACGAATTGGTCAACGATTGAATTTCGTATGTTCCGCGGCACACTCAAGGTCAATACGCTGATTGCAACGCTTGAATTGGTGGATTCTATTTGCGACATGGCTCTGACCTACACGGACAGCGAGATTTCAAAAATCAGCTGGACGGATTTCGTTTCGAATCTTGACCGCGAAAACTGTTCCGAACTCATAACCTACCTCAAAGAGCGCCGGCTCTATGTAAACCACCGATTGAAGAAATGGAGGACGACTAATATGTGTGCTATCTTTGGACTTATCGACTACAACCACACCTTAAACACAAAGCAGCGCGAAAAGGTTTTGCGCGTACTCTCACAGGAATGCGAGGTGCACGGAACGGACGCTACCGGTTTTGCCTACAATTCACGCGGCAAAATGACAATCTACAAGCGCCCGTTTGCCGCTCACAATGTTCACCTGAAACTCCGCGAGGACGCAAATGTCATCATGGGGCACACCCGCATGGCAACACAAGGGAACAAGCTCGACAACCGCAACAACCACCCGTTTCCCGGCACCGTTGGAAACACGCATTTCGCCCTTGCTCACAACGGTGTGCTTCACAACGACCTCACACTCCGCGCGCAGATGAAACTCCCGAACACGCCAATCAAGACCGACAGCTACATAGCTGTGCAGCTTCTTGAACAGCACGAAACCCTCGACATGAAAACCATTGGTGAAATGGCGGAATTAGTCGAGGGTTCGTTTGTGTTCACCGTCTTGGACGAGCATAACAATATGTATTTCGTCAAGGGCGACAATCCGCTTGCTCTGTACCACTATGAGAAATACGGTTTCTACATCTATGCGAGTACGGAGGCTATTCTCGACAGCGCTCTTACAAAGCTTGGAATACTCGGAATGGAGCACGCCGAGATAGCAACAAACTGCGGCGACATTATCAAGATTGATAGCGGTGGCATGCTAGAACGCGGCTTGTTCGACACATCAAATCTGTATGCTTTCGACTACCGTTTTCTCCGCAGCTGCTATTGGGATTACCCCGACCCGAGCCAGCACGAACCGCCGAATGTAAAGCAGCTCAAAGATTTCGCCGCTAGTATCGGAATCAACAGAGAAGACATCGACCTGCTCCTGTGCTACGGCTATTTCGTTGATGAAATCGAGGAAATGCTCTACCATCCGGGCGAATTTGAGCAGGCGCTTTCAGAAATACTTGACGAATTCGCCTTTGACTACTGCGGTGAGTTCTGACCGTTCGGAAACCTTTCACACATTACGGACATATCCGGAAAGCGTTGAACGGAGTTTTTCGAACGCAAAACCGTACCGCTTTCGGATTGCCGTAAAAGTATACTTTATCGAACGGAGGTCACAATGGGAAGAACTTATGGATACGCACGAGTTTCGAGTACAGAGCAAAACTTAGACCGACAGGTGGAGGCACTTCTTGCTTACGGTGTTGAAGAGCGCGACATAATTACCGATAAGCAGTCGGGAAAGGATTTTCAGCGTTCGGGTTATCTTGCGCTGAAAAACCAAATGCTCCGACCGGGCGATACACTCGTCATTAAGGAGATGGATAGGCTCGGCAGGGATTACATCGCAATCAAAGACGAGTGGCTTGATATTCAGAAGATGGGCGTGGACATTGTGATAATCGACACTCCCCTACTCAATACGAAGGAGAAATCCGACCTTGAAAAAAATCTGATATGCAGTATAGTCTTTGAACTGCTTGCCTACACCGCCGAAAAAGAGCGCCGCAAAATCCGCACCCGTCAGGCGGAGGGAATAAAGCTTGCGCTCGACAAGGGCGTGAAATTCGGCAGACCCGAAACCGCGCTGCCCGAAAACTACAACGAGGTAATCGGGCTGTGGCAATCGGGGAGCATTACCGCGGTTGAGGCTATGCGGCAGCTTGGGCTGAAGAAAACCACATTCTACAAGCTGGCAGGAAAACTGTCGAACAAATAATTATCAGCGGCGAAAGTCGCTTTTAAATAGATAATCCGACACTCCTTTTCGGGGGTGTCGGATTTTTTACTATCTCCAAGAGCAAGCTATTTGGGAAAAATATGCAGGTTTTTTGCCCATCGTACAAGTATTATATTAAATTATATAGCATAAACATTTCATTAATATGGGGGAAGGGGAAACGATGGAAACGTCCCGAAACAAAAGCAGGATAAGATGAAGGGGATAGAAAGAATAGCAGTTAATATAGTAATCTTTGATATATAGTAATCTTTGATAAAGATTATATCAAATTCTCAGCGCCGTGGTATCATGCCACGGCGCTATGGTTTTTGTTGGATTCTGGCTTTCTTAAATTGACAAAGTTGAAAACTTGACAAAACAGTTCCCGGATAGATACTTCAAAACAAACTAGAGAAATAGTGGGTGGGGGGACCCTCCCAAATAGCCGTTTTAGCCCCAAATTCACTGCTAGGGGGTAGGGGGGTAACTTCATTGAAAATAAACGCTGAAAGCTCGTTGCCATCATTTTGGTTGATAGCGTTGATGATGTCAACTTGTCAACTTTGGCAAAACGAAATTGTCAGATTATGAAGATAAAACAGAATGACCACATCATTCTTCATCATAGGTAGATTATTATAGAGGGTAGTCGGGTTTAAAGTCTTCTATTGCTATTATAAGCCAACGATATACATTGAGGGATGTATCACTTTTATTCCGGTTATTTGTTTTAAATTCAATAACACCTTTTTTTGAATAATCACATATTGTGGAAAGCAACTCATATATATCTGTGCCATACTCCGTCCTGTCAAAGAGAAACTTAAGAATGTAACTAACTGTTCGTTGTTTTTCTAAACACATCCACAACTCCTTTGAGATCTCAGCTATTCGAGAGGACTCTAACGTGACTGACTGAAACCAATCTAACTCTTCGTAATTGACTTTAGTATTTTCACGAACACGTACTACCAATGCATTTGATAAAAGCAAAGCTATTAAAAATGCTGCCCTTTCAGGAACAAAATAATCAGGATATTTTTTCTGAAAAAACTTTGCAAAGTCAGTTATTAGCTTGGTTTCTTTAAAGAATATAAGCAACTCATTTATCATTTTTAGAGCATTTGTTTCTGTCTCGAACTTGGAACAGGGAATATTGGAGTCTTTGTTTAACTGTAGGAGCATCGCTTGGCATTTCCAGAGATTCAGTAACAGCATTAACAGTTCATTTTCTCTATTCTCATGACCATAATACAGAAATTCAGTTTCGACTAATTCATTATAGCAGAAGGGTCGGAAGTACGCTTTAGACAAATAATTGCGTTCTATATCCTCATACTCGCCTTGTAATATTTTTTTCTGTTGGAGTAATTGCATAAAATCCGTTGCCGTTTTGTTAGTAAAGAATACAAGATGGTTAT
>CAMAGG010000155.1 GCA_945833805.1 uncultured Clostridia bacterium | reverse complement strand
GATCAGCGGTAAGATCAAATCTATACTTGACGAAAATTACACCGAGGTAAGCAACGATACTGAACATAAGGTAAAGAAATTTGTCAGAAACAGCTGAATCGCATAAACCAACCGCTCCCTCAGCCTTAAAGCAGCCGAGGGAGCGGGTTCACGTTTCTATACACTGTTTCTTCTTCCAACTGAATAACCCCGTGAATGCTGCTATGCTCATGATACGATGCTTTTGGCAGAATATTTGCACAGCCGGACCAATATGACAGGCAGAGGATTTTGGAGATATTGCAAATCGGTTCCAAATAGTTGCATTTCGTTCATAATCTATTGACTATTGCCGGAAGAAATGATATAATTCTCTCGGGAAACGGAAATTCTTTCTAAACTGAAAAGGAGTACATAATATGAGAAGATCTCTTTCTATATCAGCGATGATGATAGCCGCTGCGCTGATTTCAGGCTGCACCGCAGCAAATGAGAGCAAGCCGTCGGACAGCTCCGATACAGCTTCCGACGTTAGCTCTGCCAGCGCTGCAGATACCGACAGCACTTCCGGGAACAGCGGGGCGGATTCCTTCGGAGCAGACAGCTCTGCTCCGGATTTGCCGGGATCTACCGATGGATCCTCTGTGGAAGAAGCTGAGGAAGCTGAGCTTTCCTTTGACCTTGTTGGACTTCTCGGCGAAAAGATCAAGCCCTCGGACATCAGCATTATTTCCGGCACAGACGGAGAACAAATGACCCCAGAGCAGCTCACGGCTGACAACTGGTATTACCTTACCTGCAATACTTTCGCCTATGCTGGAGAATCCACCGGAATTTGCTTCAACAGCGCTGACAACGCGGATATATTCGACAGCGGTACTCTGAGCTTTGACGGAGTGCCGGCAGCCGCTCCCACCGAATACAAGCTCATCAGACCCGGCGATGAGATATGTGGCTTTACAGTAAAAAGCGCAAGCACTAACTTTAACGCGTATGGAACTTATTCCAGCCACACTTATTTCACAGGCTGCACCGCCGAGTTTGAGGGCAATGCCGAACTGACGGGCTATGTCTGGATAGCTCCGGAGGACGACTACGGCATATTTGCCGGGGATATCTATTTCGTTCCCGCGCCAGGCAGCGACATTCTTCCGGTGATGAATTACGGCTTTAATTCAGAGAAAAGCTGCGTTGAGAACACACTGTACGTCGGTGGTCTTGATGACTTTTACTGGGTCAACGAATATCCGAATATCCTCCTCGGAAACACCTCTGAGATATCCGTTGATGTTTCAAGTATCCCGGTGGATAATCAGTATCACAAAGCTAAGATCACAATTGACGGACTTACGGCAAACAGCGATTTAGACTGGCTTTCATCGGTTAAATGCAGCCTGACCGGACTGGAAGCGTTCTGATTGTCACATATAAAACGATCCCCTTACCGCAGCGCTGATATCTTCAGGCGTCTGCTGTAAGGGGATATTTATTATACTCTGAGAATTACTTTGCGGACTTTACTGCTTCCTTGAGGGCTTCGGTCTTGTCGGTGCGTTCCCATGCAACTCCCAGATCCTCACGTCCCATGTGACCGTAGGAGGCAAGGTTCTTGTACTGGGGTTTGCGAAGTTCCAGAGTGTTGATTATAGCCGCCGGGCGGAAGTCGAACACCTTTGCAACGGCTTCAGAGATCACCTCGTCCGGGAGCTTTCCGGTGCCGAAGGTGTCCACCAGAATAGACACAGGCTTTGCCACGCCGATTGCGTAAGCGACCTGGATTTCCGCCTTGTCTGCAAGACCTGCCGCAACTACGTTCTTTGCGGCATAGCGCGCCATGTACGCTGCGGAGCGATCGACCTTTGTCGGGTCTTTTCCGGAGAAAGCTCCGCCGCCGTGGCGGGAGTAGCCGCCGTAGGTATCAACGATGATCTTGCGTCCGGTAAGTCCGCTGTCGCCCATAGGACCGCCGACAACGAAGCGTCCGGTAGGATTGATGAAGTATTTTGTGTTCTCGTCAAGAAGTTCGGCGGGGATAGTGGGCTTTATCACCTTTTCGATGATGTCCGCGCGGATCTGGTTGAGCTCAGCGCTTGCCTTATGCTGAGAGGATACGACAACAGTATCGACTCTGGCGGGCTTTCCGTCAATGTATTCGACAGTAACCTGAGTTTTGCCGTCCGGCAGGAGATAGGGGATAGTGCCGTCCTTGCGTACTGCGGTGAGCTTCTTTGCCAGCTTGTGCGCGAGGCTTATCGGCATAGGCATAAGCTCCGGGGTTTCGGTGCAGGCATAGCCGAACATCATGCCCTGATCTCCGGCGCCGGTATCACCGGCATTCTGTTCGCGCCCCTCAAGAGCGTTGTTTACGCCCATTGCGATATCCGGGGACTGCTTGTCGATAGTCGTGAACACAGCGCAGCTGTTTGCGTCAAATCCGTATTCCGAGCTGGTATAGCCGATATCGCTGATGGTTTTGCGGACGATCGCGGGAATGTCGATCTGCGCTGTGGTTGTGATCTCGCCCATAACCATAGCCATACCTGTGGTTGTCAGTGTTTCGCAGGCAACTCTGCCCATGGGATCCTGCTCAAGAATAGCGTCAAGAATTGCGTCTGAGATATTGTCGCAGATCTTGTCGGGGTGTCCCTCTGTAACGCTCTCCGAAGTGAAAAGATACTTGCTCATTTTCTGTTCCTTTCTCATTTATGTACTCTGTTACGATAAACAAAAAACTCACTCCAAGGAGTGAGTCGTAAATCGAAATCACTCCTTATCTTTCGGTCAGGTATCTGACAGCCTGCCGCAGGAAGTAGCACCTTTTCCCTCCGCTCCGCCTGAAAAGCTTTTGTCAGACGGGTATCAACAGGAGAGGTTGCCGGGCTTCATAGGGGCCAGTCCCCCGCATTGAATGCACGAAGCCGCTCTTGATAAGGTTTTTTGTCGATATTCAGTATATCATATATTATATACTTTGTCAAGGGATTTCAGTAATATTTTTCTCTCAAGTCTGTGATAACTCTGGACTTTTCCTACAAACCAAACCCCCGGCTATTGCCGGGGGTTAAGTACTAATATGAGGTTACTATCAGTGACGTTTGATATATTCTTCGGGGGTGTAGTATGTCTCATAACCCTCATAATACCCGTTTTCGTATCTGTCGATATTAAGATATGTATTAAAGTCAGTTGAATAGTACAATACCACTTTTTCTGACGGACGATATTCGATACCCAGAGATTCTGAGCCGATCGAGAAAGAGGTGATCTTATCCGTGTCAAAGCTGGAATCGTTGATCTGGAGGGTGTTGTCATCATTTTTCCATGTCCCGTTCAGCTTCTTCAGGATAACAGCCATGTCGTCAGTCTTTACACTTTTAAGTACGGGATATGTTCCATAGGAATAGCCGTCACTGACGCCGTCCATGTAAGCCCATGATGTGGAGTAGCCAAGCTCAAATTCGAGCGGCGAGAAAGATCCCCAGCTACTGTCGGTTACCATTGCGCCGCAAAGCTGACCCTTGCTGATATAAATTCCAATAACAGCATTATCCGGTACAGATACCTTGGAGCTGAGATATTCTGTAATATCAGTGATGTCTCCATTTACGATATCCCTCGTGAAGTAGTAATTATAATAGCTGCTGCATGACCATTCTCCGTCTTCAATATTGATATATATGCTTCCAGTCATATCATCGGAATCCGGGGATACATTGTATTTTTTCATGTAATTGCCGAATTCGGTGAATATGGTTTCAGCCTTTTCGTTGTACTGCTCGACGGTATTGGCTAGACGTTCATCTGCCTGCTTTGAAGTTTCTTTCGGTTCTTCGCCGTAGTATTCCTTGTATTTCTCCAGCGTCAGCAGATCCGGATATGTTCCGACAGCGTAATCCTCTGAGATATTATCGTATTCCCACTCATACAGGCGGTCGAGAAGATTGTATACGTCAGGTCTTGCGGAGGGGATCTTTGACGGGTCGGAGGTTCTTACCACAGTAGCGCCGATAGGTGAGTACCACGATCTGGACTTCCACACGAACACCTCTGCATAAGCGTCGGTGTATCCGCGTGATCCATAGAGCGAACGGAGCTCTTCATCATTCTCACCGCAATTGTCTAGGATAGTGAGGGAACCACTGTTGTCGAAATACAGCTTGATTATCTCCAGATCTTTTCCTTTGAATACGCTTGTGTCGGTGCAGTAGTAGATATCGCCTGCATAATCATCAGCTTCTGTGATAGTGTATTCGTTGAAGCCGCTGTATACCGCTATGCGGTTGCGGTTGCTCTTAAGTTCGTCAGCAGAGGTTTTGATCTCGTCCGAGTTGAATACCGTTTTGCCGATCGCGTCAACGGACTTGTCCGAGAATACTTCGTCCAGCTTCTCAAGAACCGCGATCTGGTAATCCAACGTATCAGTGGTGTTGGCAGGCTGGTCTGCGCCTATGCTGATAGATTTCTGCGGGTTGGACATATCGGGGATCTCAACGCTCAGCGTCGGCTGGAGGGCGAGGGTGAGCGAAGCTCCTCCAAACTTGCCGCCGTCCATACCGATGACTGTTTTGTATCCGCCGTCGGAGCTCTGCGCTTCAAGATTGAATGTTGTCTTCGATAATACCTCGCTGAGCTCTATGTGTTCCTCATCGGAGATCCATATTCTTTCCGACAGCGACTTTGCCGCACTGCCGCCGACAGTGAATGACAGCTTTCCGACAGGCAGCTTCATTCCGAAAGCTTCTGCCGTGCCTGCTTCGCTGAATTCACCCTTTATGGTGAATTTCTCGTCGCTGCTGGTATCTTTGGCGATATCCAGACTGAACGTTCCTTCTGTTGCGGAGGTGTTCTCGGTTTCAAGACTGATAATGGTCTTTTTCTGAAGTTTCAGCTCATTGCTGGAGGCTTTGTCGCTTCTTGCAGAGGAGAAAGATACAGAGGTTTTCTGTCCGTAAGAATCCTTTCCGGTCAGCGAGAAAGTTACACCAAGTGGCTTGTTGGAGCCGGTGACATAGCTGTCGATAACCAGCTTCATATCGTATTCTTCTGCGTCGAATCCGGACAGTGATCTTCCGAGATCGCTGTTGATCTCATTGATGATATCAGCGATATCATCAACAAGGTCGTTCAGATCATCTTCTGCTATCTCACAGGTGATATGCGTGCAGCTGATATCCTGATCTCCGACCGTTATGCTGTCGCTCTCGTACTGGAAATCAGCTTTTGTGTAGTGCTTCATGAAAGCGTCATACAATTCCGATATGTTTTCATTGAGATTACTGATTTCTTCTGCTTCTTCCGGAACTGTCACATTTTCAGTGGTTTCCATTAACAGTACAGTGTCGTTCACACCAGGGAGCATAGCGGAAATTTTGTCCTGCTCGATAAGCGCCGCAGCGTCGAATCTGCCTGTGCCGTAATCTGCGGACAGCCCTGCCTTGAGAGAGCTTTCACCGACGGAAATATCTCCCTTGAATGTGATCTCGTTCAGCTCCTGTAAAGCTTCTTTGCCTCTTTCGGAATCGTTCAGCAGGCTGTCGGTAATGCTTCCGGATTGGATCTGAACATTAACAGAAGCTCCGAGATCGTTTGTGCCTAAGCTCTTGGCAACGTTGTTTGCGACCTCGATTGCCAGCTCGTTTGCGGTGTACTCGCCCGGTTCCGGCATATATCCGTTTCCGCTTGAAATCAGTGCGGACAGGTCGGCTGCGCTTGCCTGCTTCAGCGTTTCGGAAGTGTATCCGCTAAGCACGGAAGCCGCATATCCACCGTCGCCCATGAACAGATGAAGTACTGATGACTGCGCAAATATCCAAGTAAGAGCGCCTGCTCCTACAAGAACAGTGGCACCTCCGGCAATTACCCACGGGAGTATCCTGCGCTTATTTCCGGATTTGTTCTTGGCCTTTTCCGCCGGAGCGACAGGGACAACATTCTCCTGAGGAACAAAGGGATTCACCTGCGGCGCAGCCGGAGCGGCGGGGACAACATTCTCCTGAGGAACAAAGGGATTCACCTGCGGCTC
>CAMAGG010000154.1 GCA_945833805.1 uncultured Clostridia bacterium | reverse complement strand
TTACTCATTGCAAGCACCAAAAACTCTAAATATTATGAAAATTGTGTGTTCTGAAAAAGAGAATGGACAGATCCGCAGAAATGATAACTTGATCAAAGCCAGACTGATTTTACAACGAGCCATACCACAAACAGCCAGAAAACCACCACCGGAACTGCATAATACCAACGTTTCGGCTTTCCGTTCTCTCCCACATTCCCTCAGCTTCATTTCAGCGTCCTCAGATACGCTTTCTGCTCATCGGTAATGCGATAGCTTTCGATAGCCTTTTGTATTGCCTTACGGTGAGTCCACTCGTCCAGTCTGCGCTGCTCAATATACGACAGAGCCGCGTCATACTGCTTCGCAAGAGCCGTTGCGAAATACCACGCGGTCATCATGTTGATATAGTATTCCCCGCTGCGTATCCCTGCCGCCAACTCAAGATATTCCTCCCGGAATTCATCGTCCAGATAGAAGCTCATCAGGCAGCCCACACCGAAGCGCACGGTATATGTCCGGTCGGAGGATATCCACTTTCTCACATATCCGATAAGCTCGTCTGTGTGCTTCTTAAACACCTTGACAGACATCTGGTCGCAGGTTGCCCAGTTGTCAACATAGGGCAGAAACTCCTCCAGCCGCCGTATACACTCGTCAAAGTCCTTTGTCCCGGCAATGATGAAAGAGTGTATCTGATTTTCCTCGAAATACCCGTGTGGCAGCTCCGACAGGAACTGCTCCGGGCTGCCGCTCATTTCCTTTGCGAGCTTTTTAAGCTCCGGGGTGCGCACTCCGATTATGCTTTCCGGCAGGATATTCGGGATCAGCCGCCGCTGAAAATCCCGGTATTTCCCGTCCTGCAATGCGAAAAGCCTTTCGTGTAGTTCTTCTGTTTTCATAGTTATGTCCTCGCTCCGATGATTTTGCCTTAATTATACCGCATATCACCGGGAAAGTCAATAATTTTCAGCCTCGCTGCAACCTTTGGAACAGCTGTACGGTATTAGTTACAGAAAGCTTTATCAAGGAGGTACTTTTATGAAGAAACGTATTGCATTTATCGCCGCAGCGCTTCTGGCGCTGACCGGCTGCGCTTCAGATCAGGTAGACAACAGTTCCGTTACCTCGGACGCTCAGATATCGGCTGGAAATTCTGCTGAACCCGCCGAGGGAATAAGCCCGGAGAACTCCTCTCAGGCGATCGCGGAGCAGTATGAAACCGAGATCGCGTGGGAAATTCAGGACACCCCGGAGGAAGCGCGCCGCGAGCCGCCGCTGCTTCAGGTCATGTACAGCGGGGACGGGCTTGCGACCTGCGCCGCAATGACCCTCGGCACATACTCATGGGACACCGGAAATGAAGTGATCTGCGCCGACTCAATAGGACCTGTTGCCTGCGCAGCGGAAGGTCATATCAGCGCGGTTGTTGACCTCGACACAGCAGCGGAAAACGAGCCGAAAATAAACCTGTACGGAGGCGCGGAAATAACCGGAGCAAGCCTTTACCCTCTCGACAACAGCGAAGCAGTCAAGCTGGAAGTAACCCAGGACGCGGTGATACTCTTTCCGGAGAATGTGACCGAGGGAGTTGTCAGCGTTTACACGAAATTCCCTGAGGGCGAAGCGGAGTATTATTTCATGGTGAAGCGTACTCTTACAGACCCGGCAAATCCGCCGCAGCTGCGCGTTTTCACCGGAGATATCGGATTCATCATGACAAAGGGCGCATACGACTGGACTTACACCGAAGGCGATGAAACTGTAACAACTGCTACCGATATCGACGCGCCGTGGGATTTGTACGAGGGCGGGCATATCAAGCCGGATCTGTCTGTTACGCCCGGCGAGAAGCTCGCGATCATGCTGACAGAGGGCGGGGAGATATCCTCCGCCGTGTTCTGGTCAGCCTCCGACAGCTCTCAGCCGCTGATATATTCCGGCAGAGATATAACCATGCCGCAGGATCACCTTTCCGGGGTATGCTGCATAACTGTGAAAATGCCCGCCGGAGTGTGCGATTATCTGTTCTCTGTGAATATCGGTGAATCTTCCAGCAGCCCGGCATACGATCCGGAGGAAGCTAAATAACGCAGAAGCAAAAAATACACAGCCGCTAACCGATTTTCGCAATCACACCCCGGCATGACCCGGCATAAAATATGGCAGGGTAAAATCCACAGCCGCGCCAAGGGTGACGTGCTGAAACCCTGCCAGCGCCGCGGCGCAGCTTTAACGGCACGTCCGTGAACAGCCTGCGGCATACAGCGGCTGTTTCAGATATACCCTGCTCCGGCGGCGAATTGTTTGTTCACCGCCGGAGTTACTTTTGTTCACCTGTAAAAAACGCCCCGCGTACCTCGCGGGGCGGATTTATTCAGAAGTATTCCTCAATAAAAGCGTCAATATTATCCTGCGAGTATTCCACCTGCTTTGAGTACAGTTTTGTGCTGAGTATCCTGTCCCATTCGGTGATTTTTCCCTTGTCGAGCCACACCAGACAGTCCATGAGCATTACCGTCAGCGCAGAGCAGCAGGCAAGCATTACCCGCGCATAAACCGCTCCGTCCGAAATACAACCGGTGAAGTGCCGGAACATAGAATACACCGCGATATGCTCATACCGCCATTCCTCTCCGGCGGCTCTCAGGAACTCCGGCAGAGCCGCAAGAAGCTCCTTTTGTCTGCGGACAAGCCTTTGAATAAGCTCAGTCCATTCGCCGTTTATGCTCTCCATTTCCGACAGGGTGTTCAGCAGCCGGAAAACACTTTCCGGGTCGGTTATGCTTTCCCATTTCTGCGGGATTTCCGGAATAACGCGGTTGTTCTCCTGATTATCCACCCATTCCTGAAGCAGCCAGCCATACTCTGCGCATTCGGAAAGCCGCTCGGTTATTGGAAGACTGCGCTCCTGAAGAATTTCCGTAAGTATCTCCCGTCCCCGGCGCAGACAAGAAATATCCCTGTCCTCGGCGGAAAGCGCGGCAGCGTCCTGCTCGTCAAGCAGGAATTTCAGCGGCTCGCTGCAGCTGAACAGAAGCCGGCAGACCTCCTCGCAGCAAAGCCCCAGCCCTGCCTCCTCAACCTCGCCGAAGCTGTTGAAGAAACGCGGGTGAAGCGCACAGATATCGCAGAGATGATCCTCGCCGCAGTTAAGGATAAGCTCGCAAAGCCCGTCCTCCCTAAGCAGCGCGCACCTGTCCCCAGCGGAGAGAGCGAATGTAGGTGTATCGCCGTTGTGGATAGCCCCCCGGAGCCTTTCACCGAACTCCCCCGGAACCTCCCTGAAACGCTCCATTGCCCGGCTGTCGATATCTATTTCCCAGCCTATACAGCAGTTGTCGCTGCATTTGTCGGCGGTACATTGAAAGCTGTCGTAAAACCATGGTCTCATCATTTCAGCTCACCCACGTCAAAATAATGCGGTATAATATCCGCATAGCTGCCGTCCTTTTTACGGAAGCCGCCGGGAATTACCCCCAGCCGCTTAAACCCAAGACTTTCATAAAGAGCCAGCGCTGGTTTGTTGTCCGCGACCACCGCGTTGAACTGCAAAATTCTGAACCCAAGCTCCCGGCACTGGTGCAGGCAGTGGGTGACAAGCTGCCGCCCTATCTGCTTTCCCCGCATATCCCGGCGCACCGCGTAACTTGCATTGGCGATATGCCCACAGCGACCCACGTTGTTCGGGTGGAGAATGTACAGCCCGACGATCTCTCCGTTTTCCTCAGCGGCGGCGGTAAAGCTCTGAGACGCAAAGAACCGCTCCGCCTGCTCCACAGTGAGCGTTTCCTCCTGCGGAAATGCCGCTCCCGCTTCAACTACCTCGTTCCAGATCGCCGCCAGAGCCGAGATATCCTTTTCCTCATATTTTCTGATTATCATTTTACTCCTGTTTCCTTTGTTCTGTTTAAATTTACCCGATAAACTCGCGCACCAGCGAATTTTCCGGAACATATTCCGCGCTGATCGGCTTCAGCGCCCTCAGGAAGCGCTCGATATCCGCGTATTCCGCATATCCCGCATAGCTCCGGGAAACCTCCTCCAGATCAGAGAGAAGTATATCCCGGTAAACCATAGGCTCGTATGCGATAAACGTGTCTATATCAAAGCTCGCTCTTTTCTTGTAGGGCATGATGTAGAGATTTTCCCCGCGCTCCACCGACTTGAAGAACTCCATTGTATCCACAATGCTTCTGCCGCGATACAGTTTATCCCGTATAAGTCGGCGCATGAGCCTTATCTTCGACGGGTGAAGCAGCTCGCCGTCGTGGTCAAGACGCGTTCTCACCGATACATACACCCGGTTGGTGTAGTCGTCCGAATGACCTGTGACCTCCGGATTGAGGGCATGGATACCCTCCATGATGACGATATCCCCCGGCTCGCGTCTGAGCGGCATTCCGGGTTTGCGCTTCTGCGCCGCAAAATCGAACGAGGGAATCTCGATCTCCTCGCAGCGGCTGAGTTTTTTAAGATGATCCTTCAGAAGCTCGGTATCCAAACGCTTCGGCGACTCAAAATCGAACTGCCCCAGTTCCCCGAGGCGCTTTTCCTCCTCTGTCAGCGGCAGGAAATAGTTATCCATTGAAATGCTGTGCGCGCCGCAGCCGTTGTCCCTCAGCAGCCGGGCTATTCTTCCGGCGGTGGTGGTCTTTCCCGAACCGGACGGTCCGGAGATAAGCACCACCGGACGCTCCCGCCGCTCGATGAATATTCTCTCCGCCGCCGCAGAGATCTGGTCGGCATAAGCGTTTTCAGAACCCACTATCAGAGTCTGAAGATCAGCGGATTCCACATTTAACCCAATTACAGGAATACATTTCATATATTGTCCCCCTTCACGGAATACGTCCGCAATATTAAAGTACTGCGGACGTTGTTTTATACACATCAGATGCCGCTGAGCAGCTTCTTTTCCATTTCGTTTCTGTCTGTCGAGTATTCAAGCGCGGTTTCATAGGAGATCTGACCAGTCTTGTACAGCTTTGCAAGGCTGTCGTTGAGGGTACACATTCCCATCTGGCTGCCGGACGCCATTGTGGTTTCCATCATGTTTATCTTGCTGGAGCGGATAAGGTTCTTTATCGCGTCTGTGCCTATCATTACCTCTACTGCGGCAACACGGCCCTTTCCGTCTGAGCGCGGGATAAGTGACTGAGCGATGATCGCCTGAATCATGTTCGCAAGCTGTGAGCGCACCTGATCCTGAGAATGGATAGGGCAGGCGTCAATGATACGGTCAATGGTCTGAGCCGCGCTAGATGTATGCAGCGTACCAAATACAAGGTGTCCGGTTTCCGCTGCGGTCATTGCAAGGGAGATAGTTTCATAATCTCTCATCTCGCCGATGAGGATAACGTCCGGATCCTCACGCAGAGCGCTTCTGAGAGCCTCGTGGAAAGAGGGGACATCCCTGCCAAGCTCACGCTGGTGGATAGTCGCCTTTTCCTGCTTGTAGCGGTACTCGATAGGATCCTCTATCGTAATAACATGGCAGGCGCGGGTCTTGTTGATGTATTCTACCAGAGCCGCAAGCGTGGTGGACTTTCCGGCGCCGGTGGGACCGGTAACAAGTACAAGACCTCTGCGCTTCTTCGCGAAATCAAGCAGCACCGGCGGCATTTTCAGCTCCTCAAGAGTAGGGATCTCAGCATTCAGCAGACGGATACAAGCCGCGAGCTTGCCGCTCTGACGGAACACGTTTACACGCTGTCTTGCGCCGTTTTTAAGCTCAAAGCTGAAATCAATATCCTTGCCCTCGGTGAGCATTTTTTCCTGCTCTGCCGAAAGGATCGAAAGAATAGTCCTGTTTACAACCTGATCTGAAAGCTCGGTGTATTTTCGAAGCTCGCCGTTCACACGAACAACGGTGGGCGCGCCGACGGTGAGGTGAATATCGGACGCATTCATTTCTCTTGCCTGCATGATGAATTCTTCAAATGTCATGGTATTATCCCTTCCGTATAATATATATTTTAGAGTAAATATTCTGGTGCGGTAAAAGTTACTTTATCTTGAATTGTATTCCACTTGCGGA
>CAMAGG010000153.1 GCA_945833805.1 uncultured Clostridia bacterium | reverse complement strand
CGAGCTGGCGGCACTTGGAGATATAAAGAGCCTTAATATTCGGATAAATTCCGGCGGCGGCGACGTATTCGCCGCATTCGGCATATACAGCCGTATCATTGACCTGAAAAAGAAAGGCGTAGCTGTGAAAGCTACGGTGGACGGCTGGGCGGCTTCTGCTGCGACGATCATCTGCATGGCGGCGGACAGGATCGCCATTCCGGCGGCGGGTGTATTCATGATACACAATCCGAAGGTAGGAACATTCGGGTATTATGGTTCAGACGAGCTGGACAAGCTGTCGGCGGAGCTGAATGTCATAAAGAAATCTATCATCGCGGCATACTCAGGAAAGACAGGGAAAAGCACTGAGGATATCAGCAAGGCGATGGACGAGGAAACATGGCTGGACGGCGCTTCGGCGGTTAATTCCGGCTATTGTGACGAGCTGCTGACTGACGCGGCAACGGTGGAGAACCGGGGCGGTCACATTTATGTGAACTCGGTAGAGATGAAAGATATTCCGGAAGAAGTCCTGAACCGCTTTAGCGGATCACATAATTCAGGAGCAGGTATGGCGGAGGGTGGGGTCCTCGGAAACGGGGACTGCCGCCCGACCTGCGGAAAAGAAGAGCAGGAAGGAGTAAATAACATGGAAATCAAGACAGCGGCAGAGCTTAAGGCACAGTATCCTGAGCTTTGCGGCGAAATCGAAAATTCCGCAGCAGAAGCGGAAAGAAAGCGTATTCAGGATATCGAGGAAAATGAAGTGAGCGGATTTGAGGAGATCACCGCGGACGCTAAGTTCAAGAACCCGATATCCGCTGAACAGACGGCAGTAAAGTTACTGGCAGCTATCAGAAATCAGGGCGGCGAATATCTCAGAAACCGCGCAAAGGACGTAAGTGACAGCGGTATAAACAGTATCGAGGGGACGCCTGTTCCGGATAATGGCGCAGAAGATGACAAGGAGTTCAACGACGCGCTGAACGCTGTATTCAAGAACAAAAAGTAACAGGAGGGCTACAAAATGGCAAGATATGCACCTACGACCTCCGAACTGGAGGGCAAGAATTTCTTTGCGGGAGTGGAATTCCCGCATATCACAGGCAAGAAGACCGCTTCGGCGGCTATTGCGAAATATTCCCCGGTGGTTCTGAACGCTGACGGAAAGCTGGCGGCGGTAACTGCGACAAAGGACGGCGGCGGCGATACATACACCACAAACACCACCGGTCTGTACGGCATCACGCTTGAGGATATTGCGAATGGCGAAGAGGGCGCTGTACTGCTTACCGGCGAGGTGCTGACCTCGGCGCTGGTGATAGGGGACAACGTTTCTGCGGCGGCACTGGAAGTTCCGTTCAGAAACATTGGTATTTTCTTAAAGTAACAGGAGGGCAGCAACATGGCATTTGATATTTATACACCTACAAGAATTGCCGGGGTGATCAAGAACAAGCCCCCGGTGACTACATTCCTCAAAAAGACTTTTTTCTCGGAAACAAAGGACTTTGCGACTGAGAACGTAAACTTTGACGTCGTTGACGGCGCGCGTTCTGTTGCGCCGATGGTAAATCCCAAGCTCGGCGGCAAGGTCATCACCGATAAGGGATTCAAGACCATGACCTACACCGCGCCGCTGACAGCGCCGGAGAAGATCGTTACCGCCGATGAGATGATGAACAGAATGCCCGGCGAGCAGATAAGCTCCAACATCAAGCCGGCCGAACGCGCGGTGAAGAAGCTGGCAGAGGATCTGAACGATCTGGACGAGATGATCACCCGCCGCGAAGAGGTAATGTGCAGCGAGGTACTTTTCACCGGCAAGGTAAATATCAAGGGTGAGGGCGTTGATGAAGTCATCGACTACGGCTTCACCAACAAGGAGTCGCTTACTTCGACAAAGAAGTGGAGCGCTTCCGGCGCTGATCCGCTGGCTGATCTGGAGAAGTGGCAGAGAGCTATATCCAAGGACGGTCATGTCAAGGCAAATATCTGTATCATGTCCTGGGACGCTGCTGCGGCATTCCTCAGAAACGAATCAGTACAGAAGATGCTTGACATCAAGAACTACAACATCGCAGCGATCGCGCCCACTGAGATAAAAGAGGGTGTAAACTTCGTTGGAACTATCCCGTTCCTCGGACTTTCAATCTACACTTACGATGAGTACTACGACGACGACTGGAGCGAAGAGGGCAAGGTCACAACTAAGCCGTTTGTACCTGCCGGCACAGTGGCGCTTATCTCCACACATGCCCGGTTCACCATGCTGTATGGCGCGATCAACCGCTTCGATGAGAAGACGCAGGCGCCTTACACCTTCATGGGTAATCGCTTCGGCGAGAGCTTCCTTGAGAACAACAACACAGTAAGAAAGCTTCGTCTTTCCTCCAGACCGCTTGCTGTTCCTCATCAGCTCAAGAGCTGGTTTGTTGGAACCGTGCTGTAATGGACTTCCGGGCGGCTTTTGAAAAAGACCTTGCGTCTGTATTCCACAATTCGGCGGAATTTTCCGAAACAAAGGAGATCTGGTACAACGGCGTGATATATGAAGTTCCCGCCGTGGTATCAGAGTACAAGCCTGAGTCATACGAGGGAAGGGATTCACGACGGAACGGACGGACATTCGGGGACGGGATATATTCGGTGCAGAAGATCGCATATATCCCATTCTCCGCGCTTGGGTTCCTGCCGTCTATCAGCAATCGGATAGAGATAGACGGTACAGGATATGACATCAAATCGTCAGAGGTCTTGCAGGGAAAAGAGATCGTGCTGATACTGGAAAGGTATGATGAATAGTGGAGATATCGACCGAACAGCTTAAGCGGACGCGGAGTATGCTGGGTTCTCTGCCTGGGAACAAGGTCAAGGCGGCTCTGACGAATGCGGCGAACCGTGCGATGATCACTGCACGAAGCGTGGCATGGGAGGCTACAAAGCAGACATACACGGTAAAGCGGACGGCATTCTACCGTGATACCCGCATTCATGTATATCGCGCGAACAATCAGTCAATATCTGCGGCGGTGACGTTCAGCGGATATCTCATTCCCCTTATTGATTTCAACGTAAAGGGCTACCGTTCACATGAAAAGCGCGGGGTTAGGCTGCTGAAAGCTGAGGTGCTGAGCGGACTTCCGAAGGATCTCCGGCACGCTTATAAAGCGAACCTAGGGAAATACGGAGAAGCCATATTTGAACGGCTTACCCCAGCGCGGGACAGCTCACAGCAGCTTTACGGCCCGGCGGCGGCTCACATGATCGACAATCCGGCTGTGCTCAGGCAGATGGACGAGGCGGCAAAAGATACTTTCGACAAGCGTCTTGATCATGAGATAGGCCGTATACTGAGAGGATATGGGACATGAACAATATACCTGGACAGACACCCATAGACCTGCTGAACGCTCTTTGTGAGCTTTGCGGCGAGGTCACAAAGGATCTTGCGCTTCCGGTACGCCCTGAAAGAGCCGGCGGGGAAACCGCCGAACGTGCGCCGAAGATATACCGTATGGATCTCCCGAAAAAAGAGGACGATACAAAGCAGATACCCTATATCATCGTGCAGGTGCTTTCCGGGACGGACGTTCAGAAGCCGGGAGAACAGCCGGACTGCGGGTGCGGGGTAAGGATAGTATTCGGTGTTTACTCCGAGGATATGGGCGAGGGGCGGCTGAACGTCCTGAACCTTATTCACCGGGTAAGAGCGGAGCTTCTCCGGCGGCGGGCTATCGGCGGGAACTTTCTGCTATCAAAGCAGATAGACTGGGCGATTGATCCTGCGAACACTGCGCCCTATCACTTCGGCGAGATGATCATGAGCTTTGAGATGCCGCCGTTAATGCCGGATATACCGGATTTTGTCACGACCGGCGATATCAAAAGCAGCACGAACATTTTTAACAGAGAGGAGGAGCTTGATTGGCTAAGAAAAACATCGAAGCAGGGGAATCAGAGAGCGGCGCTGAAGTAATGACCGTATCTTCCACAAGCGCTGTGAACGAAGAAGCCGCGGTGCAGGTAGTGTCTGATCAACCGTCGGCCGGCGGCACGGCAGAGCAGGAGAGCGGCGTCAAAGAATATCCGGCGGTGCTGGTATATATAGGTCCGACAATATTCCGCACATCGCTTATTTCCGGCAGGGTGTTCATTACTCACGGGTCGCCGATAGACGATATCCTGACAGATGAACTGAGGAAGTATCCTCTGGCACGTCAGATGTTCGTCACACCCAGAGAAGCTGCTGAAGCGCTAAAGAAGATACACGACACAGGAACGGCGCTGGGGAATGCTTACAAGCAGCTTTCCAGCGGCTGAAAGATATTAGGAGGTTAATAAAATGGCTTATTATCATGGCATAAAGACCAGTGAAAAGGCGTCCTCCGTCGTTACCCCGGCAGAGGTGGCGGTGGGTATTACCTTTGCTGTGGGAACAGCTCCGGTGTACATGGGCGAGGGCGCTGTGAATTCGCTGGTATTCGCGAACAGCTACGCTGAGGCAGTGGCGCAGCTTGGATATTCTGACGACTGGGACAGCTTCAGCCTTTGTGAGGTGATGAAGACTCACTTCGCACTGTACGGCGTTTCTCCTGTCGTTTTCGTAAATGTACTGGATCCGGCGACACACAAAACTGCTGTCACCAGTGCGGAATTCACGCTGGTTGACGGGCGCGCGGAGCTGCCGGATACCGCAATAAAGTCAAGTCTTGAAGTAAAGGCGACTTCCAGCGGCGACACGCTTATAGAGGGCACTGACTATACTGCATTCTATGACGGCGGCAAGCTTATTATCGAAAAGCTTTCCGGCGGCGCTATTACTGGAAGCACGGTATATATCGGCTATGACAAGGCTGATATCAGCAAGGTGAACAGCGATGACGTGATCGGCGGCATTGATATAAGCACCGGAGCAAAGAAGGGTCTGGAGCTGGTGAACTCCGTATTTTCAAAATACGGAATCGTGCCGGAGCTTATCATCGCGCCGGGCTTCTCGGACGACAGCGCGGTGGCGGCGGTGATGCAGGCGAAAGCGAACAGTATATGCGGACTGTTCAAGGGAAAGGCGATCATCGACGCAGACTGCAAGACGATCAAGAAATATTCTGACGTGTACGGCTGGAAGTCTGACAAGAACATCAGCGGAGAAAATCAGATCCTTTGCTGGCCTATGGTATCGCTTGGCGGTGTGAAGTATCACCTTTCCTCGCACATAGCGGCGCTTATGGCGCAGGTGGACAGCGACAACGGCGGTATTCCCTCCGAGTCACCCTCAAACAAGGCGGTGCAGGCTGACAGCACGGTGCTTGCGGACGGTACTGAGGTGATCATGGAGCTGTCGGACGCGAACGTGCTGAACAGCAGGGGTATCGTGACGGCTATGAACTTCAACGGACGTTTTGCCCTTTGGGGCAATGAAACAGCCTGTTTCCCGGCAAGCACCGATGTGAAGGACTACTTCATTCCGGTGAACAGAATGTTCGGTTATGTGGCGCAGAGCCTTATCCTTACATTCTGGTCAAGGCTGGACAGCAAGATGTCGCGGCGGCTTATCGACTCGGTAGTAGACACCGTGAACATCTGGCTGAATGGCTTAAAGACAGCGGAACACCTGCTTGGCGGACGCATTGAGTTCATTTCGGACGAAAATCCCACAACGGATCTTATGGCAGGAAAGCTGAAATTCCACTTATACATCACGCCGCCCTCTCCTGCAAAGGAAATGGAATTCACGCTTGAATATGACGCGGACTATGTTTCTGAGGCGCTCGGCGGCTAACAAGGAGGACTAAATTATGGCTGAATTTTCTGAGGTAATAAAGTGCTTTGCCATGTATGAGAATGCAGTAGATTTCTACGGCGTGGCGGATATCACGCTTCCGAATATCTCACAGCTTACCGAAAGCATGGAGGGCGCAGGCGTCGCTGGTAAATATGACGCAGTGATCAAGGGTCATATCGAGGCTATGAAGATGTCGCTTTCCTTCCGCAATCCTACAAAGGACGCGTACAAGCTTTTCAGCCCGGTGGAGCATCAGCTTGACC
>CAMAGG010000152.1 GCA_945833805.1 uncultured Clostridia bacterium | reverse complement strand
GAGGGCTGCCCTATCTGCGCCATGAGAAACACCGTTGAGCAGCACATCAGCGAGTACATCATGGGCGCGGCGATGATGGAGCCGGACGTGCGCATGGAAACAAACCGTCTGGGCTTCTGCCACACTCACTTCAACAGCCTGCTCAAGCAGAACAACCGGCTGTCGCTGGGACTTATGCTGAATACATATCTCGGCACTCTGCGGGGAGAAATATTTGAGAACAAGAGTATTTTCTTCACCAAAGGAGCAAAGGCGAAAAAGTGCAGCGAGATCGAGAATACCTGCTTTGTGTGCAGCAAGGTGGACTGGGGTGTGGAGCATATGCTGGACACTGTTTTCACCATGTTCCGGGAGGACGGGAAGTTCAGAAATCTCTATGCTTCGCAGAAATATATCTGCATTCCGCATTATAATCTGATAATGTCCCATGTTCCGTCAAAGCTTCCCAAGCCGGATCAGAAGCCGTTCGTTGAGGCAACCGACAAGCTGGTGGAGAACTACATCAGGGAGCTTAACAGCGACGTCAACGATTTCTGCAACAGCTTTGACTACCGCAACGCGGGCAAGCTGCACAGCGCGGAAATGGAGCACGTCAGAAGCTCAATAGAACGCGCGATCGAGTTTATTACCTCAAGAAAGCCTGACGTAAAGTGATTTTTGAGAACAAAAGAAGGGCAAAAAATGGATATTTTAGCAATAGAAAGCTCCTGTGACGAAACCGCTGCCGCGGTCATCAGGGACGGTAGAGAAATAATCTCATCTGTGGTCGCGACACAGATAGAGGAGCACAAGCTTTACGGCGGAGTTGTGCCGGAGAT
Source organism: uncultured Clostridia bacterium (assembly GCA_945833805.1). Classification (GTDB taxonomy): domain Bacteria; phylum Bacillota; class Clostridia; order Oscillospirales; family Ruminococcaceae; genus CAG-115. The sequence continues at coordinate 5,260 of CAMAGG010000152.1, read as the reverse complement.
AGCCAGCCGCCGCCACTGCGAGAGTATCGTGGGGGTAGTGGACGAGGCTCTGCAAAAAGCCGGAAAGACCGCATCAGAGGTGGACGCGGTCGCGGTCAGCTATGCGCCGGGGCTTATCGGGGCGCTGCTGGTGGGAGTGAATTTCGCAAAGGGACTTGCACTGTCGCTTGGAAAGCCGCTTATCCCGGTGCACCATATCCGGGGGCATATTGCGGCGAACTATCTTGCGCACCCGGAGCTTGAGCCGCCGTACATCTGTCTTGTAGTGTCCGGCAGCCACAGCCATATCGTCAAGGTGAACGGTTACACTGATTTCGAGATAGTCGGGCAGACGGTGGACGACGCGGCGGGAGAAGCCTTTGACAAGGCGGCGAGGGCGATGGGCTATCCCTATCCCGGAGGAGTGCATATTGACAAGGCGGCGCAGTCCGGCGACCGGAAAAAGTATCAGCTTCCCCACCCACACACCGCAAATCCGTTTGATTTCAGCTTTTCCGGGCTGAAAACGGCGGTGATAAATCTTATCCACAACGCAAATCAAAAGGGAGAGAAAATAGACGTGAACAGCCTTGCTGCCTGCTTCCAGTACACGGTGAGCGATATACTTACCACCAAATTCATTCAGGCGGCAAAGGAAGGCGGATTCAGGACACTTGCGCTTGCCGGGGGAGTTGCGGCGAATTCCGGGCTGCGCGGAATGCTGGAGCAGCGGGCGCAGTACAACGGAATGACGGTGTATGTGCCGCCGATATCCCTTTGCGGGGACAATGCGGCAATGATAGGCTGTCAGGGCTACTACGAGTATCAGGCGGGGCATATCGCCGGGGCTGATCTGAATGCGGTCGCAACAATGCGGCTGGACAACGTGACATGGTGAGAATATGAACAAATTTGTACAGCTGATGTTTATTATGTCCGGCAGAGAGGTAATGCAGGCGGGCAGGGAGCTTTGCCAGACCGCTTCAACTCCGGAGGAGATAAAAATTGCAAAGGCTTACCGCAGGGTGTTTGTCGGTACGATAATTCTGGTGGTGTGCTTTGTGATCGCGCTGATGGCTGTGATGTTTCTGAACAATCCGTTCCTCGCAAGCGGCGACAGTCGATATGGTACGGTGCAGGAGGACGGCAGTATCCGCTATGTGCAGAACGATATGAAATACGCGTCTGCGGAGCAGCTGGGGCTGTCTGATTTTGAGCTTGAAAGCGGCGACCGGGTGATAATCTTCTTTGATAAGGACGATCAGATAACAGAGGCTTACCCTAAGGATTATTACGATGCTTACACCGAAAACCGGGTCATTATAATAGTTATGACCACGCTGTTGGGGGTTACGGCGCTGATAATTTATGCGCTGGTGATATGCCGGGTAACTCCCTTTGGCAGACCGTGGTATCTCTACTGCCGGAAAATTCGGCAGCTTGGCGAGCCGAAGCTGTCGAAGAAGCAGAATTTTGCGGTGTACGCGGTTTCTTTCGCTGTTTCACTGGTGGTGTGCGCTCCGCAGCTTATGACGCTCATTGACGAAATACGCCATATGCAGGAGATAGATGAGTTCAGCCAGAAGATAACCGCGGCGCAGCAGGCTGCGGACAAGGCGCAGGAAATGACGGACGCGCTTAACAGCCTCAATAGTCAGCTCGCCGAAAACAGCGGAGTTGAGAGTGCGAAAGAAGCAGCGGAAAAGGCTAAGGAGATCGCAGACCAGCTGAACAGCGCAGCGTCAAATGATGAAAGCAGCGAAGAAGATACTCCAAACGCAGACGGAAACGATGAAAGCGAAAGTGAAAGCGCTCAGGAATCCGATGAAACTTCGGAGGAAAGCGGGGAGCAGACCTCGGAAACCGGCGGGCTGGACGACGCGAAAAGTGCTGCGGATAAGATACACGACATAATGAACAGTCTGCAAAACGATACATAGTCGAGGTGATGATAATTGAAGAATATAGTATTGATCGGAATGCCCGGCTGCGGCAAATCCACGGTGGGTGTGCTGCTTGCGAAGGCTATGGGATTCCGGTTCATTGATACGGATATAGTGATACAGAACCGCACCGGGCGGCTGCTCCAGCAGATCATCGACGAGGACGGTCTGGACGCATTCTGTATCGAGGAGGAGCGCGCCATTATGTCGGTGGAGGAGCAGGGCGGCTGCGTGATAGCTACCGGCGGCAGCGCGGTTTATTCAAGGAGCGCTATGCTTTACCTGAAGCAGTATGGGTATGTGTATTACCTGTCGCTGCCGGTGGAGCAGGTGGAGAAGCGCATCAACAATATCACCACACGGGGGATCGCCATGAGAAAGGGCGACTCGATCGCCGACGTATTCCGCAGGCGGAGGGAGCTTTACGAGGAATACGCGGATATAACAGTGGAATGCGCCGGGAAAACGCTGGAGGAAACAGTGGCGGAGATATGCGGAGAGCATGAGCTTATCGGAGGGAAATGAGGAGGCTTATTCATGGAAGAAAACATAGCGGGCGCAGTGTCGGATAATCCGTCTGCTCCGTCAAAGATCCCCGGCTTTAAAAGCGTTTGCCTAAAGCTGGGCATAATGATGATAATTATTTTCGTGTCGAGGGGCGCGGAGAGCATTCTGGTGTCGCTGGCGCACGAATGGCTGATGGGCTTCGGGTCGGACGCGGCTTATATCATAGAAACGCTGCTCAGCTTTCTGTTTTTGTATATAATTCCGATCTGCTGTTCTATCGCTCTGCTAATGCCGCGGGGTATGTGCGGCAGGATATACCGCAAGCCGGAGTTTTTCAGCAGCGCAATGGGAATGTTCCCGGCATTTTACGGCATGGCGCTTATGGTAAATCTGCTTACTATGCTGGTTTCAAAGCTGTTCGAGGACACGGATCTGTACAAATCCTTCAACACGGTGAACGAGCTGAAGCCGGATAATCTTCTTTGCGCGGGGATACTGCTGTTTCAGCTTGTGGTGATCGCGCCGCTGTTCGAGGAATTCTGGTTCAGGGGTATCGTCATGGAGTCGCTCAGACCTTATGGCAACGGATTTGCGATATTGGTTTCGGGGCTTCTTTTCGGACTTACACATGCGAATTTCAATCAGTTCTTCTACGCGACGGTTCTGGGCATTTGTCTGGGATATATCGCGGTTTCCACAAAGTCTATCGTGACTACTACGATAATGCACGCCATGTTCAATGGTATTTCCGGAATCATGCTTTTCCTTATCTCGTTTGACGAGGTGGGGGATTATCTTCTGGCGCGGGCTGCGGGAAGGGAAGCGGAGCAGACTCCGGTGGTGGTGTTCTATCTTGTGTTCTGCTTTGTGGTGATAATGCTGATGATCGTCGGGATATTCATGGTAATCGCGAAGCTCAGGAAAATAAAGAAGTACAAGGTTCCGAAGGTATGGACGGAGCTTTCTGCCGGACGGCGCTGGGGAGTGTTCTTTTCACGGTTTACGGTGATAATCGCTCTGGTTCTGGCGGCGGATACGTTTTCGTTCCAGTTTGTTCCGAGGACGCTGTATAAGCTGCTTTCCGGGGCTTTGGGGATCGGGTAATTATTATAAGCGAAGAAGCGGCGGATCATTATTCGCCGCTTTATTGTAGGAAATACGGCGCAAAGCAGTCACAGCGGTCTTTGCGCCGTATCTCTTTGTAGTTTTCCACAGTTTCAACACTAAAAACTGTTGAATGTATGGTTAAAACGGTTGAATGGTTGATTAATTCGACACAGTTTTCAACAAAACGGTTGAAAAAACCTGCAAATCTGCATGAAAACAAGCTTTTCCGGGTTGAAAACTGTGTTAAATCCGTGGAAAACTTTTTCTGGAAATTTTCCGTTTTTAATTTGAGAAGCGTTAATTTGCCGAAGCGTTAATTTACCGATAATTTTTTGCATAATCACTTTTTTTAAGGCAGCGGTTTGTCGAAATTGCAATAAAATCGGCGCAATAAGGTTTCTTAACGGATTATTTGCGGAAAAATACCGCAAAAAGTGTTAAAATATACTCAAGGCGGATATGCCGCAGATTATTTAGTGTATTGGAGGTACATATTATGTGGGAAATTATTTATGAAGAGCGCAGGACAGAGGACAATATTGATTATACAGCCTACGGCGTAAGGTACGGCAGCTTCTGCATTGCCGACCTGTTCGCTGACCGCAGGGAGATCTTCAGATTTGCGAAGGTGCTCAATGATTATGACGTTTCCCCGGTCAATGCGGCGGATATTGTGGAGGATTACCTTGCGGGAGGCTTTGAGGAGCTTCCGGGAACGGAGCTTCCGGTCACCGCTTAAAATCGGATTTACGCCGCCCTGAAAGAGCGTTTTTTTCAACAAGCTGCTGCCCGGAAGCGTTTCCGGGCATTTTTTTTGAAAAATCGGGATTTACCCCTTGACAAAAGGAATTTCACATGATATAATGTAAACGTTGCTGTAAAGTATTTTTACCTAACACCAAGCTGAAACGGAGAATCGCATGGAACGCAGCCTTGACATTGTTATTCTGCTGGATATCTACGGCGAGCTGCTGGCGAATTCTCAGCGGCAGGCTATGGATCTGAGGTATAATGCAGATCTTTCTCTGGCGGAGATCGCCGAGGAGCTGGGCGGTATCACAAGGCAGAGCGTGGTTTACTCCATAAAAAAGGGGGAACAGCGGCTTTTCGAGCTGGAAGAAAAACTCGGCATCGCCAAAAGGCTCCGCACCCTGTCCGGGGAACTTGAGCAGGCGATGGAGCTTGTGAACGAACTCAAGCAGGAACACAGCGACAAACGCTTTGAACGGCTGGGGGAGATCCTCGGAGAGGTTCAGCGGGGACTCTGACAACAGCATGAGGCCACCTCTAAAAACCATAGTGCCTCAGATGCGCAGTCAGATTTTTCGTCAGATCGTACCAATTGAGCGCAGGCGGGCTGGAGCCCGTCAAGCGAAATTTGGGCAATATGACGGAAAATATGCAAGCAAGCTTTGCGTAAGGCGAAGCCGTCGCTTGGCAAAGGCGATAGCCGGTAATTGTGCGGTGTTGCCCTAGAAATATGCAAGCAGATGGGGTGCTAAGGCATTAGCCGGTGGTTTTTAGAGGTGACCATGATATAGCAAGGGGTGAGTACATGGCTTTTGAGGGACTTTCGGGCAAGCTTAACAACGTTTTCGGCAAGCTCCGCAACCGCGGCAAGCTGAACGAAAAGGACATCAAGGACGCTATGCGCGAGGTTCGTATGGCTCTGCTGGACGCGGACGTAAACTACAAGGTCGCAAAGGACTTTGTGGCGAGGGTCA
>CAMAGG010000151.1 GCA_945833805.1 uncultured Clostridia bacterium | reverse complement strand
CGGTGTAGTATCTGATTTGTGCGTTGAACGAATTAAGTTGGTCATCGCTGCTGCTAGAAACACTCGCATAAGCGGCGGCTCGGATTATGTCGCCTCTCCCGTTCCTGGCGGGAATTACCGAGATTTCCGGCATTAAATCATCTCTCTTCGAACAACACAATACCACAACCGCTTGCGGAAATCTATCACCAAACCCAACGAAAATATCTACGGTTATTCAATTCAGTAGTATGTAAAACAAATCCGCTGTAAAAATTAATCAGCGGATTTGATATATTTCTTTTTTTCAATTTGTGCAGGAGATCAAATTATATATTTTGAGAAACTAAACCAATTATGTACCTTAATTCTGGCTAACTACGTTTCCAGGAACTCCGCTGTATGATAAGGAATTACATGCTGAAAATTGTTGCGATCGACAAGCAGCTTAAATTCCTTGTAATTCTGATGAACAGGGTATCTTACGAGCTTCATTCCGCTATTTCGTATGAGCTTTTCGCTGAACTACCCCCGTTCCACCGTCCCGGTCATGACGCCGCTGCCCCCGTCCCGGATCACTCTCTGAGCGGCTACCCGCGAATTTTCTGAACGCAGTTGAGGGTCGCTCAGGAACAGGACATAGCAGCGGCGGTCGGGTTCGTATTCGAACGCAGCAAAATTCGCGCTTTTGTACCAGTATTGTTCGTCCGGAATTTTACGAATCTGCTCTAAAAAATGCTCGTCGCCACTGCAGATGTATTCCGGGAAATTCTCCCGTAAAAGCTTAAGCAGTTCTATCCCCCTGCCGTATTTCGGTATCGGGAAAAACAGCGTTTCATATTGCTTTTTTAGCTGGCGTACAGCTGAAATTATCTCGCCGCAGCACTGGCTGAAATTCCTTTCATCGCTTCCGTAAGCACACCGTTCTCTACAAGGGAGCAGTTCCTGCCGTGTTCGCCGCAGCCGCCTGCGATTTTAAGTTTCATGTTATCGCCCTTTCTGCCTGTCGATAAACCGATTTAGAATAAGCAGTGACGTTGTCGTGAACAGCACGCACAGCACTGCCATTGCTATGCCCACGGAAACGCTCCCCTGCTCGAATTCACGCACGATGTAGGTAGATACTACCAACGTATTCGGCGGTGCGATAAGGCTTGCCGTCACCAACTCCCGGAACGAGATTATGAATGTCATCATCCACCCTGTCAGAACGCCTTTCATAATAAGCGGCAACGTCACCTTGCGGAATATGTATAGCGGAGTTCCCCCAAAAACCCGTGCCGCCGATTCCAGACTGCCGGATATCTGTGTAAACGAGGACGTGACATACTGTATCGTATACGGCAGAAACAGCGCCACATACGCTACGATCATTATTCCCAGCGTGTTGTACAGCGGAAGCACATCATATATCTGATTCCAGAACAGCATTATCCCTATAACCAGTACAATTCCCGGCAGCATTTCCGGCAGCATTTCCGGCAGAAGTTCCATTGCCTCCACTACTTTGCCCAGCTTTGACCGTGCTTTCCGTATCGCAATAACTATGAGCGTTCCGAGTATTGCGCATATCGTAGCCGCGCTTACCGCAGAAGCACTGTACCCGAACAGCATTTTGTCCTCGTCTATCCAGCCGTCAACGACTTTATCCGCATTTGCCGGAGTGTGGTAGGACGCTAGCTTACCATCAGCTTTTAAAGCAAGCCCGTCAGACCATGAAAATAATCTATCGTTTTGGTGTAAAAATCAGGTTAATTCTGCTTTTTATCTTACCTGCGACAGCGCATTCCGGAGCTGATGTTCTATTCTGCCAAGCTCCGCTTCCGCCTGACGATGCTTCATTGTGCTTTCCCGATTTAGCTGTAGAGTTTCCTCAATCACCCGAATAAGGTTGTCGTTCGCCTTTTTCAGCGATTCGGTATCAATTCCGTTGCGTCGGCTTTCCGAAGCGGTCTGGACGGCGCTCTGGCGAAGTATCTCGGCATTCCTCTGAACCATTGCGTTAGTTATTTTATCAATCTGACGCTGGGTTTTGTAGACAGCAGTCTGGTCGGTCAGTCCCACAGCCGCCGCAAACTGGTTCTTCCATATCGGAACAGTATTCAGCACCGCGCTTTGTATTTTCTGCGCCATTACGCTGTTTCCGGTCTGGATAAGCTTCATCTGCGGCGCGGATTGCAGCGCGATAGTGCGGCTTAATTCCAGGTCATGTATACGATTCTCGAACCGAGCGAGGTTTTCCTCAAAGCCGTATAGAAGTTGCGCCGCCATTGGGTCGCTCTGCCGCTGTACCTCGGCGGAGAGCTTCGGTATAGCAGTGGTGCGCAGATACTCTAACTGCTCGTTGCCCGCCTGAATGTATATAGTAAGCTGCCGGAAGCACTTTGTATTTTCCTGCCCAAGCATATCGAACAGCTCTGCTCCGCGCAGCAGCTCCATACGGGAGCGTTCAAGCAACTGTTCAAGACGTTCTATCCTTATCCGTGCCTTTGAAAAGCGCTTTTTCAGCTTCTTCATGCGCCGTGCACGGCTGCCGATAAACGGTATCCTCGCCCAGAACGTGTTCTTGAACACGACGCCTGCGTCCAGAGCCTTTATCTCGTCGATAAGCGCCTGAAGCTGTTCCGCAGTGTCTGCGCCGCCCTTTCCGGAATTATCAAGCACACTGTCCGCGAACTCCGCAAGCTTCCTCTGACTGCCTATCCCGTATTCCACCGCTGTAACGCTGTCGGTGAGGTCAAGCTCCTGTTTTATCTGGTCTATCTGCTGACGTTCCTCGGCGGTAAATGTGACCGATGTGGTTTGAGCAGTCTTTTGTATTTCCTGCCGGATATTATTCTTACCGTCAGCCCTCGCCAGAGAAGCGAGGGTTATTTCTTCAGCCATATACGCTCCTTAACTCAGTTCGTCAATAATCCGCTTCATCACATTATAACCCGGCATATTCATAACAGTCGTAATGGTGTCGGGGATTCCGCTGACTGCACTGCCGCTGCCTCCGCTCAAATACCCGCTAGTGCGGAAGCCGTGTTTCTCCCATGCCAGCCGCTGTACCTCAGGGTCGGTCAGCGCTTTTATTCCGGATTTCCCGGCGTCATCAAGCGCTATGTAGATATGCGTTGACCAGACTGTCGGCGAGGGGTAGATCACCACTACATCGTCCTTTATTCCGGCATAGCCGTCCGGGTCGTCCGCTGCGTATTCAAGAAGCTGGCTCTCATAGCCGGCAATTATCGGCTTCGCGCCGACGCCCATTCTCAGGAACTGGTTGAACAGGTCGGATGAGGAAGTCTCCATGTAGCCCGTCCGCGAGAATATCTCTTTCAGCTTCGGCAGGACGTCATAAATCGTGCTTTCGTCCACCGTCCTGCCGCCGTTTAGGGAGTTCGCCAGCAGCGCCGCGAACATATTTCCGGAATTGGAGCGCGCCGGGTCGGTGGTGTCCACACAGAAGCTGCCGTAAAGCTGCGGCAGACCTATGTCGCTCCACTGCTTTTCTTCAAGGATAAGCTCCGTCAGCTTTTCCATGTCCGCGTAATATACCCCATCTGTTTGTGTGACTATCCCCTGCTGAATAAGTGCGTCTGCAACGATTTTGTGGGAATACAGCACAATTGGCGTGTTAAACACTATTTCCTCCGCCTTACCGCTGCCGTGAACTTCGTTATAATATTCCAGCGCCGTCTGACTGGAGGGGAACAAATAATCCCGTCCGGATAGGTCGGCAGTCACCATATCAAGCGAGCCGGCGCGGGAATAATCGAACTCAAGACGGTAGTTTTTTCTGATATAATCCGCTATTTCCTCGTCCTCAAACAGACCTATCTTTTCACCGCCAAGATAGCCGGTGAGAGAGGTCACATTACTGCTTTCGGTGAACAGCATGAAAATTCCTGCCGCCGCCGCAGCCGCAGCAAGTATCAAGGCTCCGATGATCTTTGGTTTCATTCAATGCCCTCCATTTTCACTGTCTGCTTCAGCAGCCGAATCTCCGCGTCAGTGTCGGTCATGTCGCTGCTCATCAGCTTTTCAAACTGCTGGGAGAACGCGCGGTTCAGGGTTTTCAGCGCTTCGAGGGTATCAGACCTCTGCCGCAGCACCTCGTCGGTGTAAAGCCCGGTGGATTCCAGCTCGGCATACCTTGAAAGCAGCTTCGCTGCAGTTTCCTGATAGTAGTCAATGAACTGCCTCGCAGCATAAATTCTGTCCGGGTGGGCGGTGAGGTACTCGATTATCCTTGCAGAAGCAGCGTGGAGCTGCTCCGCTTCGCTTTTTACCGAGATGTCGTTTATCTGCCGCATGGAGCCTTCAATACGCAGGAAGCCTTCCTGCGCTGCTTCAAGGCGTTTCAGAAGCTCCTCGCCGCCGTCAATGCTGTCGGCGTCAACGTTTCCGAGCTTCTTCACCGGGCGGAATATCAGCGAAAACCCCGCATAAGCCGCCGCCGCTATCGCCAGCGAAATAAAGAAATTCCACTTCACCGCGAACAGTAGCAGCAGGAACAGTCCCGCCGCAATTATTCCCGCAACAATGCCTGCTGCCGTTTCCTTTTTGTCATAGTAATTCACGTTAATTATATCCTTTCACGCTGCGGAACGCCCCCACTAAGTCCTCTCTGCCGTCGAACACCCTTGCATTGGTGAGCAGTGCAATATCGTCAAGCTGTGCGCTTTCCGCAGAACCGAACATTATCGAAAAAACAGGAATATCGCCGCCGTTCGTGATATAGAACTCCTCGAACCCGGATTTGGAATTGGTTTGAGAGGCGCCGTCCGTCATGAGTATCACCGCCGCAGTATAAGCAGAGGTGTCATAATCTTCGCGAATAAGCTCCACCGCATACTGAACAGGTTTGTAAATGTCCGTTCCGCCGCCTATTTGCTCCGTTCGCACGTTCTCGTACAGTTCCCGAAGGCTGTCCGCGTCAGAGTCTGCGCTAGTGTAAACATTCATTATGTCGTTGTCGAACGTCACCACAATATTAACGTCACCGTCAGCCGCCTGAAGGAGATTTGCTTCAGCATATTCCTCTACAAGCACCTGCTGCATTGCGCTTAGCAGCTGTGAGTTTCCTTCTCCTTCCATGCTACCCGAAAAATCAAGGCAGTATACCGTAAGGGACGGCTTTCGGAAACTGCTTTGCCAGAGGTTAAGCGCGTTCATCAGCACATCCGCCGATGGCATTGTTATCGGGGATAGAATTCGGGTGACATCTATTCCCCACGCTTGATTAAACACAGCCTTGTTCTGCTCCGAAACGCCGTTCAGCGAAATGCGCCGCCCGGTGGCTTCAATAGCGGTCTGTGCCTCGTCGGAAAGCAGATAGTCCTGCACCTTTAAAAACGCTTCCTCTTTCTTCTCGTTGCCGTGGTCAAGATACCCCAGCGGGCTGTCCGCAATGCTTAGTCCGTCGTAAGGATAGACCGCGTACAGCGGCTCTCTGCCCGTTTGCGTAAGCTGCCTGTTTGCGTCAATTATAAGGCACTCGTAGTTCACCATAGCGTCGTAATCGCCTGCCAAAAACATCTCCTCAAGCCAACCGCTGCTTCCGGAGCTTCGTTCAACGCCTGAGAACAGTTTTTTTATCTGCTCCTTAAGTTTTGGTTCGGAGAGGTCGTCATTTGTAAGCGCGTTCGACTTTTCAAGCAGCGCGTACAGAAACCCGATATAAGCGCTTGCGCCGGAATTGGATTGGGTGGCGCTTGTCATGCAGAAAGTCAGTTTTCCGTCCTCAATAGCAGAAAGAATATCCCTGACCGAAACCACTCCGTCAGTAAAGCCAAGTTCCTCCGCCACCGACTGCTTAATACCGAAAATGACCGGCGTTGTACAGATAGATTCGTCATGCTTGACAATGTGCTTTTCGTCGCCGAGGGAGAGCCAAAGGCTGCTTGCCGTCCAAACAGCGTCATATCCCGGCGCGCCATTTTTCAGTTCCCGCATAATATCAACAGAACCCTTGTAAGTAATTTCAATGTTGACTCCGGTGCTTTTTTCACAATCAGCAATTATCTGTTCAAGCGCTTCGTTTTCCGAGCCTGATATAATACGGATAGTTTCGCCGCCGGTGATATCTTTCAGCACCGAACAGCCGGAAGCCGCCAATGTCATTTCTATGGCAAGTACCGCTGCAAGTACAGCTCTGATGATTTTCATGCGATCACTCCTTTGTATTTTAATTTTA
>CAMAGG010000150.1 GCA_945833805.1 uncultured Clostridia bacterium | reverse complement strand
GCGATGAACTCTGTGTTGCTCACGGTGGAGTTTTGAATATCAAGAAGATCCTCGGTTATGTCCGCGGGAAGTCCGTTAATATCTCCGAGAAAGATGAAGCGGATATTTTCTTTCGCAGCAGCTCTTATATCCTTAATATACTGCCGGAGCAGGTTCATTATTCCATTGACCTCGTCCGCCGGACGTTTCCAGTTTTCGGTAGAAAATGCATAAAACGTAACACATTTTATGCCAAGCTCCCTTGCCCAGTTTATGGTCTTTTTGAACACTGCCGCGCCCTGCTTGTGTCCGAAATTCCTCAGCAGACCTCGCTTTTTAGCCCATCTGCCGTTTCCGTCCATGATGATACCGACGTGCTGCGGAACTGATAACTCAGACATCAGATAGACATGATCTCCTTGTCCTTTTCTGCGCCGACCTTGTCTATTTCTTCAATAAACTTGTCGGTGAGCTTCTGAACATTCTTTTCAGCTTCCTTGAGGTCGTCCTCGGTTATCTCGCTGTTCTTTTTCTTCGCCTTGAGCTTGTCGAGGGCGTCGCGGCGGACGTTGCGGACAGCTACCTTGCTCTCCTCGCAGATCTTGCTGACTTGCTTGCAAAGCTCTTTTCTGCGATCCTCAGTAAGCTGAGGGAATGCAATACGCAGTACACGACCGTCATTTGTGGGATTTATTCCGAGGTCGCTCGCCTGAATTGCCTTTTCAATAGACTTCAGCGTGGAAGCGTCATACGGCTGCACAACAAGGATCCTTGCCTCAGAAACCGAAATGGAAGCCATCTGGTTTATCGGTGTGGCAGCGCCGTAGTAGTCAACTGTGATCTTATCAAGAACGCTGGGATTAGCGCGTCCTGCACGGATTGTAGCCAGCTCGCTTTCAAGGGCGCTGACGCACTTTCCCATTTTCTCTTTGGTTTTGTCAAGTATTTCTTTCATAGTGACACCTCTCTAGCATTATTACTGGGGCTTGTGCTTTGTTACAAGTGTTCCGACCGTTTTGCCCATAACTGCGTCGTAAATATTGTCAGGGCGGCTAAGATCGAATACGATTATAGGAATATTGTTTTCTGTGCAGATCGCAGCAGCAGCGCTGTCCATGACCTGAAGCTTTTTAACGAGTATGTCATGATGAGTGATCACATCGTATTTAACCGCGTCGGGGAACTTCTTGGGATCCTTGTCGTAAATTCCGTCAACCATTGTAGCCTTGAGCAGAATATCTGCGCTCAGCTCTGCTGCACGGAGTGAAGCAGCGCTGTCGGTAGAGAAGAACGGATTTCCTGTTCCGCAGCCAAAGATCACGACCCTGCCCTTTTCCAGATGGCGGATCGCTTTACCGAGAATAAACGGCTCAGCGACCTGCTGCATTGTGATAGCAGTCTGTACTCTGACAGTGCAGCCAAGCTTTTCCAGAACATCTGCGACTGCAAGCGCATTCATCGCCGTCGCAAGCATACCGATATGGTCTGCTCTCGCTCTGTCCATGCCCTCGGAGCTTCTTCCTCTCCAGAAGTTACCTCCTCCGACAACAATTCCGACCTGAGCGCCTGCGTCAGCACATTTCTTAATGCTGCGGCAGATATTTTCGATCGTCGGTATGTCCAAACCGCTGCCTTTCTCTCCGGAAAGCGCTTCACCGCTGAGCTTCAGCAGAACGCGCTTATACTTAGGAGCTTCTGCGTCCATATTATATCCTCCAAATCCTAACTAAAATCCGGTAATGCTCCGGGTGTATTATTCTACGGACGAATTCCGCATATATTAATAATCCAGAACACGGATCCTGCCAAGAATTTCTGCGCCGTCGGATACCTTTTCAGCAGCCTTTACGGTTTCATTCTCAGACATTACACCGGTGATGAATGCCAGTTCGTTTTCAGGCTGGTTCTTTCTGGAAAGGTATGTAACCTCGCCGAACAGAGCCTTGATAACAGCCTTTGTTACCTCGACATTCTTTGCGGTAAGCCTGATATAGCTTGCGCATCTGAAGTCGCCGAAATCCTTGATGAAGTCCTGAGCGCTGTCAGCCCATGTGAGTGACTTACTGGTATTTGCGTGCTTTACAGCGGAAACGATATCCGAAACGACCGCGCTGGCGGTAGGGAGCTTTCCCGCGCCCTTTCCGTAGAATACTACGTCTCCGGTAGCGTCGCCGCGAACGAGAATTGCATTGAACACGTCATTTACGCCTGCAAGCTGGCTCTCGTCCCTGATAACAGCCGGGAACACGCCGATAGAGATCTTCCCCTGATCCTCGCGCTTTGCGCAGCCGATCAGCTTGATCTTACAGTCGGAGCTGTCGCAGTATTCAACGTCCTCAAGGGTGATTTTTGTAATGCCCTCGGTGTGTACGCTTTCCGGATAAACGTGCTTTCCGAAAGCGAGGGAGGCTAAAATGCAGATCTTGCGGCAGGCGTCATGACCGTCAACGTCAGCGGAGGGATTTCTCTCGGCATAGCCAAGTTCCTGAGCGATTTTAAGAGCCTTTTCAAAATCCATGCCGTCACGGATCATCTTTGTAAGGATAAAGTTTGTCGTACCGTTAAGGATACCTGCGATCTCGTCTATCTCGTTAGCGGAAAGGCAGGCATGAAGCGGCTTAATGATCGGAATTCCGCCGCCAACACTCGCTTCAAAGAAGAAGTTTACATTCTTTTCCTTGGCGATAGCGAGAAACTCCGCGCCCTTTGCGGCGACCAGCTCCTTATTAGAGGTAACAACGCTCTTCCCTGCCATGAGGGAGGACTTTACAAAATCATAGGACGGCTTGAGACCGCCGATAACCTCGGCAACAACAGTTACCTCCGGGTCGTTGAGGATCACATTGAAATCCTTGGTGAACTTTTCCTTGTAGGGGCTGTCATCGAAATCCCTGACATCAAGAATATACTTGATATCCAGCTCCTGTCCAGCCTTTTTCTCAAGGCTTTCCTTATTTTTATAGAAAACCTCAACCGTACCTGAGCCGACTACACCATAGCCCAGAACCGCAATCTTAGCCATAATCAACTTCCTTTCAGTTTTATGCAGATCAGAATATCCCCATTGCTCCGGCGGGGGAAGCAGTACGCCGCCCTTGACCTTTGCCTTGTATCCTCATTGCATTGGAGAAAACACTGAATTTGCGGCTGGACTGTCGTTTGACGGGAACAGACCCGCGTAACGCAGCAAAATGCCAAAAAACAGAGCTTCTCTTTTTATTATCCTATATATTATATCACAATGCAGGATAATTTGCAAGTAGTTTTTTTAGTGACTGTGATTTTTATTCAGAATATTCAGAAAGAACTGTTTCAATCGCGGCAAGCTCCCCCGGAGTGAAATCCAGCTTGTAAACAGCTTCCACATTTTCCTTTATCTGTTCAGGACGGGAAGCCCCGATGAGCACAGTTGTGACCTTTCCCTCGCGGAGCACCCACGACAGCGCCATCTGGGACAGCTTCTGCCCACGGGACTGCGCGATCTCATTCAGCCCGCGAAGCTGCGCAAATCTCTTTTCATTAAGCTCATTTTTCAGCCACGGACGGTGCTTGTCAACTGTGAAATCCTCCGGTTTTCCCTTGAGGTAGCGGTCGGTGAGCATTCCCTGATACAGCGGAGAGAATACCGAAAGCCCTATTCCCTGCGCCTTTGCAAAATCCCGCAGGCCATCAGTTTCGATCCACCGGTTGAGCATGGAATAGCTCGGCTGATTTACTACAAACGGTGTGCGCAGCTCCCTGAAGATCTTCATGATCTCAGCGGTCTGCTCCTTGTTGTAGTTTGAAATGCCGACATAGAGCGCCTTGCCCTGCCTTACGGCATTGTCGAGGGCGAGGGCTGTTTCCTCAAGAGGTGTGTTCGGGTCAAAGACATGGTGATAATAGATGTCAACATAGTCAAGTTTCATACGCTTGAGTGACTGGTCAAGGGAAGCAGTCAGATACTTACGGGAGCCGTTTCTGTCGCCGTAGGGGCCGTCCCACATTTCGTAGCCTGCTTTGGTGGAGATGATAAGCTCGTCCCGGTACTGCCGCATTCCCCGGTCTAGTATTTTCCCGAGGTTCTCCTCCGCCGAGCCATTGTAGGGATTGCCGTAGTTGTTTGCCGCGTCGATGTGGGTAATTCCGAGGTCGAAAGCGGTATGAACCATTTCCTCCATGTTGGCGAAATTACTCTCATAGCCGAAATTCTGCCAGATACCCAGCGATACCGCCGGGAGCTTTAATCCGCTGTTTCCACAACGGTTGTAGACCATTTTTTCGTAACGGTGCGGGTTTGGGGTATACATTGTATTTCCTCCTGTTTATCAATTGTTTAAAGTATAGCATACCTAAGTGAAAAGGACACGATAATTTCATGAAAATAAAGTCCTCTGAGCTCATCTATCCCATGGAGCATTTTTAAAGAAACTCCCCCATGACACTATTTTTTCATGAGGGAGTTGGTTGTGCAATTACAGGATCAAAGCTGCGAAAGCTCCGCAAAGCACTGCTTCATAGCCGGGTACAGCTTGCGGTACATAGCGTAAACCTTATCGTACTCAGCGGTGTTCTCGGCAATAGGCTCCTGAATTTTCTCAGGCTTGATGACAGCGCGGCAGGCTTCGGGCACGCTGCTGTAAATCCCGGCGCCGACAGCTGCTAGCAGCGCAACGCCAAGCGCAGGGCCTTCCTTGTTGAGGGTAGTCTTTACAGGGCAGCCATAAAGGTCGGCAAGCATCTGCCGCCACAGCGGAGATGTTCCGCCGCCGCCGCAAGCCATCATGTCGCTTACATTGATGTTCATTTCACGCATTACCTCAACGCAGTCGCGCAGAGAGTATGAAACACCCTCCATTACCGCGCGGAGCATATCCTTTTTCTTGTGCATGGTGGACAGTCCGAAGAAAACGCCTCTTGCCGACGGGTCAAGGTGGGGAGTTCTTTCGCCGTTGAGATAGGGCATATACAGCAGACGGTTTGCTCCAATTGGAACGCTGCCTGCCTCCTTGTCCATAAGATAGTATGGATCAACGCCCATAGAAAGCGCGGTTTCCATTTCTGCCCATGCGAAATTATCCCTGAACCACTTGAGGGAAAGACCCGCAGACTGTGTAACTCCCATAACGTGCCAGCAGCCGGGAACTGCGCAGCAGAAGGTATGTACTCTGCCCTTTTTGTCAATGGAGATATCAGATGTGTGCGCAAACACAACTCCGGAGGAACCGATCGTGGTGAATGCCTTTCCGTCCTCTACAACACCTGTTCCGACAGCCGCAGCAGCATTATCGCCGGCACCGCCGACAACAGGTGTGCCTGCTTTCAGCCCGGTGAGCTCAGCAGCCTTTGCCGTAACCGTACCGGTGATCTCCGGGGACTCGTAAACCTTGCCGAGGAGAGCCTTGTCAATGCCGAGTTTCCCAAGAACCTCGTCAGACCAGCAGCGGTTAGGGATATCGAGAAGCTGCATTCCGCTTGCGTCAGAAACCTCGGTCGCGTACTCACCGGTGAGCATGAAACGAATGTAATCCTTAGGCAGGAGAATATGGCGGCAGCGCTCGTAATTCTGCGGCTCGTTGTTCTTTACCCACATGATCTTTGCGGCAGTGAAACCGGTTATCGCCGGATTTGCGGTGATCTCGATCATTCTGTCTGCTCCGACCTTATCGGTGATCTCAACAACTTCCTTTGCTGTACGCTGGTCGCACCAGATTATGGACTTACGGATAGGCTGATTGTCCGCGTCAAGCATGACCAGACCGTGCATCTGACCAGACAGACCTATGCCCTTTATGTCGTCGGGGCTTACTTTGCTTTCAGCGATAACGTCCTTAATTCCGTTTACCGAAGCGTTCCACCAGTCCAGCGGATCCTGCTCCGCATAGCCGTTCTGAGGAGTATACAGCGGATATTCGTATGTTGAAGAGGCAACAGGATTTCCGTCCTCCGAGAAAAGCACCGTCTTTGTGCCTGAAGTTCCGATATCAACGCCTAAAATGTAAGCCATATTTATATTCTCCTTTTCGAATTGTGGTTCAAAACGTCAATGAAAACGTTTATACAATTAAGATTTTAATATAAATTGCCCAATTTGTCAAGGGGTTTTCTGTTAATTAGTTTAAGAAAAATCTATACATGATTTTTTCTGCCTTAGTTTTTCATAATTTTACAGATATATCAAAAAAGCGTTTCAGCTATTTAATATT
>CAMAGG010000149.1 GCA_945833805.1 uncultured Clostridia bacterium | reverse complement strand
CTCCAATCCGCAGATTTTAGCCGCCCTGAGCCTGCGTTCTCCGCTTACAATCTCGTAATTCACCCCGAATCGTCGCACATTTATCGGCTGCAAAATTCCATTCTCTTTGATACTTTCCGCCAGAGAAGAAAGCTCCTCCTCGCTAAATTCCACCCGCGGCTGAGAGCGATTTGGAACAATAAGCCCCACGTCAATCGAAACCACTCTCTGTATCTGCCTTTCCTTGCTTTTAAATATACCGGTCATAATTAATACTTCCTTTCTGGAACAAGCCTGTCTTTAAGTTACCTCAATTATACCATGAAAAGGAAATATTATCCACAATAAAAAATCGCATTTCCCTACATTTTACGACATAGAACGCCAAAAAAAGCCGCTTCAAAGCGGCTTTTTAGAAATATTAGCTGAATTTCTGGGATATTTTGTCGGAGTCTGCGATATTTTTTTTATTACAGCAAGCCTGCGTTTATCACAATTTGGAAGTTCATAGTCTTTTATTAATTCAATTTTTCCTCCAAGCTTGGAAATCGCGCCAGCCGCGCCGTTAATATCCTCATTGACGGATTTCAATGCAATAAATCTTCCACCTAACTTCACAAACGGAATACAGTATTCCGCCAATACCGGCATAGCGGCAACCGCCCTCGCAGTGGCGAAATCAAAGCATTCCCGTTTCTTTCTGCCAAGCTCCTCGCTTCGTGCATGAATTATCTCCGCCGTGATACCGACCTCTGCGCAAGCCTTTTCCAGATAAACGCACCTTTTATTAAGACTATCGCAAAGAGTACCTTTCAGATCCGGGCGGATTATCAGCAGCGGCAGCGCCGGAAATCCTGCGCCTGTCCCCACATCGATGAATGAGTTTCCCTGCGGGATATCCAGCATAAAAAACGGCAGAACGCTGTCCACAAAGTGCTTTACGACCACTTCCGGAAACTCAGTTATTGAGGTAAGATTTACATTCTGATTATATTCCACCATAAAATCGCACAGCCTGACCAGCTTTTCAGCCTGATTTTCGTCAATAGTTATCCCCGCCTTCGCGAATTGCTGAACAGTAAAAACAATTTTCTCAGAATTATTCATCATTTTCCCCCTTTCCATTCTTTGCAGCAAGCCAAATAAGCAGCACCGACACGTCTGCCGGATTTACACCGGAAATACGTCCCGCCTGCCCAACATTGAGCGGTCTGAACTTGTTCAGCTTCTCCTGCGCCTCCAGCCGAAGTCCTTTTATAGTCTTGTAATCCACGTCCGCCGGAAGAACCTTTTCCTCAAGCTTACGCATTTTTTCTATCTGCTCCTGCTGAATTTTGATATATCCGGAGTATTTCAGCTCTATTTCCAGCTTATTCACCAGCGAGAATTTCAGTTTCGGACGTTCCGGATCAAATTCCGCGAAATCCGAATAATTCAGCTGCGGTCTTTTCAGTAACTCAATAAGCCTTACTCCGGCGGTTATTTCAGAAGTACCCTTCTCCCTGAGCAGCTTATTTACTTTCTCACTCGGGTGAATTGTAACATATTTTATACGTTCCATTTCATCCTCGCAGATTTTCTGTTCCTGCTTGAACTTCTCAAATCTCTCGTCCGAAACCAGCCCCACCCTGTGACCAACAGGCAGAAGCCTGTCTGTAGCATTATCCTGCCTGAGAATCAATCGGTATTCGCTTCTTGAAGTCATCATTCTGTAAGGCTCCGAGCAGCCCTTAGTCACAAGATCGTCGATAAGCGTACCGATATAGCTTGAAGCCCTGTCCATAATAAGCGGCTCTCTTCCGGAAATTTTCAGCGCAGCATTAATTCCGGCAACAATACCCTGCGCCGCCGCCTCCTCATAACCGCTGGTGCAGTTGAACTGCCCCGCGCCGTACAGCCCGGAGATCTTCTTGAATTCCAGTGTAGGCAGCAGCTCCAAGGGGTCGCAGCAGTCATACTCAATAGCATACGCCGGGCGCATTATCTCCACATTTTCCAGACCCTTTATCGTCCGCAGGAATTTTAACTGCACGTCCTCCGGAAGTGACGAGGACATACCCTGCAAATAGTATTCGTCCGTATCCAGACCCATCGGCTCAACAAAAAGCTGGTGCCGTTCCTTTTCGCGAAAACGCACAATCTTGTCCTCAATACTCGGACAGTACCTCGGTCCAACCCCCTCAATTCTTCCGGAATACAGCGGCGACCTGTCCAGATTATCCAAAATAACCTTGTGAGTATTTTCATTCGTATAAGTTACATAACAATCCACTTGATTATGCAGCTCCTGCTCATTATCAAACGCAAACGGCATTATCTGCTCGTCCCCGGTCTGTTTTTCCATAACCGAGAAATCAATTGACCGCTTATGTACCCTCGCCGGAGTACCGGTCTTGAACCTTCTCATTGAAAGCCCAAGTGCCTTCAGACACCCGGTCAGTTCAGTCGAAGGCATAACATTATCCGGCCCGCTGTTGTAATTCAGCTCGCCTATGTGGATTTTTCCATTCAGATAAGTACCGGTAGTAATAATTGCCGCCTTAACCGGGTGAATCGCCCCCAGTTTAGTCCGCACCGCAGTTATTCTCCCGTCCACAACATCGACCCCGGTTACTTCTGCCTGCTTTATAAACAAATTTGGCGTATTCTCCAGCGTCTGCTTCATATAAGTATGATATTTCACCCGGTCGCTCTGCACTCTAAGACTATGCACTGCCGGTCCCTTGCCCCGGTTTAGTATCCTGGACTGAATAAACGTAGCGTCCGCCGCCCGTCCCATTTCCCCGCCGAGGGAATCAATCTCGCATACTATCTGTCCCTTTGCCGACCCGCCGATACAAGGATTACACGGCATATTTGCGATACAGTCCAGCGACAGAGTAAACACCGCAGTTTTCATTCCAAGCCTTGCCGCAGCCAGAGCCGCCTCGCACCCTGCATGACCTGCACCGATAACAGCCACATCATATTCTTCAAGAGTATATGCGCTGCCCATTCTCATCTTCCTTTCAAATTCATTCGACACAAAAAGAGATAATGTTCCATGTGGAACAATATCTATTCTCAAAAATTCGCCCGAATAAAAGAATCCGGGCGAACCTTATTCTATTTTCGAGAATTATTCCTCATCTTCAGCAGAATTACCCTCTGCCTCACCGAAATTATCCTCATCGTCAGGAGCTTCATCAGGCTCAACGACCTCAGCCGCCTCCGCAGACAGAGAAGCCTGAATTTCCTCATCGGAAACCTTCTCAATTTCCTCTGTGCTTTCCGAATCATCATGCGCCGTTCTCGTGAAGGAAGCAACCCGGCTGTCCTCCGCAAGCCTCATTACACGAACACCGGAAGCCGGTCTGCCCATTATTCTCATATCGTTAGCCCTGAATCGGATAATTACACCGTCAGTACTGATAAGAATAACATCATCGTCCGGACCAAGAGTGCGGATACCGCAGACGTAACCTTTCTCCTCACTTACCGGGTAGTTTTTCAGACCCAGACCACCGCGCTTCTGCAAACGATAGCTTGTAACAGCGCACCGGCGACCCATACCCTTGTCCGTAACAGTCAGGATAGACGCATTTATATCAAATATCTTTGTTGCGCCAACAACATAGTCGCCCTCGCGCAGTCTGATAGCCCGGACGCCCCTCGCCTGTCTGCTGAGCGGACGGCAGTCATTCTCATCAAAGCAGATAGAATATCCGTTTCTCGAAGCGGCAAGAATTTTGCAGTCACCCTCGGTCAGGAACGCAGATGCGATCTCGTCCCCCTCCGCAAGAGTAATAGCCCTCAGACCTTTCTTGCGAACATTCTTATATTCCGACAGCTTGGTGCGCTTTACCGTGCCGTTCTTTGTAACGCAGATGAAATACTTGTTCTCCGCAAAGTCATGGGTAGTCATCATCGCAGCGACCCGCTCGCCCTCGTTGAGCTGAAGCAGATTAACTATATTCATACCTCTCGACTGCTTGCTGCCCTCCGGAATTTCATAGCATTTCAGCCGGTACATATTGCCCTGGTTTGTGATAAACAGGATATTCTCATGGCTGGAGGAGATGAACATATTCTCAACGAAATCCTCGTCCCTCTGCTTCATGCCGGAAACACCCTTGCCGCCGCGCTTCTGGATATTATACAGCTCAACCGGCTGACGCTTGATGTAACCTATATTCGTATAGGTTACAACGCAGTCCTCCTCCGGAATTAAGTCCTCAATATCCACCTCGCCGCTAACCGGTTCAATCTTAGTGCGCCGTGCGTCGTTGTACTTCTTCTTTATTGTAAGCAGCTCGTCGCCGATAACATGAAGAAGTTTGTTGTGATCTGCAAGAATTTCCCGCAGTTCTGCAATAACTCCGCGCTTCTCCTGTAATTCATCTATTACCTTAGACTTCTCCATACCGGTCAGCGCACCTAATCTCATTTGAACGATAGCGTCCGCCTGCACCTCAGTAAGGGAATAAGTCCCCTGCTCAAAGAACCCGGTCTGAGAAACGTCAATATTCTTGAACCGCTCTACCAGACGCTCCTTACCCTCTTGGATAGTCTTGCTTGAACGCAGGATAGCTATAACCTCGTCAATGAAGTCAATAGCGATAAGGAATCCCTCAAGGATATGCGCCCTCTCCAGAGCCTTTTCAAGGTCATACTTAGTCCTTCTGGTGATAACATCAACTTGGAAATCAAGATAATGCTCAAGGCATTCTTTCAGAGTAAGTATCTTAGGCTGACCATTCACAAGAGCCAGCATGATAACTCCGACGGTATCCTGCAACTGAGTGAAAGAGTACAGCTTATTGAGCACAACATTAGCGTTAGCGTCCCGCTTCAGCTCAATAACTATTCTCATTCCGTTTCTGTCGGATTCATCGCGTACAACGCTTATACCCTCGATACGCTTGTCCCGCACAAGGTCGCCAATGCTCATAAGCAGCCGCGCCTTGTTCACCATATAGGGAATTTCATCTATAATAATGCGTGTATGATTATTTTCCTCTACGATATTAGCCCTGCCGCGCAGAATTATCTTGCCGCGTCCGGTGTAGTAAGCTGAACGTATACCGCTGTAACCCATGATGATACCGCCGGTCGGGAAATCCGGACCCTGTATCTGGGTCATAAGCTCCTCAATGGAAACATCGGGATTATCAATCATCAGCATCAGCGCGTCAATAACCTCTCCAAGATTATGGGGAGGAATATTCGTAGCCATACCAACGGCAATGCCATTGCTTCCATTAACTAACAGATTAGGAAATCTGGAGGGGAGAACAACCGGTTCCTGAAGCTTATCATCATAGTTTGTGGTGAAATCCACGACCTTCTTGCCGATATCCTGCGTCATTTCGTTGGATATCTTCGCAAGTCTTGCTTCAGTGTATCGGTAAGCCGCCGCCGGGTCGCCGTCCACAGAACCGAAGTTACCGTGACCATCGATAAGCGGATAACGCATAGAGAAGTCCTGCGCCAGTCTTACGAGCGCGTCATAAACGGAAGCGTCGCCGTGGGGGTGATACTTACCGAGAACCTCACCGACAGTATAAGCGCACTTTCTGAACGGCTTGTCCGAGGTATTTCCGGCGTCGTTCATGGTGTAGATAATACGGCGGTGAACCGGCTTCAGACCGTCCCTGACGTCCGGCAGCGCTCTGGCAGTAATAACCGACATTGAATAGGTAATAAACGATGTTTTCATCGTCTGCTCAAGGTCAACATTCAAAAGCTTTTCCAAGCTGAAATCAATATCCATTTTTCCTCCAAAAGTTAAGAGCTGTAAGTGATCCCCGGCATTCCCGGAAGAGTTCTGCAACAATTTACCGGCAAATAAAATCTGACGTTAAAAATCAATCAGCGTCCTCAGCATTCAGCCTGTTAGTCAGAAAATCCCTGACCGCGTTTTCCTGATCCACCGAAAGACATCGCTTAGGGAAGCAGTATATCTGCTGCCGATTAAAAACCAGAAGCAGCGACTCGTCATTTTCCAGAAATTCCAGAAGATCCTGCCCGATAAGAAACGTGGTTTTCAGCGGAGAAATGATCTCCTCGTCTGCGTCCTCATCAATTTTCACATGAACTTCGTTCGCTTTCGGCTTGATTTTTGTCTCAATCTCAATTTTATCCGGATAGAAAATCGCGTTGTAGTCCTCCGGATTCATATCCTTGAGAGCCTCAATAGTCTTATG
>CAMAGG010000148.1 GCA_945833805.1 uncultured Clostridia bacterium | reverse complement strand
CCGTTCAAACGAGCCAACTCACGCGGCTGATTTTGTTACGCTTCGCTTTAATCAGATTATCCCTAGTCTAACATATTTTTTCCTCTGTGTCAATCACAGAATATGTCAGACAGCGCGGTTATGCGATTTTTTTCCCCTTGACCGTATTTGCCGGAATCTGTATAATTGTACTGAGTACAAGTATACAGAGGGGGTCGTTTTATGGGAACAGCGGGGATATTGCTTCTTGCCGTGGGGCTTTCTATGGACGCATTCGCGGTGTCAGTGTGCAAAGGCTTGTCCCTCGGAAGGATAAAGCTTAAACACGCGTGTATTGTCGGAGCATGGTTTGGCAGTTTTCAGGCGCTTATGCCGCTGATCGGGTATTTTCTTGGCAGCGTTTTTTCGCAGCTTGTGTCAGAGGTGGATCACTGGATCGCCTGCGGGCTTCTGACGATAATAGGAGGAAACATGGTTCGTGAAGCGCTCAGTCGGAGTGACGATGAGGAGCTTCCCGACCCGTCGCTGTCGCCCTCGGTCATGCTGCTCCCGGCGGTGGCGACAAGCATTGACGCGCTCGCGGTCGGAGTGACCTTTGCGTTTCTTAACGTACCGGTTTTCAAGGCAGTGGGAATTATCGGAGTGATGACGTTCATACTGTCGGCGATCGGCGTAAAGCTTGGAAGCTTGTGCGGCGCAAAATATAAGTCAAAGGCAGAGCTTGTCGGGGGAATAGTGCTGATCATTTTAGGTCTGAAAATACTCGCAGAGGGTCTTGGCTGGCTCTGAAAAAATGTGCAGAACATAGGAGATAAAAAATGAAGTACATAAAGCAATTCGGGATCATACTGCTGATAACCTTTATCGGTGAAATTTTTCATGCGCTGCTGCCTGTTCCGGTACCTGCCGGGATCTATGGCATAATTCTGCTTTTTGCGGCGCTGAAAACCGGTATTGTACCGCTTGCAGAGGTCAAAGACGCGTCAAAGTTCCTGATACAGATAATGCCGCTGATGTTTATTCCGGCGGCGGTCGGACTTATTGACACATGGGAGATAATTGCGCCGTCGTGGATCCAGTTCATTCTTGTTACAGTGACCACCACCGTTGTGGTCATGGCGGTGTCAGGGCTGATAACCCAGGCGGTAATACGTCTGCGCGGCAGAAAGGCGGCAGGGAAATGAGCGAGTTTCTTTCTGAATCGGCATATTTCGGCGTATTGATAAGTCTTGCGGGATACGGGATCGGCGCGCTTCTGAAAAAGCGCTTCAAATCGCCGTTGTTAAATCCGCTGCTTATCTCAATAATTCTGACGATCCCTGTGCTGCTTCTGCTGCATATTGATTATCAGACCTATTATTCCGGGGCGAAGTATCTGTCATGGCTGCTTACTCCGGCTACTGTTGCGCTCGCTGTGCCGCTTTATGAGCAGTTTGAGTTGCTAAAGCACAATGCGGCTGCGGTGGTTGCCGGAATAATTGCCGGCGTACTGTCGAGCCTCGGCAGCGTTCTAGGATTAGCGGTGCTTTTTGGTTTTTCCCATGAGGAATATATCACATTTCTTCCGAAATCTATTACCACAGCTATCGGAATGGGCGTTTCAGAGGAGCTTGGAGGGATTGTGCCTATCACTGCGGGGGTAATTATTATAACCGGAGTTTTGGGTAACATTATCGGGGAACTGGTGCTGAAGCTGTTTCGCATCAAAGAGCCTGTTGCGAAGGGTATCGCGCTAGGCACTTCAGCTCATGCGATAGGCACGGCAAAGGCAATGGAGCTTGGCGAGGCAGAGGGCGCAATGAGCAGCCTTTCGATTGCGGTTTCCGGAATAATTACAGTTGCCGGCGCCGTGCTGTTTGCGAACTTTTACTGATATGAAAAAGCGGCTGAAAATAATCAGCCGCATTTTTCATCATGTTATTAACCCGCGCTGGAACTGTCCAGTTTTCGCTCAAATTCGTTCACCGGCAGCGGCTTGTCGAAGTAGAAGCCCTGCGCAAGGTAGCATTTGCAGTCTTTCAGAAGCTTGACCTGCTCAGCGGTCTCAACTCCCTCGACAATGCATTCCAGCCCCATATCCTGCGACATGGTTATAATATGCCGAAGCATTTTCACCTTTGACTGATCCTGATTTTCCTCGCGGGTTGGCAGGAAGCTCTTGTCGATTTTCAAAACATTCCACGGCATCTCGCGAATAAGATTGAGCGATGAATAGCCCATTCCGAAATCGTCCACAGATGTGCTGATATTCTGTTCGCGCAGTCCGTATACTATCTTTTTCAGCTCGGCAAAGTCCACGTCAGTGGTAGTTTCGGTAAGCTCTATCTCAATATATCTGTGAGGAACGTTGTACTTGTCGATTATGCTGATGATCGTATCCAGAAGATCCTCGTCGCCGAGGTGAAGTCTTGACATATTTACCGATACCTTGACTACCTCTCTGCCTTCGTCAAGCCATCTACGGATATCGCGGCAGACATGGGCAAGCATATAGAAATCAAGGGTGCATATAGCCTTGCTTCCCTCCAGCACCGGAATAAAATCTCCCGGAGGAACTATCTTTCCGTTTCTGAACCAGCGGCAAAGAGCTTCTGCGCCGGCGATCTGGTAATTGCTGAGCAGCGTCTTGGGCTGATAGAAAACCTTGAACTCCTCATGGGCGATCGCGCTTGGGAAAGAGTCTTCGATTTCTCTGATCCTCGCCTGGCGTTTCTGTATTCCCTCATCAAAGAAGAGGTACTGACGTTTAAAAACGCTTCTTGCAAGCTGACACGCAGAGCTTGCTCTGTCCATTATTTCCGAGGTGCTTTCCGTTCCCTCGGGGATAAGATAAAAGCCAGCTGTTGTTGAGATATTTATAGTTTCCTGCTGATCTCCGTAAATTACATATCTTCCAGAGAGATACTTCTTTACAAAATCCAGATTGTCCTTTAGGAACAGCGCCGCGAAATTATCTCCTCCGACCCGGCAGATACACTCATCGCCGGACAGTTTTTCATTCAGTCCCTGAATGAACGATATCATTACTTTGTTTGCAAGCTCACGACCGAGCTTTTCGTTTATCGCTGAAAATCTCTTTATATTAAAGAACACAGCGACATAGTTGCCTATCTGACCGCGATGTATAAGTGAACCGGCTGTCGTCATCAGATAGGGCAGAGCATTCACACCCAGTTCGTTATCCTGAAGCGTTAGCTCAGACATCTGCTTGATAACATATCCGCGTTCTGTGAAAACAAAAATACGTTTTTCCAGCATCTTGATCTGCAAGATTTCCTCTTCAGTCCAGTCTGGCTCACCACAGGCGGGATAAATGGAGTATTTTACAGAGCCGCCGCGTATCATGGTTTCCTCTGCAGTAATAGAGCGGCTTTCGTCTGCGTTTCCGTTGTCGTAATAAACGAAAGGTTTGCTGTGGCTGCTTTTCTGATCGCCGTCTTTGTACACTAGCGCATTCATTTTCGCTATTCCCAGGAACGAACACAGCGGTGAAATTATTTCCGTAATTATAGGACCGCGGAATGATTTGATCTTTTCTCCCTTGTTAATGAAATCATTCAGCAGTTCGACGTATGTTTTATAGTCAAAAATCATCAGGAAGCACCTCCCTTAATTTCAAGCTGTGGAAGATTGATTACGCACACTGCGCCGTCGTCTGCCTTTGTCAGTTTGAAATCTCCGGACATTGTGCGAATTAGCGACCTTGAAACGGACAGACCCAACTCATGAGAGGAGCTTGAAGCTGAAAAATCATCGGAGCTTGATATAACAGAATTGATCATTTCAATCTCTTTATCTGAGATTGAAAGCCGGTCTGTTGTTAATGTAATATGTATCACCTCAGCGTATGAGTGCTTTGAGGAATTGACAGTTATGTAAATTTTCCTGCCGCCGTGTTCTGCGCTGAAAGTAACAAGCTTGTCGATCAACTGACATATTCCGCCGGCGTCGCCCAGCAGCATTTCCGGCATATTTTCGGAAATTTCCATGCTGACGCTTATTCCGTTAGGCGTAAGCCGCTTTTGTATATTCTCGATAACAGATTTAAGTGCCGAACGGGGATAGTACTCTTCTTCGCTCATTCTGAACTGTTTTCCAACGGTTTTGAGGTATGTGATGGAATCACGGATCATTCCAGAAGAGCCAGATCCCTGGTTTGCCAAAAACTCAAGCGCTTCTTTCATCTGCTGAGGATCCTGTGATTTAAGCGCTTTCTTGGCGGTGCGTAGATACTCTCCGCTGATGCTAAGAATGTCGGTGATCACGCTGATAATGTAGTCCGATTGTGATCTTGCAGCAATTTCCAGACTGCGGCTTTTCTCAATTTCGGCAAAGCTCTGAAGAGCCATTGAAGAAAGCGCTTTCGCAATATCGCACAGGAACTTGGCGGATTTCTCAACCTGCTCTCTGGACATTCTTACTGCTTTCATCGCCTCTGTCATATATTCTTCCGGGTCAATATTATATTCGGCTGCCTTTTTAAGACAAAGCTCCTCGTCCAATTCTTCTGTAATCACCTGACCGCCTACAAAACAACCGATCATGCGCCCGTTCACCATTATCGGGGCGGAGAAATCAACCAGTCCAGCATGGCATCGGTAAACAGCAGGAGTGCCGGTGCGCATTGTTTCAAGTGCGCCGTCCTTGTCGCATTTCTTGCAGCAGCGCATGCCAGGCACAGTACCCCGGATCACATTGGTGCAGAAATTCAGGAAGTTGCTGCCCTGTGTTACGGGAACACCATCGGCATTGGTAGTAATGGCAGCCATGCCTGTATAATCCGAGAATGCGTCCTGTATCTGCTGGAGCACTTCCGGCTTAATAAGTTCGGTTAATGTAAAGTTTCTCATATAGTACTACCTCGATTTTATATTAGAATGATATTGCATAGTACCTCAAAATATATTTTATCATCTTTATTATCTTTTGTCAAGCATTGTCATTCTTAAATCACTTATTTTGTAAGAAATATTGAAATTAATTGAATTAAGTTATTACTATCGCTTGAGTTTTCTTGAAATAATAGCAAAACCACTTGTTTTTTTTGCAGAAATGTGATAAAATAATTATGTTCATGAGTATTTTTACAAGGTGGTGAGAATATGAGCGCTGACCCCGGTTTATGCCGAAGTAGAATGACAACAGAAATGACGCAGGGGGCGCGCTTTTATTGCTTCCTGCGCTGAATTGCGCTGAAAAGGAAGTGTTGAGTTTGGTAAAATATTACAGAAATATTGAAAGCCACCTTTGTGAAATAGAAAAAGTGGAGTCCGGCTGCTGGATCTCGGTAATAAATCCTACTGAAACCGAGATATCCGACCTTGAAGAAGACCTCGGTATCGACAGAGATTACGTCCGCGCCGCGTTGGACGAGGAGGAGCCGTCCCGAATTGAAAGCGACGATGGAGTTACCCTAATAGTGGTGGACTATCCTGTTGCCGAAACCGATAACAACCCGGACAGAACGCTGCTTTATTCTACAACGCCAATGTCAATAATCATCACGGAGAACAACGTTGTAACGGTAAGCGCAAAGGAAAATTCCGTTGTTGAGGACATTTCAAAGGGCGTCGTAAAGGGAATTCAGACAAATCTGAAAACGCGCTTTGTCTTTACGATACTTCTGCGGATCGCGGCAAGATACCTGCAATATCTGAAGCAGATCGACAAGATCCAGAACTATGTTGAGGGAAATCTTCACAAATCAATGCACAATAAGGGCCTTATACAGCTTCTCGGACTTGAGAAGTCACTGGTATTCTTCTCGACCTCTCTCAAAGCAAATGAAGCAGTTCTGGAGAAGCTCATGCGGGGCAGGTATATCAAGCTCTATGAGGAGGATCAGGATCTCCTTGACGATGTGCTGATTGAAGTTCGTCAGGCGATAGAGATGACGAACATCTATTCCAACATTCTTAGCACCACGATGGATACCTTCGCGAGCATAATCTCCAATAATCTGAACATAGTGATGAAGCGCATGACAACGCTGACGATCATCATTGCAGTTCCAACGATAGTGTTCAGCTTCTACGGAATGAACATCAATGAGAATGCCGGCGGTCTGCCGCTTGCAAATGTGTGGTTTCCTCTGGTGATAAGTCTTGTATTGGCGGTGCTTGTCGGGTTTATTATTAATATTACTCAGAAATTCAAATAAATATGCGGGCTGATTTCTCAGCCCGCT
>CAMAGG010000147.1 GCA_945833805.1 uncultured Clostridia bacterium | reverse complement strand
TTCCGATCTGCCCCTCGGCTATGTGGTAGTCCGCTCGATAACTAAATTTGAATAAGGGAGTATTTAATGAAGAAGATTTTACATTATCTCAAAGTATTCATCTGCGGTATTGTGTTCGGCATTGCCAATGTCATTCCCGGAGTATCCGGCGGAACGATGCTTGTCGTTTTCGGAATATATGATCAGCTTACTGAAGCGATCTCCGGCATAAAGGCGATCATAAAGAACATTGTGTTCCTGATTTTCTTCGGACTTGGCGCGGGAATAGGCATTCTTGGCTTCGCGTCTGTCATTTCGCTCCTGTTCGAGCGTTTCGGAGTGCAGACAAATATGTACTTTATCGGTCTTATTCTCGGCAGCGTTCCGATGATATACCGCATGGGAACCTCCGAAAGCAAGGTAAAGCCACTGTGCGCAGCTCCGTTTGTTATCGCTGTCGGAGTTGTGGTGCTGCTTGCGGTTCTTGAGCAGATGAATATAGTTCCTGCTGCGGACATTGTTGAGGGATTCAGCATAGGTATGACGTTGAAGCTCTTTGTATGCGCCATGATCGCGGCGGTCGCAATGATAATTCCTGGGCTGAGCGGTTCTTTCGTGATGATGCTTCTCGGTGTTTATCAGACGGTAATAGGGGCAATTCAGATTAAGGATCTTAATTTCTATGTCATTATTCCCTTTGCTCTTGGTGTAATCGTCGGAATTATCGGCGGTGCAAAGATTATTTCAATACTGATAAAGAAACACAAACTTATGGTTTACAGCGCGATCATGGGACTAGTGGTAGGATCGGTTTACGCGATACTTCCGGCAGATTTCGGATTTAACCTCCAGACCGGGTATGGATTTGTGTGCCTGTTGTTCGGAGTTCTCACCTCAGTCCTTGTTTCTAAGCTAGGCAAAACCGAGGAAGCTCAGGATCAGTAAAAAGGCAATAATTTACAGAATATCAAAACCACTTTCTGACAATACTACTTGTGCAAAATCAAGTAGGTCGGGAGTGGTTTTTCTGTATTATAACAAGGTTGAAATAAGCGGCGTAAATACCTCTCAGCTAAAGGTACTCAAAGAGAGCGAGAAGATGGAGCTTCTCAGGAAAGTAAAGGCAGGGGATATGCAGGCGCGGGAGGATCTGATAAACGGCAATCTGAGGCTTGTGCTGAGCGTGATACAGCGGTTTGCCGGCAGGGGAGAAAGCGCCGACGATCTGTTTCAGGTGGGCTGCATCGGGCTTATAAAGGCGATAGATAATTTCGATATCACACAGCCGGTGAAATTCTCCACCTATGCTGTTCCGATGATACAAGGAGAACTCCGGCGGTATCTCCGGGACAATTCCCCGGTGAGGGTAAGCCGTTCGATACGCGACCTTGCATACCGGGCAATGCAGGCAAGAGAGCGGCTGACCTCCGAAACTGGAAAGGAGCCGACTATCGAAGAAATAGCGAAGGATATCGGCGCGGAGCGTCCGGAGGTGGTGATCGCGCTGGAGGCGATAAGCGAGCCAATTTCGCTGTATGAGCCGGTGTTCTCCGAGTCCGGCGATACGATCTACGTTCTCGATCAGCTTGGTGATCATAACGATGACGATAACTGGCTGGACGAGATATCTCTGAAAGAAGCTATCCGTCAGCTAGGCGCACGGGAAAAGCACATTCTTAATCTTCGGTTTTTTCGGGGCAAAACTCAGGTGGAGGTAGCTAAGGAGATCGGAATAAGTCAGGCTCAGGTAAGCCGTCTGGAAAAGGGCGCATTGCAGAAAATCAAAAACCGGATATAATCAAAAGGCGGTCGGATAGCTGCTCCAACCGCCTTTGTTCAATTGCAGACCCTTTCTAGTTCTTCACGAAGCTGTTTGATTATGCGCTTTTCCAGCCTTGAAATATAGCTCTGGGAAATTCCTATTTCATCAGCGACTTCCTTTTGAGTTTTCTCTCTGCCGCCCTTCAGCCCGAAGCGCATTTCCATTATCTGACGCTCCCGCGGCGACAAGTGGCTTACCGCTTCATGCAAAAGCCGCTTTTCCGTTTCGTCCTCGATCCGCGCGTTTACGCAGTCGCTGTCCGTTCCGAGAACGTCGGAAAGAAGCAGTTCGTTTCCGTCCCAGTCCACGTTCAGCGGTTCGTCTATTGATACTTCGCACCTCCGCTGGCTTGTCTTTCGCAGATACATCAGAATTTCATTCTCAATGCATCGGGAGGCGTAGGTCGCGAGCTTAATGTTCTTATGTACACTGAAAGTATTCACTGCCTTGATAAGCCCGATAGTCCCGATTGAAACAAGGTCGTCCAGTCCAACCCCGGTATTCTCGAATTTTTTAGCAATGTATACCACCAGCCGCAGATTGTGAACGATAAGCGTTTCCCGCGCGGCGGGGAAGTCGGTTTCAAGCTGTTTAAATGCGGCTTCTTCCTCCTCCCGTGTGAGGGGCGGCGGCAGCGACTCCGAGCCGTTTATGTAGTAGACTCCCTGATTATCCTCGCCGAACGCATACCGCATAAATGCGTCAAGCCCCTCCGCCAGAAGCCTTTTAAGATAGTTAAGCATGATTTTACCTCCTGATTTTATATAATAATATTCGGATTGAATATGCAGTCTGCTCCGGATATCTCCTGCCGGGTGACTCCAAGCATCGCGTCGGCTGATTTTCCGTCAATGATTATCTCTGCGGGAAATACAGGTAATACTCCGTCAGACGTGACAGTCCGGCAGGGAACAAGCCTTATTCCCTCAAGCTGCGAGGTACTCCCGGAGAGATAATTCAGCACCGCTTCTGGCACAGCGGCACGGACTGAATTAAGAGAAGCTATGATCACAGGCTTTCCGGAAAAGCTGTCGCAGAGCGAGTTTCCGGTGTCGGCAATTCCGTCAAGGGGGATCTCAATTCCATTACTGCGGAGTATCACCTTTTCGTGAACCTCCGGGCGTTTTCTTTCGTAAATACATTTCACCAGCCTGAACCCTCCGTACACCACAGCAGTTATCACCGCCGCCGCGCCGATCGGGATATCGAAGTATGCAAAGCCGTTGCGGTAGTACATACCGAGGGGCGCGGCAAAGTTCCACAGCGCCATCATTCCACCCGCAAAGAGGAAGCTGACCGCAAGAAAGCACAGCAAAGTCAGCAGGAAATCCCCACGCTTCTGTCGACCGAAAGCGATAATTGTAACGATCGTTCCCAGCAGCGCTTTCAGCAATACACTCAGTACCGGGTGCAGTTCCGGAAGCATTATAGCAAGCGATCCTAAGGCTCCCGCCGCAGAGGATAGGATACACCTCAGAGGCTTTATCTTCCGGCGCAGCAGAAGCGCAGTTCCCCTTATCAGAAAATAGTTTATGTAAAGATTTACCGCGATCAGAACGTCAGCGTAGATCACCATTGTACTCACCAACTTGTACGTTTTCTACTAATATTATATATTCTAAAGCCGGAAAATTATGTCAATCTGTGCCGGGTTTTTTTGATTTTTCATGCAATGTACAGTAACACCGAGGCATATCTGACGGAATAAGACCGAGAAAAAGGCGTGCCGCCTTTGGCATTTCCGCCGAGCCATCACATTTTCTTTGCAAAGTATTGTTTTGCTCGGCGGATCGAAAACTGTTCTATCAGCAACATACAAAAAGAGCGCATGATCAAAAAACCATGCGCCCTGAATACTTTGTATATAAATTAATCTCTGTTGAACTCAGCAAGCTCCAGCCCCGGATTTTTGTCCAGCGCCCATTTGATATTCCATTCGCTGGTGAAAATCAGCAGATAGTTGCCCTTTACGTCCTGAATGAGCTTTGTGTCAGAGGTAAGGATCAGCTTGTTCAGCTCGTCAAGACCGCCCTCAAGATGCTTTTCGCTTGTGATCCAGCGGATATGCTCGTAGGGAAGACCCTCCCGGATAATGTCAACATTGTACTCGTTTTTTAGGCGATATTCCAGTACTTCAAACTGAAGAACGCCGACAACTCCGACGATAACCTCCTCAAAACCGCTCTGCGGCTCGGAGAAGATCTGAATTGCGCCCTCCTGCGCGATCTGTGTTGTACCCTTGATGAACTGCTTGCGCTTCAGGGTGTCCTTCTGGCGGATACGCGCGAAGTGCTCCGGAGCAAAGGTTGGGATACCCTCAAACTTCACCTTTTTCTTGGGAGAGCATATCGTGTCGCCGATCGAGAATACACCTGGATCGAAAACGCCCATTATATCTCCGGCGTAGGCTTCCGAGATGACCTCGCGCTCGCTCGCCATAAGCTGCTGAGGCTGCGAAAGCCGCATCGTTCTGCCGTTCTGGACATGAAGTACTTCCATATCCTTGTCGAATTTGCCGCTGCATATACGCATGAATGCAATTCTGTCACGGTGCGCCTTGTTCATGTTCGCCTGAATTTTGAAGATGAATGCGGAGAATTCCGGATCAAACGGATCCACAACTCCGTCGGGAGTATTCCGGGGCAGAGGAGGAGTTGTCATCTTGAGGAAGTTCTCAAGGAACGGCTCAACTCCGAAGTTGGTCAGCGCAGATCCGAAGAATACCGGCGACAGCTTTCCGCTGTTCACAAGTTCCATGTTGAATTCCTCGCTTGCGCCGTCAAGCAGCTCCACGTCCTCGGTGAGGGTTTCGTAGTTTCTTCTTCCGATTATATCCGCAAGGGACTCGTCCGAAAGATCCACCTCAGTCGCTGCAACCTCTTTTGTTCCGTTGTTGGCTTCAAAGGAGATGATATGGCGCTTTTCCCGGTCATATACTCCCTTGAACTCCTTTCCGGAGCCGATAGGCCAGTTTACCGGATAGGTCTTTATTCCAAGCTCCTTTTCGATCTCCTCAAGCAGGTCAAAGGGGTTTCTTGATTCCCTGTCCATTTTATTTATAAAGGTAAATATTGGTATATTGCGCATTACGCAGACTTTGAACAGCTTACGGGTCTGGTTCTCAACGCCCTTTGCCGCGTCAATTACCATTACCGCGCTGTCGGCTGCCATAAGCGTGCGGTAGGTGTCCTCCGAGAAGTCCTGATGTCCCGGAGTGTCCAGAATATTTATGCAGTAGCCCTCGTAATTGAACTGCATTACGGAGGAGGTAACAGAGATACCTCTCTGCTTTTCGATCTCCATCCAGTCTGAGACCGCATGGCGGGCGTTCTTCTTGCCCTTTACCGCTCCGGCGAGGGATATCGCGCCTCCGTACAGCAGGAATTTTTCAGTGAGGGTCGTCTTTCCGGCGTCAGGGTGCGAAATGATCGCAAAAGTGCGCCGTCTTTCGATTTCGTGTTTTAAATCAGC
Organism: uncultured Clostridia bacterium; assembly: GCA_945833805.1. GTDB lineage: Bacteria > Bacillota > Clostridia > Oscillospirales > Ruminococcaceae > CAG-115. The sequence continues at coordinate 938 of CAMAGG010000147.1, read as the reverse complement.
CATTTGTCTACTTCCTTATTTTATATAATTTGATTATGTTCAATGAGGTAATAAATATTACATTTCTTATCTGTCCTTATTCTTTTTATTTTATATCCTGATCGGTTGAGGTGATTTGCTGCTCCATTTTGTACATGGTTTCCTTGGCTTCTTCATCGGTGGGAGCGTCAATTCCCTTATTTTTCATTGTGAGGGTAAATCCAAGCCCGACGATGATCGGCAGATAGAAGGTCATAATTCTCCACAGCATCATTGAAGTATTTACGTACTGCTCTGTGAAGATATCCTTGAAAAATCCGTAATATCCAAGCTCCGCGCCGCCCATAGCGCCGGGCAGGGGGATATATGAGGAGATCATCAGCACATAAGCCTGATAACTCATTATCTGGAGCAGGCTTGCGTCGTTCATTCCAAATCCACGATAGAGGACATAGGAAATGCTGAGATAGAGCGAAAGCTGAATGAACGTGAAGAAACACGCCTTGATTATCAGCGGGATATTCTTTTTCAGATACTTGAAATTGTTATAAAACTTGTTTACTTCTTTCGTGATATAAAGCCGCCACTTGACCGGGTGCTTCATCAGGTGGAGCTTTGCAAGCAGCGATATCAGCCAGTTGGCAAGCTTTAACGTGCCTTTTTTGAATATAGCGATAGAGATAAGCGCCACAATGACCGCAGTGTTTATGACAAATCCTATCAGCACGAACAACATAAGCCCTTTTTGATTGAGGTCATCGCCGAATTTGTTGAATCCTACCACCAGCGTGAAAACAGAGTACATAGTCAGCACGAACTGATACACAATAAACCTGCTGAGCAGGGCAGTAATACCGCTGCCAAGCGGCACTCCGAACTTTACGAGGTAATATGCCTGCATGGGCTGTCCACCGGAAGCAGAGGGAGTTATGCAGTTGAAATACTGTCCGATGATCGTA
>CAMAGG010000146.1 GCA_945833805.1 uncultured Clostridia bacterium | reverse complement strand
ATACTTATAGTAACAGACAACGGAGGTGCTGATATGAATTATGAAAAAGAGAGTATTGAATATAAGCGTGAATATGTTGACGATATCTGCAAGGAAGTAATTGCGTTCGCGAACACAAACGGCGGAAAGCTTCTGATTGGCGTTGATGACAGCGGCAATCCTGTCGGGCTTGAGAACATTGACGACACCTACACCAGAGTAACTAACACCATCAGAGATTCTATAAGCCCCGATGTAACTATGTTTGTGAAATACTCACTCAGCAACGGCGTTATTTCAGTTGAGGTATCGGAGGGAACAGCAAAGCCATACTATCTTAAATCAAAGGGACTTAAGCCTTCGGGAGTATATGTCCGTCAGGGAGCGTCATCTGTGCCTGCTTCTACTGAGCAGATACGGCAGATGATAAAGATATCGGACGGTGATGTTTACGAAACTGCCCGTTCGTTGGAGCAGGAGCTTACATTCTTCGCTGCCGAAAAGGTGTTCAGGGAGCACAAGGTTGATTTCAGCAGCGAGAAATACCCCGCGCTGGGGATATGCAGCCTTTCCGACAACCTCTATACAAATCTGGCAAAGATAATCTCCGACCAGTGCGAGCATACGATAAAGATAGCCGTTTTTGCTGACGACAACAACACGGTTTTCAAGGCTCACAAGGAGTTCGGCGGTTCTGTATTCACACAGCTTGAGGAAGCGTTTGATTATCTTATGCTCTGCAATCAGAACCCCTCTACTATTGTCGGAATCAACAGAATAGACAAGTGGGATTATCCGGTTGAGGCGCTCAGAGAAGCGCTCCTGAACGCCATTGTTCACCGAGATTATGCGTTCAGCGGCAGTATTATCATAAATGTAAACGAAAGCTGTATGGAGTTTGTGTCGCTGGGCGGTCTTGTTCAGGGGCTTTCGGCTGATGATATCAAAAACGGCATTTCACAGCTGCGTAACAGGAACCTTGCAGAGATGTTCCACAGACTGAATTTCATCGAGTCCTACGGCACAGGCATTCGCAGGATTTTCGCCCTTTATTCCGACTGCAAGGAACAGCCGGAAATCAGCGTTACTTCAAACTCTTTCAAGATAACCCTGCCGAACATGAACAAATGCTCAGCTCCGGAAAAGCCCCATGAGATTACTGAGCAGGAGCAGGTAATCCTTGACTATCTTGATGAGCACGGAGAAATGACCGAGCTTGATGTACAGCAGCTTCTTGGGGTTAAAAAGACCCGCGCGTTCAATCTGATTCAGGCACTGAAATCGGCACAGCTGGTTGAGGCTGTCGGCAGAGGTGCTGATAAGAAGATTGTAAGAATGAAGTAATGTGCTATAAGCAAATGGAGGTGCTGCACAATGATGACGGCAAAGGTTTTTGAAAATGGAGGAAGTCAGGCTGTCTGGCTCCCGAAAAAGTACAGATTTACCGACAGCGAAGTTGCTATAAGCAAGGTAGGAAACATAGTTATGCTTATGCCGCTCGACAGTAAATGGCCTTCTTTCATGCAGGCAGTAGATATGTTTTCTGAAGATTTCATGCAGGACAGGCAAAATGACCGGCTCGTTCAGAGGAGAGAGAATATATAATTGACATTAGTATCTGAATGTGCAGATCACGCTTACAGCGTTCAAAAAACGTTCGTTTAACGAACACATAGAAAGCCCGGAAATCACGCGGATTTCGGGGGGATTTTCGTTCGGAAACTTGTTCGGAAATCTATGTACGGATAACCACCGTTTTGTGGAAAAGGAAAGATACTCGTCAGTAGGTCCCGGTTAATGGCATAACACCTTTATCTACTCATCGCTCCTCATCATTTGATACCGGAATATATACCATCTTGAGAGGTATCATCTTTTTGTACTTCTCACTAAGCCGGTCATAATACTTCAAAATAAGGTCAACAAGCTCCGTGCCGTTTATACCACGGATTATTGGCGTGTTTTCAAGATATTTCATTGCATTTTTCGTGTAGTTTGACAGAGTTACGAACAGTCCGTAATCGCCCTCGCGCATTGCGCCTTTCAGTGACTGAATGAGTGTTTCCTTGATGTCGCTGTCCTGGCTCTTTACCTGAACAAGAATACGCGGAGGAAGCTCGTCTTTATATGCTGTTATATCAATACCGCTGTCGCCGCCGTGCGGTGAAATGGTTGTTCTGTATCCCATTGCATTTAGCAGGTCAGCAACGAACTCTTCAAGGTCGTAGCCTTTGAGATTTTTGCTGAGTTCTTTCAGAATAAAGTCGCGTGTGGATTCAACTATGTCATTATAAGTTGCAGCAACGCTTTCGTCAGAATCCGTATCAACAATATCTGCCTTAAAGTTTTTGTCGAGCGCAGCTAAATACTCACTAGCGTAATTCTTTACAGCAAACAGCGACATCGCTGAGCCGATCTCATACAAAGCGCCCTGAGAAAACGCTGTTCTCGGCAGATGTTTCAGCCATTTGACAGTTCTCTGCTGAACATACTCGCCGGCTTCCTGTACATAAGTGTATTCACCCTCAACAACACCTATATTTATCATACGGTCACTCTTGGACGGGAAAACGATGTAATCTCCGATTTTAACTTCATGGATAAATCTGTACAGCATACCGGAGCTTGTTGCTATTGCACCTTTTTTAGCGTTAGGATAGCTGTTGATGTACTTGTTCTTAAAAGCTTCACGGTTTGCTTCGACTTTGCTAAGATCTCCGAATTCATGCCAGCCCAATGCGATTTTGCTTTGCTTTAGGAACAGATGGTCGTCTTGCCCATGTATACCCCATACTGTTTTTTCTGTATTATCTGCCATTTGGTATTCCTTTCGCATTAAAAAGTCGGTAGGTATTATCAAGCCTGATACCAACCAAGGCCGAAGTATTTTTCAAAGAAACCTTTTAGCTTGTCGATAACGCACTGCTTCTTTTCGGCACGTCCGCCTCCGCCAAATCGGCTTGTGGGAGGCATTATTTTTTCAATATCAGTGCCGGATGTTTTTATTTCTCCGTCACGGAAAGCGTGTTCAATATATTTGCGGGTTTCTTCGGGTTTTAGTTTCTCCTCGGCGATGATGGCATTAAGGTCATTCTCGCGCTGCTCTGCAACGAATGTGTGCCACTCGTTCATTACATCATCAACATCGTTTATCCCTGCAATAAAGCTCTCAATAAGCTGCTTCTTGCTGCGCAGTTCAGGGCTTGCGTCAACCGCCTTTCTGATGGTGAGAAGAAGTTCCTTGTCAGCACCGTGAGTATCGTGGTACTTTGCCACAAGCATAAGAATATAGTCAATGTTGACTTCTATCTGCTTGATAAGCTCTATCTCAAAGACAATATCATCAATGATGTCCTTGCTTGCGCCGCGTTTTGCTTTTTCTTTCCATTCATCACGAAGGTCCTGATACCTGCCGAGATAATCCTGAAAATCGCGCTCTGTAAGTATCTCGTTCCCCTCAAACTCATCGAATGAAGAAAGCAGATTTCTCATTCTGAGGATTGCGCCGAACAGCGAAATAAACTCCTTCTGCTTGTCTTCGCTCTCGGTCATCGGCTCTGAAAGAGGATATTTATCTGTCAGGTCGCTTATCATCTCCACATAACCCGGCATCTTCTTGCCCTCAACGGAAATGTATCCGTTATAATAGTCCTGATACTTTTTCAGAATTACGATACCGCCGGATTCTTTGTCGCCGAAAACCGATAAAGCCGCGTCAACCCGCTTGGCAAGATTTCTGAAACAAACTATGTTGCCGAAAGTCTTTATGCTGTTCAGAATTCGGTTTGTGCGGCTGAACGCCTGGATAAGCCCGTGCATTTTCAGGTTCTTGTCCACCCAGAGTGTGTTCAGCGTAGTGGCATCAAAGCCTGTAAGGAACATATTCACCACAATGAGCAGGTCAAGCTCCTTGTTCTTCATTCGCAAAGAAACATCCTTGTAGTAGTTCTGGAATTTTTCGCTTGATGTGTCGTAGAATGTGTGGAACATTTCATTGTAGTCCTTGATTGCTTCTTCAAGGAAATCCCTTGAGCTTTGGTCGAGCGCAGAAGTATCCTCGGGATTTTCCTCGTCAAGAATACCGTCCGCTTCCGCTTCATTTGCGCCATAGCTGTAGATCACGGCGACACGCAGTTTCTTTGACGGGTCTGCTTTCATCTGCTTGTGAAACTCGTGGTAATACAGCTTTGCCATTTCCACCGAGGATACAGCAAAGATAGAGTTAAAACCGCTGATACGCTGTTTTTGCTTTATCTCCTCGACTTTTCCATGCGCTGCGGAAGCCACCTCGCTGATATTTGTGAGTTGGTTGAACACATACGACTTATCGCCGCGGTATGTTTTCTGGTCAAAGTGGTCGAGTATATACCCGGTGACGAGCGATATCCTTTCAGGCGCTTTTAGAGCGGCTTTGCGGTCAATGTCCCACACCTGTTCATCGTCAATATCCGCATCGGTGTCCATGGTCTTGATATAGTCCACACGGAAAGGTAGAACATTCTTGTCGTTTATAGCGTCAACGATGGTGTAGGAATGCAGCTGGTCGCCGAAGGTCTGCGCTGTGGTGAACAGCTGCGGATTTTTCACTGCACCGGAGTTTTCCGCAAAAATAGGCGTACCCGTGAACCCGAAAAGATAGTACTTTTTGAAGTGCTTTATTATCGCCGTGTGCATATCTCCGAACTGGCTTCTGTGGCACTCGTCGAAGATAATAACCACCTGCTTCTGATATACATCATGCTCTTTGAATTTCTTGATAAAAGTCGAGAGCTTCTGAATAGTGGTGATGATAATGCGTGCATTGGGGTCCTCAAGCTGCTTTTTAAGCACGGCGGTGGAACTGTTGGAGTTTGCCGCACCTTTCTCAAAGCGGTCGTATTCCTTCATAGTCTGATAATCAAGGTCTTTTCTGTCCACCACGAAAAGCACCTTATCAATAAACGCAAGATTTGACGCTAACCTAGCCACCTTGAACGAAGTCAGCGTCTTGCCCGAACCCGTTGTGTGCCATATATACCCGCCGGAGGCGATAGTGCCTTGTTTCTTGTAGTTGTTCGCAATTTCAATTCGGTTAATTATGCGCTCTGCTGCGGTAATCTGATACGGGCGCATTACCATCAGCATATTCTCCGAGGTGAAGATACAATACTTTGTCAGGATATTAAGCAGCGTGTGCTTTGCAAAAAATGTTCTGGTAAAGTCAACAAGGTCGGGAATGACCTTGTTTTTTGAATCAGCCCAGAATGAAGTGAACTCAAAGCTGTTGCTGGTCTTTTCTTTCTTGGATTTAGCGGAATTTGCGTCCTTGATAACGTTGAATCTTGTGCTGTTAGAGTAGTATTTCGTATTCGTGCCGTTGCTGATGACGAATACCTGCACATACTCATACAATCCGCAGCCTGCCCAGAAGCTGTCGCGCTGATAGCGGTCTATCTGGTTAAATGCTTCTCGGATAGCCACGCCGCGCCTTTTCAGCTCGATATGTACCAGCGGCAAACCGTTCACAAGTACTGTGACATCATAGCGGTTGTCATACTTTGCGCCGTTGTCCTTGCCTACGGTGTATTGGTTTATGACCTGAAGGCGGTTGTTGTGGATATTTTTCTTGTCAATGAGCATGATGTTCTTTGAAGAACCGTCATCACGGCGGAGTACCTGAACATAGTCTTCCTGAATCTTGCGCGTCTTTTCCACGATATGCTCGTTGGGGTTAGCAATTGCGCTGTTAAAGAACTGCTTCCATTCAGCGTCGGAAAAGGTGATATCGTTCAGCTCTTCCACCTTACGGCGAAGATTGTCCACAAGGTCTTGTTCCTTATGAATAGGGAGATACTCGTAGCCCTGCTCGGTGAGCATACGGATAAATTCCTTTTCAAGCTCCGCCTCGGACTGATAGCTTTCGGAGCGCCTTGCTTCGGGCTTGTATTCGGTGACAACGGTGTTTTCTTCCGTCTGGGCGACTATGTTGAAGTAAGACATGGCGTTTCTCCTTATTCTGATACGGGTGTAAATGTCAGCAGCTTATCGCGGTAATATTCGTACTGCTTCCTGCGTGCTTCTATCTCTGCGGGCAAGCCCTCGGTTAGGTCGTTGCAGAGCTTGTCGAAACGGTCGAGGATTGATACTATGCGTTCTTGTTCGGGGAGTGGGGGGAGAGGGATTATGATTGTGTCAAGTACTTTTGCATCAAGCGTAGGAATCCCTGCAAATCTAACCTTTGATTTTAGATAGCTTTCTTGTGATGATAAATAGTAAAACAAAAACCTGTCATTCAATTCAATTGAATGCTGAATGCAAAAGCACCCATCTGATGACCAAAA
>CAMAGG010000145.1 GCA_945833805.1 uncultured Clostridia bacterium | reverse complement strand
GGAAATATTTTTAGAAACTGTGGATACGAAAGGTTAATAATATGGCTGTACGCAGAAGAAGCAACTGGTATATATATTTTATCGCATTCGGAGTAACGCTTGCTCTGATAATCATGGCGATAGTATCCTTCCGCGATTTTCTGTTCCCGGAGAGTCAGGAAACAGGGCTTACTGTTGACGGTGAGCTTTCCGAGGACTTTGTGCCTGATTCCAGCATGAATCTGTCTGTTATGACAATGATCTCCGACGGAGAGAATGATATGCCGGAGCTTTTCATTATCGCCGCTTACAATGCAGTGGAGAACCGGTTCACGTTTATTCCGGTCAATAATGGAATCGCTCTCGCGCGTACCGGACGCACCCTGCCGAATATTTATGCCGCGCAGGGCGGAGATGGTGTAGCAAAGGCAGTTTCCGATGAGTGCGGAATAAACTTTGACGGATATATCAAGTTTGATCGCAGCAGTCTGGTTGATCTCATTGCCCTGTGTGGAAATGTTGAATACGATGTGGCGAAAACGCTTCTCATCACTGACGGAGCCGAGTCTGAGGCGATCAATTCCGGCAAACAGTACTTCTCTGCCGAAATGGTTTACCGCTATATCATGTTTGCTGAATTCGATGAGGGTGAGTCCTATCGCTACAATATGATCGGCTCGCTGCTTATCGAGCTTTTGAATCAGAATGTTTCGTTTATGGACAGCTCGCTGCTGGATACTTTTGCCAAAGAGATCATTGAGGGCGCTGAAACCGATCTCACAGAGGAGATATACCTTGCTCACAAGGCGGCGATGCTGAATACAGTCCAGTACGGAATTAATCCGGCGGAATATTATGTTCCCTACGGCGAATACGGCGGCGACGGCAACTTTACCATATCGGAAAATTCCGTGCTGACTATTCGTCAGAAATCCGGTCAGGATCAATAAAAGGAGGTCGCTATGGACGAAAGAATTCAGCGCACGATGAACGCGCTCGAAAAGAACAACATGAAGCCATATTTCGCGGAAAGCCGTGATCAGCTTTACGATATCGTGAGGGAACTGGTGAAGAACGACAGGCTCATTACCGCGGGAGGTTCTGTGACGCTGGAGGAGAGCGGCGTAAAGGCACTGTTGATGAACGAGTTCAAGGGGATCTACCTTGACCGCTCCGAGGGAAAGACCCCGGAGGAGGTGGAGGATATCCTGCATAAGGCTTTCGTTTCCGACAGCTTTTTCGCAAGCTCTAATGCGGTCACTGAGGACGGCGAGCTGTATAATGTTGACGGCAGGGGAAACCGCGTTTCCGCAATGATATACGGCCCGAAGCAGGTGGTGCTTGTCGTCGGCACGAACAAGATCGTCAGGGATATGGACGAAGCTGTGAAGCGGGTGGAGCAGGTCGCTGCTCCGAAGAACACCCAGCGGCTGCATTCCGGAACTCCCTGCGAAACCATGGGAAACTGCGCTCACTGCCGAAGCAAGGGCAGGATCTGCTGCTCCTATGTAAGAATGGGTCAGCAGCGCGTCCCGGACAGAATAAAGGTAATTATTGTCAACGAGAGCTTGGGTTACTGAGCTGCTGACAGAAAGGATACATATTACTATGGCAATATTAAAGTTAAAAGCCCCCTGCAAGGATTATATCTGGGGCGGCAACAGACTTCGCGAGGAATACGGCAAGGAGCTTGATTCGGACAAGATCGCTGAGAGCTGGGAGCTTTCCTGCCACAAGGACGGTCAGAGTGTTATCACCGGCGGTGAATTTGAAGGAAAGACCCTTTCAGACTATATCGCGGAAAAGGGAAAGAGCGTACTTGGAAGCAACTGCGACCGTTTTGAGTACTTCCCGGTGCTGATCAAGCTGATCGACGCAAAGGACAATCTTTCCGTTCAGGTACACCCCTCAAATGATTATGCGCTGCGGGTCGAGGGCGAATACGGCAAAACCGAGATGTGGTACATCGTTGACTGCGACGAGGGCGCGGAGTTGCTGTACGGCTTCAAGCACGAGATCTCAAAGGAGGAATTCGCCCGGAGAATTGCGGACAATACCCTGCTTGAGGTGACAAATAATGTTCCGGTACACAAGGGCGATGTTTTCTTCATTGAGAGCGGAACTCTCCATGCGATCGGCAAGGGAATCCTTATTGCCGAGATACAGCAGAACTCCAACACCACCTACCGCATCTACGATTACGGCAGAGTCGGCAAGGACGGAAAGCCTCGGGAGCTGCACGTTGAAAAGGCTAAGGAGGTAACAAACCTCGTTCCGCCGAAGTACCCTACCACCGCGCAGGGAACTCCTGAAAAGATCGAGGGCGGCATAAAGACCCTGCTGCGTTCCTGCGAGTATTTTAACGTGAACAAGCTGGAGCTTGACGGAACTGCGAAGCTCATCGCCGGCAGCGGGTCGTTCAATTCGCTTCTGGTGCTTGACGGAGCGTTCGAGGTATGCTCCGGCGCGGAGAAGGTCAGCGCGAAGAAAGGCGACAGCCTGTTTGTAAGCGCAGGAACAGGGGAATACACCATTTCCGGAAAGGGTACGATCATTCTTACTGACATTATCTGACAGACACGGAGGAAGCTATGGCGAAATATCTCGGAATAGATATCGGCGGCACGAATATCGCCTGCGGCATTGTGGACGAAAACTGCGGTATAATTGCGCGGTCAAAGGTCAAGACCAACGCTCCCAGACCCTACGCTGAGATACTTGAGGATATTATCCGGGGCGCGGAGCTTGCCTGTAAGGAAGCGGGAATTGCCCCGTCCGAGCTGGATTACATAGGGATAGGCTGCCCCGGAACCTGCAATCAGGAAACCGGCTCGGTGGAGTATTCCAACAACCTTGGCTTTGACAATGTTCCGCTGAGAACCGACGTTGAAAAGAGGCTCGGAGTTAAGACCTTCCTCGGAAACGACGCGGACGCGGCGGCTTTCGGCGAATACTGCGCCGGGGCTGCAAAGGGAGCGAAGAATGCCGTGGTCATCACCCTCGGCACAGGGGTAGGCTCAGGTATCATCATTGATGGGAAGATTTACAGTGGCTCTAATTTCGCCGGAGGGGAGATAGGTCACACGGTCATCTCGGTGGACGGCAGACAATGCACCTGCGGCAGAAAGGGCTGCTTTGAAACTTATTCCTCCGCTACCGGGCTTGTGAAAACCACTAAGGAATATGCGGAGAAATTCCCGGAAAGCCTTATGACGAAGATGATAAAGCAGGACGGACGGATAAGCGCCCGTACAGCATACGCGGCAATGAAGCAGGGCGACGAAACCGGACGGTTAGTCACCGATCAATATGTTAAGTACCTTGCGATAGGAATTACCAACGTAATAAACGTGTTCCAGCCGGACATACTCTGCATAGGCGGCGGAGTATGCAACGAGGGGGATACGCTGCTCCAGCCCCTCAGAAAGGCTGTCGCAGAGCAGATATATTCCAAAAACAGCGAAAAAAATACTGCGATAGTTATATGCTCTCTCGGTAATGACGCGGGCATCATAGGGGCGGCAATGCTCTTTAAAGCCTGCCAATAATACATATACCGGAATTTCCGGCAGAAAGGAAAAGTCATGAGAAGTGATTTGATCAAAGAGGGAGTAGAAAAGACCCCTCACAGAGCGATACTCAAGGCTCTCGGTGTTACCGACAGCGAAATGCACAGACCGTTTATCGCGGTCGTATGTGCGGCGAGCGACTATGTTCCCGGACATATGCACCTTCAGGAGATCTCAAAGGCGGTCAAGGACGGCATCAGAAATGCCGGAGGCGTTCCATTTGAGTTCTTCACTATCGGCGTGTGCGATGGACTTGCAATGAACCACAAGGGCATGAGATATTCCCTTGCTTCAAGAGAGCTTATCGCGGACAGCATTGAGGTAATGCTCACCGCGCACCCGCTGGACGGTGTCGTGTTCATTCCGAACTGCGATAAGATCGTACCCGGAATGGTGCTTGCTGCGTCCAGAATGAACCTGCCCGCTATCTTTTGCAGCGGTGGTCCGATGAACCCCGGCTGCGTTCAGGGCAAACGCGTAGGCTACTCTGAGATATACGAGGCTATCGGTCAGTATTCCAACGGCGAGATCGGCGACGATGTAATAAAGGATTTCGAGGACAATGCCTGCCCGACCTGCGGAAGCTGCTCCGGTATGTACACCGCGAACTCCATGAACTGCCTTACCGAGGCAATGGGACTTGCGCTCCCCACTGCGGGAACCGAGCCGGCTGTAAACTCTGCACGCCGCAGACTTGCAAAGGAGTCCGGCGAGCGTATCGTGGAGCTTGTAAAGGAGAATATCCGTCCCAGCGATATCCTCACCAAGAAGAATATGCTGAACGCTCTTGCAACCGATATGGCTATCGGAGCTTCCTCCAACACAGTTCTTCACCTGCTTGCGATCGCACACGAAGCAAAGGTGGACATCACCCTTGACGATATCGACCAGATGAGCAGAAAGACCCCGCAGCTTGCAAAGCTCAATCCTGCCTCCAGTGTATTCATCACTGATATGAACGCTGTCGGTGGTATCCAGACGGTTATCCGGGAGCTTTCAAAGGGCGGTCACGTTTTCACTGATGTACAGACTGTTTCCGGAACTCAGGCGGACAGAATTGCAAAGGCAAAGGACGCGGACGGCGTAATTATCCACAAGCTTGACGCTCCTATCCGCAAGGACGGCGGAATCGCTATCCTCAGCGGCAACCTTGCTGAGAACGGCTCTGTTGTCAAGCAGGGCGCGGTTAAGCCTGAGATGATGGATTTCACCGGAACCGCAAGAGTATTCGACGGCGAGCAGGCAGCCTGCGACGCTATCCTCGGCGGCGATATAAAGGCTGGGGACGTTGTTGTTATCCGCTACGAAGGCCCGAAGGGCGGCCCCGGAATGCCGGAAATGCTTGCCCCCACCGCAGCTATCGTCGGAAAGGGTCTTGACGGTAACGTAGCGCTCATCACTGACGGACGTTTCAGCGGCGCTTCCAGAGGCGCGGCAATCGGTCATGTTTCACCCGAAGCAGCCGAGGGCGGACTTATCGCTTTCGTTGAGGACGGCGACAAGATCCATATTGATATCCCCAACCGCAGCATAACTCTGCTGGTTGACGATGAAACTATCGCAAAGCGTAAAGAAAAGGGTATTCTCCCGCCGAAAGAGCTTACCGGCTATCTCAAGCGCTATGCAGGTCTTGTTACCTCCTCCAACACCGGTGCGGTGTTCAAGGACTGATTTTCCGGAAAAATATGAGCCGTCCCGCGGAAAGCGCAGGGCGGCTCGTTCTATATTATAATGATCCCGCATAGAATGTGGCATGATAGAATTAAAACTTGGACGTACTTCGCTGCGGTGGGACTTCTCATTCTTTGCCGTGCTGGCAGTATTTTTCTGGCTGGATAAGACCGGATTCGGGCTGATGTCCCTTTCAATATGCGCGGCGCATGAACTGGCGCACCTTATTATCATGAAAGCAGCGGGAATAACCCCGGAAAGTGTGACCTTTTACGGAGCGGGGATACGCATAACCTCTCCGGAAACTGAGAGCCGATCCCCGACAGTACAGGCGGCGGTGTATGCGGCGGGCTGCGTGATGAATTTCCTGCTTGCTGCGGCGATGTTTGCCGCAGGGCTTGAGAGCACCGCAGCGGTAAGCCTTTTCACTGGAGTGTTTAATCTTCTGCCGATTGGCGAATTTGACGGCAGACGGCTTCTGAAGCTTCTGCTGATCGCATTGATGAAGCCGGAAAACGTGGACGGTATGCTTCGCCTGTGCGGAATTATTTCCGCGGTAACAGGCGCGGCGGCAGTAATAATTATTGGAAAGGGCGCAAGCCCGACGCTGCTGATAACCATGATCTATCTTATAGTCATGTCCTTTCGCAGGGTATAAAATAAAATTCACAAACAGCTTGACAACAGTATATATTTTTGGTATAATAAAAAAAGCAAAATCCCCTTAAATTTACATTTGTATGAAAAGGAGTATTTTCGATGAGGTACGAAATCAAAGGCGAGCCGTTGCCCGTGGTAATTGTATACCTTGAAGCAGGGGAGTCGGTTATGTGTGAAAAGGGCGCGATGTCGTGGATGACACCGAATATGCAGATGCAGACCGGTGCAGGCGGAATTGGAAAGGCATTCGGCAGAATGTTCTCCGGCGAGTCTATTTTCCAGAATACATATACCGCGGTCGGGGGACAGGGAATGATCGCATTTGCTTCCAGCTTCCCCGGTTCTATCATTCCGGTGGATATCAGCAAGGGCGACTTCATTGTACAGAAATCCGGATATCTGGCTTCTGCGCCGACTGTTGAGCTTTCCGTTGCTTTCCAGAAAAAGCTCGGAGCTGGATTCTTCGGCGGCGAGGGCTTCATCATGCAGAAACTGCA